>NZ_JBWKJV010000024.1:5758-101464 GCF_056432045.1 Streptomyces sp. NPDC045701 | reverse complement strand
AGAACCCCCGCCCCTTCACATGGACGAAGAGCGCCGACGAGATCCTCGAACGCCTGGCCTCATATCTTAATCGAATTCCCGGCGCAGGACACTAGGTCATCGCGCCGAATGCGGCCAGGGTTAGGGCACGTTCCGGTATTGACGTTGTTGCAGGCGTAGTAGTGATGCACGCGGCCATTCGGCTTCGTCTTCTTATTGGACGACATCCGGGCGCCGCACCCCTGGCAGGTAGCCACACCGCCGAGCATCGACCGGGAAGGGGTGGACCGCCTAACCGGGCGATCACTCTTGAGCGCGGCCACGAATTCCGACCACTCGGCAAAATTCATCAACGGATCATCAGTGATCCGAACGTTCTCGCCATTCTCGTCTACGACGTTCTCACCCTTGTACGTGTAGATGCCGGCCACCGTGGGATTCATGGCTATGGCACGAATCGCGTTGGCAGTCCAGGCAACGCCCCTCGGATCTTCCCCCTTCACGATTCGAAGATGATCCCGCCAGGTGGGAACGCCACGCTTATTCAGATCAAGCGCGATCTTGTACGACGACCAGTCACCCTTCAGCAGCTCGACAATCTCGCTGAATAGCTCCGCATACTTGGGCTCCTGAACCAGCTTCTTTCCGCCGCCTTCCTGCCGTTCGAAGCGGTACCCGTACGGTTCGACGCCACCGATCCAGACGCCCTTGGCCTTACGAGCGGCCGAGCCAGAGAGAGCGCGGGCGCGGATGGTGTCCAACTCGCCCTCGGCAAAGGCGGCGATGATCTGAGCGAACATCTTGCCCATGGGGGTGGACATGTCGATGCCCTCGGTCACGGACACGATGGACTTCCCGTACTTCTGGCACCACTCGAAGACCTCGGCGAAGTGACCCGCCTTCCTGCTGAGGCGGTCGAGCTTCCAGACGGCCAACACATCCCACTCGTCGGCCCGCTCGTTGAACCAAGGACCGAGTCCTGGTCGCTTGAAGGGGTGCATCGCACCGGACACATCCAGGTCTTCCGCCCAGCCCGCTATGCGACCGTCCACGGCGGGGCCAGCAGTCCAGTGCTCTACGGCCTGCCGCTGCTTCTCGGGACTGGTGGTGTCGTCCTTGAGGATGGACAGGCGGACAGCGCCCAGGACCCTCGGGTGCTTGATCATGGCGGCGATCGTACGGGGGTCCACGCAAGATGAACAAGTCGAACGACTTCTTCCAGGACCCGGCTCCCGCCCCGACGTTCACGTCGATCCCGGTGCGCGGCCCCGGCCTGGCGCAGCTCCGCGCGAGCCCGGTGCGTACGGGCCCGGTCACCGTCGCGGTGGCCGGGCCCGTACGCGTACCGCGCCCCGCGGATCCGGGCGCTCCCCCGCGGACCGGAGGCTGCCCGCGTACCGCGCGCCCGCGGGTACGGGGGTTACGCGAACCGCTGCCGCGCCGTGCCGTCGCAGGGCTGGAGCCGCAGCGGGTCCTTCGCCGCGGCGAGGGTGACGCACAGGGCCGGCGCCGCGGCCGGGCGCAGCGTCGCGCCCTCGCGGACGAACCGCTGGTTGGCCGCGCCCGAGCAGTTCCACAGCACCAGGGCCCTGCCCGCCTGGTAGGCGGCGCCCGGCACGTCCAGGCACCGGTCGTGGGTGAGCGCCGTGTGGACGGAGCCACGGGCCGGGTCGTACCACCAGTCCTGGTTGCGGCCCCCGTGGCAGTCCCAGCCGCCGACCGCCGTGCCGTTGCGGGTGACCGCCCCGGCGACGTCCACGCAGGTGCCGGTGGCCTCGCCGCGCAGCGGGGCGAACCGGTCGTCCCAGGCCCCCGGCAGCAGCACCGGCCTGCCGGTCGACGCGGGGTCGGCGCAGCCGGCCTCGCGCACGTCCGCGGCGTACAGCTGGGTGAGGCAGGAGGCGAAGGCGGCGTGGCCGGCCGCGTTCGGGTGGAAGGACTGCCGGACGGAGTTCTCGTCCGGCAGGCCGGGCTTGGACAGGTCGATGTACAGGCCGCGGGCCCAGGCGTCCTCCATGCAGACCTCGTGCCCGTGGAACAGCCGGGAGTTGTCGAGGTACACGGCGCCGGCGTTCGCCGCCGCGCGACGCATGCCGCGCTCGAAGGCGGGTACGGCGGTGTTGCGGCCCCAGACGGTGTCGGAGTCGTACCCGAGGCCGCCGCAGGCGAGTTTGCCGGGGAAGTTCGGGTTGTCGTGGAAGTCGGGGCCGATGGGGCTGGGGTAGCCCATGACGACGAGCTTGTAGTCGTCGTCGGCGTACCCGGCGTCACGCATCACGGTCCGCAGGTCGCGGATCGTCCCCTCCACCTTGGGTACGAGGGCGTCGACGCGGGCCTGCCAGCCGGGGGCGTACTTCGGCTCGCACGGTCCCTGGAGGGTGAGGTAGCGGGTGACGCAGTCGGTCATCACCGGGCCGAACTGCAGGTCGTCGTTGGCTCCGGCCACCAGCAGCACCATCTTGACGCGGGTGTTGCGGGCCTTGACGGCGAGGTTGTCGCTCTGGACGAGTTCGTCGGCGTACTGCTTGCCGCCGCCGGCGCGGATGTTGGTCGTGGCGGCGCCGGAGCACGAGACGTTGTACGTGACGTCGGCGGGGATGCCGGTGCGGTGGACGGCCGCCTGGGGCGAGCGGTGGCACCAGTTGTCGGGTCCGTTGGTCGGGGGCTCGTACGTGCCGACGCCCTCGCCCGAGATCTCGCTGTCGCCCAGGGAGACCAGTCCGGTCTTCCGCTCGGCGAGCGGCCGTTCGGCGGGACTGCCGTACAGCTTCACGGCCTCGGCGGCGCGGATCGCCTCCAGCTCGGGCGGCAGTGGTACGGATGCGGTGGCGCGGGGGGCGTCCACCGCGGTGGCGGCGGTCGCCTGGCCGAGGGCGGCGGCGAGCGCGGCCGCTGCCGCGACCGTCCATCGGAGCCCGAACCCGGCTCTGCTACCGGTGCGCGTCATTGCGCCTCCTGGAAGTGGGGTTACCCAGGGTTTTTACTGGCCGGTACGGGGCTTGGGAATACGCAGAACAAGACAAGTGCTCAACTTCGCAGGAGGTTTGACGACCATGACGGATGACCCGGACTACCGCGTCGAGCACGACTCCATGGGTGAGGTGCGCGTCCCCGCCCACGCCAAGTGGCGGGCCCAGACCCAGCGGGCGGTGGAGAACTTCCCCGTCTCCGGGCAGCGCCTGGAGCGGGCCCACATCGAGGCCCTGACCCGGATCAAGGCCGCGGCGGCGAAGGTCAACGCGGAGCTGGGCGTCCTTGACCGGGAGGTCGCCGACGCCATCCAGGAGGCCGCCGCCGAGGTCGCCGAGGGCCGCTGGGACGACCACTTCCCCGTCGACGTCTTCCAGACCGGCTCGGGCACGTCGTCCAACATGAACACCAACGAGGTCCTCGCCACCCTCGCCGGCGAGCGCCTCGGCCGCCCGGACGCCGTCCACCCCAACGACCACGTCAACGCGTCCCAGTCGTCCAACGACGTCTTCCCCTCCTCCATCCACATCGCCGCGACCGCCGCCGTCACCCGGGACCTCATCCCCGCCCTCGAACACCTGGCCGCCTCCCTGGGGCGGAAATCAGCCGAATTCGCGGACGTCGTCAAGTCCGGGCGGACACACCTGATGGACGCCACCCCGGTCACCCTCGGCCAGGAGTTCGGCGGTTACGCCGCCCAGGTCCGGTACGGCGTCGAGCGGCTGCGCGCCTCGCTGCCCCGCCTGGCCGAACTGCCGCTGGGCGGCACGGCGGTCGGCACCGGCATCAACACCCCGCCCGGGTTCTCCGCCGCCGTCATCGCCGAGGTCGCCGGAGCGACCGGGCTGCCGCTCACCGAGGCCCGCGACCACTTCGAGGCGCAGGGCGCCCGGGACGGGCTCGTCGAGACGTCCGGGCAGTTGCGGACGATCGCGGTCTCCCTCACCAAGATCTGCAACGACCTGCGCTGGATGGCCTCCGGCCCCCGCACCGGCCTGGCCGAGATCAATCTCCCCGACCTCCAGCCCGGCTCGTCGATCATGCCCGGCAAGGTCAACCCGGTCATCCCGGAGGCCGTGCTCATGGTGGCCGCCCAGGTGACCGGGAACGACGCCACGGTCGCGGCGGCCGGCGCCGCCGGGAACTTCGAGCTGAACGTCATGCTCCCGGTCATCGCCAAGAACCTGCTGGAATCGATCCGGCTCCTCGCCAACGCCGCGCGCCTGCTGGCGGACCGCACGGTCGACGGCATCACCGCCAACGTGGAGCGGGCGCGCGAGTACGCCGAGTCGTCCCCCTCGGTCGTCACCCCGCTCAACAAGTACATCGGTTACGAGGAGGCGGCGAAGGTCGCCAAGAAGTCCCTCGCCGAGCGCAGGACGATCCGCGAGGTCGTCATCGCGTCGGGGTACGTGGAGCGGGGCGACCTGACGCTCCAGCAGCTCGACGAGGCCCTGGACGTCCTGCGGATGACCCGGCCCTGACCTGGTGCTCCATACGCCTCCGAGCCCGCCGGCGGTGATCCGGGGCGCCGCGCGGCCGGAGGCGCACCGTGCGTGCGGGGCGCCGCGGGCCGGGCGAGACGTCACGGCAACGACCTAAGATCTGCGCATGACAGCCGAGACGACGACAGGGAGAGGAACGCGCTGCGGCGGTGCGCGCTGGGCGCCGGGCGCGCGGATCCTGTGGCGCTACCGGGACAACGCGGACGGCCACATCCACATCTGCCGGCCGGTGACCGTCGTCCGGGACACCGACGACGTGCTCGCCGTGTGGATGGCGCCGGGCACCGAGTGCGTCAAACCGGTGCTCGCCGACGGCACCCCCGTCCACGAGGAGCCGCTCGCCACCCGGTACACCGCGCCGCGCACCACCGTGCGCACCCGGTGGGAGGGCGCGGGCGTGCTGAAGCTGGCCCGGCCGGACGAGCCCTGGTCGGTGTGGCTGTTCTGGGAGCGCGGCTGGCGGTTCCGCAGCTGGTACGTCAACCTGGAGGAGCCGCGCACCCGATGGGCGGACGGCGTCGACTCCGAGGACCACTTCCTCGACATCTCGGTGTACCCCGATCGCAGTTGGCTGTGGCGCGACGAGGACGAGTTCGCCCAGGCCCAGCGCAGCGGCCTGATGGGCCCCGCACAGGCCCGGCGGGTACGGGAGGCGGGGCGGGCGGCGGTCGAGGTGATCCGCTCCTGGGGCGCGCCGTTCGCGGACGGCTGGGAGAACTGGCGGCCGAACCCGGGCTGGGCGGTGCCCGAATTGCCCTCGGACTGGGATCGCTCCCCGGCGCGCACGGCTCCGTGAGACCCTTGATGCGCCCCTGGGGTGCAAACGTAGGATCGTCCTCCGCACGTTCGCGGAACAGTAACGACTGAGCAAAGACCAGGAACTGACCGTAAGTCATCCTTGGAGGGGGTGGACCGTGCCTGATCCGTGCCCGGATCCGTCACCCCCTGTCGACGCCGCCCTCAGAGCGGGTATAGCGCCTGACAGAGCGATCGCATCGCACTACCGGCCCGGACGGACGGAATCCCACGCGTGACGGAGCATCCCACCTCCCACGAAGGCCGGCAGCCCCTGGCTGCCCGGCCGCAGGAACGCACCCGGTCGCGGCAGGAGACGCCTCCGTCCCCCGCCGCGCCGCCCGTGCCCGCGCCGCTGTCCGCGCCGCGCGCGGGTGCCGCCCAGGCCCCGGCGACCGCCGCACCGGCCGGGCCGGGCCACACGGGCGGACCGGAGCGCGGCGCGGCGGGGCACGCCGGCGGCGCTGCGGGACACGCGGCCGGCCGCGGGGCCGGACAGGACGGCCACATGCCGGAAGCGGGCGCGGGTCCCGGTGGCGGTACGGGCCCGGGCGGCGCGGGAGCCGAAAACGGTACCGGAGCCGGTGGCGGCTCCCGGACGGGATCCGGCGGCGGTCCGGGGGCCGGGCCCGTCGGCGCGCGCGGCGGTGGGCCGGCCGGCGCGGGCGGGCCGCTGGACGCGCTGCCCGTGCAGGGCGGTCCCGCCGCGGCCGGCGGGGGCAGGGAGCCCGTGGCGGCCACGCGGCGCGAGGGCGACCGGCTGCGGTTCGTGGGCGCCGCCACGCGGCGGATCGCCCGCGGCATCGACCTGGACGAGATCGTGCTCGGCCTGTGCCGGGCCACCGTGCCGACCTTCTCCGACGCGATCCTCGTCTACCTCCGCGACCCGCTCCCGGTCGGCGACGAGCGCCCCGTCGACCCGTTCGTCCTGCGCCTGCGCCGTACCGACAGGCTGCGTTTAACCGACGACGAGACCGACCTCGGCCTGTCGGCGGCCGACCCGGAGACCGACCTCGACCTCGGCCCGGCGGCCGAGCTGTGCGAGGTCCAGGCGGGCGGCGCCCTCGCCGAGGTCCTCCGTGGCGTACGCCCGGTCTTCGGCGACTCGGCGGCCGCCCGCGCCGCGCTGCCCGAACTGCTCGGCGACGGGCGCTCCGTACCGTCCGGGCACCGGGCGATCCTCGCGCCGCTGCGAGGCCGCCGCCGGGTGATCGGCGCGGCCGTCTTCCTGCGCCGCCCGGACCGGCCGCCGTTCGAGCCGAACGACCTGCTGGTCGCCGCCCAGCTGGCGACGCACACGGCGCTCGGCATCGACAAGGCGGTGCTGTACGGACGCGAGGCGTACATCGCCGACGAGCTCCAGCGCACCATGCTGCCGGAGAACCTGCCGCAGCCGACCGGCGTGAAGCTGGCCTCCCGCTACCTCCCGGCGGCCGAGACGGCCCGGGTGGGCGGCGACTGGTACGACGCTATCCCGCTGCCCGGCAGCCGGGTCGCCCTGGTCGTGGGCGACGTCATGGGCCACTCCATGACGTCCGCCGCGATCATGGGCCAGCTGCGCACCACCGCGCAGACCCTCGCCGGACTCGACCTGCCGCCGCAGGAAGTGCTGCACCACCTCGACGAGCAGGCCCAGCGGCTCGGCGAGAACCGCATGGCGACCTGCCTGTACGCGGTGTACGACCCGGTCGCGCACCGCATCACGATCGCCAACGCCGGTCACCCGCCGCCGATACTGCTCCACCTGGGCGGCCGGGCGGAGGTGCTGCGCGTCCCGCCGGGCGCGCCGATCGGCGTGGGCGGCGTGGACTTCGAGGCGGTGGAGCTGGACGCCCCCGCCGGGGCGACCCTGCTGCTCTACACCGACGGGCTCGTCGAGTCGCGGCTGCGCGACGTGTGGACGGGGATAGAGCAACTGCGCGAGCGGCTGGCCGCCACCGCCCAGTTGACCGGCCCGGACCACTCGCCGCCGCTGGAGGCGCTCTGCGACGACGTCCTGGACATGCTCGGGCCGGGCGACCGGGACGACGACATCGCGCTGCTCGCCGCCCGCTTCGACGGGATCGCGCCGAGCGACGTCGCCTACTGGTTCCTGGAGCCGGAGGAGCAGGCGCCCGGCCGGGCCCGGCGCCTGGCCCGGCGGGCCCTGGCCCGCTGGGACCTGGAGGACCTGGCGGACAGCGTCGAGCTGCTGGTCAGCGAGGTGGTCACCAACGCGGTGCGGTACGCGGAGCGGCCGGTGACGCTGCGGCTGCTGCGCACGGACGTGCTGCGCTGCGAGGTCGGTGACGACTCGCCGCAGCTGCCGCGCCAGCGGCGGGCCCGGGACACCGACGAGGGCGGGCGCGGCCTGTTCCTGGTGAACCGGCTGGCCCGGCGGTGGGGGGCGACCCGGCTGTCGACCGGCAAGGTGGTCTGGTTCGAGCTGCCGACGCGGATCTGAGGCGCGTCCGCGCGTGATGTGACGGTGGCCGGGCCCCTGGTGCGGGGCCCGGCCACCGTCGTCGTACCGGGGTCACGTCACGGCTGGGGCGGCTTCTGGTCGCCGGGGCCGCCGGGGTCGCCGTCGCCGGGGTCCCCGGTCGGGTCGCCGTCGCCGCCGGAGGTGGTGCCGGTGGTGTCGCCGTCGTCGTCGGTCGGGGTGCCGGTCGGTGTGCCGGTCGGAGTCGGGACCGTCGGCGTGCGCGTCGGGGTGGACGGCGTACGCGTCGGGGTCGGCTCCTCGGTGGGCGACTCGGTCTCCGTCGGCTCCTCGGTGGGCGACTCGGTCTCCGTCGGCTCCTCGGTGGGCGAGGCCGTCGGGCCGGACCGGGGCGGGGCCGTCTCGGCGACGTCCAGGTCGAACCGGGCGTCGGAGCCGCCGTCGAGGGCGGCCAGCGTGTAGTCGGCCCAGATGCGGGCGGGGAAGCCGCCGCCGTTCGCGCGGCCGGAGCCGGCGGTGCCGGTCAGGGTGACCTGCCGGCCCTTGTCGGCGTCCTCGCCGAACAGGGCGACGACGGTGGTCAGTTCGGGCGTGTACCCGGCGAACCAGGCCGACTTGTTGTTCTCCGACGTGCCGGTCTTGCCGGCCGCCTGGTACGCGGAGGTGCTGGCCTCGTGGCCGGAGCCGTTGCGCACGACCCCGGTCAGGGCGGCGGTGACGGTGTCGGCGCTCTCGCGGCTGATGACCCGGCCGCCGACCGGGGGCTCGGTGCGCTCGAAGGTCCGGTCCTTGTGCTCGGCGGACTTGACGATCGTCGGGGTGACCTTCTTGCCGTGGTTGTCGAGGGTGGCGTACACCCCGGCCATGTCCCAGGTCGAGGCGCCCATGGTGCCGAGGGACATCGCGGGCTGTTCGACGAAGCCGTCACTGTCCTTCATGCCGAGGGCGAGGGCGGTCTTCTTCACCTCGGCGGGCTCGGCGTCCACGATCATCTGGGCGAAGACCGAGTTGATGGACTTGTTCATCGCCTCCTGCACGGTGACCGGGCCGTAGCTGCGGTCGTCCTCGTTCTGCGGGGCGAACGGCGTCTCGCTGCCCTCGACGGGGCGGCGGCTGGTGCCGTCGTAGATCGTGCCGAGCCCTATCTCGTCGCCGTTCTGCGTCTCGGCGCCGTTCTCCAGGGCGGAGGCGAAGACGAGCGGCTTGAAGGTGGAGGCGGGCTGGTAGTCGCGGCGGGTGGCGTTGGACATCCAGTGCTCGGTGGCGCCGACGCCGCCGTACAGCGCGACGACCTTGCCGGTTCTGGGGTCGACGGAGGTGGCGCCGGCCTGGACGGTGGCGTCGACCGCGTCGTCCTCGCGGTCGAGGCGGGACTCCAGCTGCTCGTCGACCGCCTCGACGAGCTCCTTCTGCCGCTTCTCGTCGATGTTGAGCGTGATGGTCCAGCCGCCGGCGTCGATGTCCTTCTCGCTGATGCCCTGGTCGACGAGCTCCTGCTTGGCGGCCGAGACGAGGTAACCGGTCTGGCCCTCCATGCCGGGTGCGGCCTTGGGCTTCTGCGGCACCTGGAACTTCTGCTGCGCGCGAGCGGAGCGGCCGAGCCAGCCCTCCTCGACCATGTTGTCCAGGACGTAGTTCCAGCGCTCGGTGGCCAGCTTGCGGCCGGTGTCGCTCGCGATGGCCCAGTCGTACTGGTTGGGCGCCTGGAGGAGCGCGGCGAGGTAGGCGCCCTGGGACACGGTCAGCTTCTCGGCGTCGACGCCGTAGTAGGCCTGCGCGGCGGCCTGGACGCCGTACGCGCCGCGGCCGTAGTAGCTGGTGTTCATGTACCCGGCGAGGATGTCGTCCTTGTCCATGCGCTGGTCGACCTTCAGGGAGATGACCAGCTCCTTGAGCTTGCGGCTGACCGTCTGGTCCTGGTCCAGGTAGTAGTTCTTGACGTACTGCTGGGTGATGGTGGAGCCGCCCTGCTTGCCCTTGCCCTGGAGGGTGTTGAGCAGGCCGCGGGCGGTGCCCACGAAGTCGACCCCGGAGTCCTGGTAGAAGGTCTTGTTCTCGGCGGCGACGAACGCCTTCTCCACCTCGTCCGGGATCTTGTCGAGGCCCACGATCTCGCGGTTGACCTCCCCGGTACGGGCCAGGATCTTGCCGTTGCTGTACCGGTAGACGTTGCTCTGCATCGTCGCCTGGGCGTTGGCCGAGGGCACCGCGACGAGCAGGTACACGACGTAGAACGCGCCCAGCGCGAGCAGGCAGAGCCCGAAGAAGGTGCCCAGCAGTCTCTTCCAGGTGAAGAAGCGGCGTATGCCCGCGCCTTCGGTCTTGGCCCCTCGACCCATCGCTCCGTCGCTCCGCTCTGCTCATCTGCGAATCAGCTCAGCAAACTAACACCACGGGTAGCGACAAAGCTCAACGGATCCGGTCTTTTCCGGACGTGACAATGAGCACCCGTGTCACTGGAACCGACTCCTCAGAGGTGCGGAGGGTTGCGACGCACGATAAAGTGATATCACTTTGCTAGACAGTCCGGACGAGGAAACGGGGGCCACCATGACCACGAACGACCGCGCCGCACTGGCGGGGGACCTGCCCGAGATGCCCGAGCCGCGCGTACGCGAGTTCGCCGCGCGCAGCATCGGAGGCGGGCTCGCCCTGCTGCTCGGCCTCACCGGCCTGGCGGCCGGCGTCTGCCTCGTGGTGGCGGGCGCGGCCGCCGGCCCGACGGGCGTGAAGGTGACCCTGATCGCCGTCGGCGTGCTGGTCGCGTTCGGCTCCTTCCTCGCGATGTGCGGGCTGAACATGGTGGCGCCGGGCGAGGCGCGCGTGGTGCAGCTCTTCGGCCGGTACCGGGGGACGATCCGTGACGACGGGCTGCGCTGGGTCAACCCGTTCACCTCGCGGGTGAAGATCTCCACGCGGGTGCGCAACCACGAGACGGCCGTCCTGAAGGTCAACGACGCGTACGGCAACCCGATCGAGCTCGCCGCCGTGGTCGTGTGGAAGGTCGAGGACACCGCGCAGGCCATGTTCGAGGTCGACGACTTCCTGGAGTTCGTCTCCACGCAGACGGAGGCGGCCGTGCGCCACATCGCGATCGAGTACCCGTACGACGCGCACGACGAGGACGGGCTGTCCCTGCGGGGCAACGCCGAGGAGATCACCGAGAAGCTGGCCGTCGAGCTCCACGCGCGCGTGGAGGCGGCGGGCGTCCGCATCATCGAGTCGCGGTTCACCCACCTCGCGTACGCCCCGGAGATCGCCTCCGCGATGCTCCAGCGCCAGCAGGCCGGCGCCGTGGTCGCGGCCCGGCGGCAGATCGTGGACGGCGCGGTCGGCATGGTCGAGGCGGCGCTGGAGCGCCTGGAGGAGCGGGACATCGTCGAGCTCGATCCGGAGCGGAAGGCGGCGATGGTCTCCAACCTGATGGTGGTGCTCTGCGGCGACCGGGCGGCGCAGCCGGTGCTGAACACGGGCACGCTGTACCAGTGACGCCCGAGGAACGCCGCCACCGCAAGCAGGTGCTGCTGCGGCTCGACCCGGGGGTGTACGAGGCGCTGGCGCGCTGGGCGGCGGACGAGCTGCGCAGCGCGAACTCCCAGATCGAGTTCCTGCTGCGCAAGGCGCTCTCGGACGCGGGCCGCCTCCCGTCCGCCCCCGCGCCCCTCCCCCGCCGCGGCCGCCCCCCGAAGGCGCCGCCGGCCACGCCGCCCACGACGCCGGAGTGACAGGCCCCGGCTCCCCGCCCCGCACCCGGAGCGGGGAGCCGGGGCCCTGTCGCGAGAGGCGGACCCCCGCCGCTATACGTCGGGTGTATACGTCAGCTGTACAGTCCTGTCCCATGTCCATCGGCCACACCCTCCTCGGGCTCCTGGAGTCCGGCCCCCGGCACGGTTACGACCTCAAGCGCGCCTTCGACGAGAAGTTCGGCCACGACCGGCCGCTGCACTACGGCCAGGTCTACTCGACCATGTCGCGGCTGCTGAAGAACGGGCTCGTCGAGGTCGAGGGGATCGAACCCGGCGAGGGGCCCGAACGCAAGCGGTACGCGATCACCGAGGCGGGCGTCACCGACGTCGAGCGGTGGCTGGCACAGGCCGAGAAGCCCGAGCCGTACCTCCGGTCGACGCTCTACACCAAGGTCGTCCTGGCCCTGCTCACCGGCCGCAGCGCCGCCGAGCTGCTCGACACACAGCGCGCCGAGCACCTGCGGCTGATGCGGGAGCTGACCCGCCGCAAGCAGGACGGCGACCTCGCCGACCAGCTGATCTGCGACCACGCCCTGTTCCACCTGGAGGCCGACCTCCGCTGGCTGGAGCTGACCGCCGCCCGGCTCGGGCAGCTCGCCGAGGCGGTCGGCGGGACCGCCCGGTGACCGCGCTGCTGCGTGCCGAGGGAATCGGCAAGAGCTACGGGCCGACACCGGCGCTGGTGGACGTCGACCTCTCCTTGCGGGCCGGCGAGGTCGTCGCCGTCATGGGCCCCTCCGGGTCCGGCAAGTCGACGCTGCTGCACTGCCTGGCCGGGATCGTCCGGCCGGACACGGGGACCGTCACGTACGACGGCCGCGACCTGACCGCCATGTCCGACGCCGGGCGCAGCGCGTTGCGCCGGGGCGACTTCGGGTTCGTGTTCCAGTTCGGGCAGCTCGTCCCCGAGCTGACCTGCGTCGAGAACGTGGCCCTGCCGCTGCGCCTGGCCGGCGAGCGCCGCGGGCCCGCCGAGCGCAGGGCCATGGAGTGGCTGGAGCGCCTGGAGGCCGCGGGCGTCGGCGCCCGGCGCCCCGCCGAGGTGTCCGGCGGCCAGGCCCAGCGCGTCGCGGTGGCCCGCGCGCTCGTCACCTCGCCGCGCGTGGTGTTCGCCGACGAGCCGACCGGCGCGCTCGACTCGCTCAACGGCGAGCAGGTGATGCGGCTCCTCGGCGACGCCGCCCGCGACACCGGAGCCGCGGTCGTCCTGGTCACCCACGAGGCCCGCGTCGCCGCGTACTCGGACCGCGAGGTCGTCGTACGCGACGGACGGATACGCGACCTGACGGGCGCCCCGTGATCCGTGACCTCCTCCTCGGCGCCCGGTTCGCCGTCAGCGGCGGCCGGCCCGGCTGGACGCGCACCCTGCTGACCGCCTTCGGGGTGGGCGCCGGCGTGGCGCTGCTGCTGATCGCCGCGTCCGTCCCGAACATCCTCGACGGCCGCGACACCCGCCACCAGGGCCGCGACCTGACGGCCGGCGAGTCCGGCGCGCCCCGCTCCGACCGCTCCTTCCTGTACGCGGCCACCGACACGCTGTTCCACGGCCGGCCGGTGCGGGGGATGCTGCTGCGCCCCGACGGCGCGCACGCCCCCGCCCCGCCCGGGGTGGCCGCGGTGCCGGGACCCGGCGAGATGGTCGTCTCCCCGGCCCTGCGCCGCCTGCTCGCCTCGCCCGAGGGCGCGCTGCTCAAGGGGCGCCTGCCGTACGAGGACGCCGGCCGGATCGGCGACGCGGGGCTGGTCGGCCCGGCGGAGCCGGCCTACTACGCGTACGGCGCCCACCTCACCGACACCACCGCCGACGGCCGCGCCGACGGGTACGGCCACAACGTCGGGGCCGACCGGCCCTCCAGCGCCTTCCTGCTGCTGTTGATCGTGGTGGCGTGCGTGGTGCTGCTGCTGCCGGTGCTCGTCTTCGTCGCCACCGCCGCCCGCTTCGGCGGCGAGCAGCGCGACCGGAGGCTGGCCACGCTGCGCCTGGTCGGCGCGGACATCGCCATGGCCCGCCGGATCGCCGCCGGGGAGACGCTGGCCGGCGCCGTGCTGGGGCTGCTGGCCAGCGCCGGGCTCTTCGCCCTGGCGCGGCGGTTCGCGGGCCGGGTGACGGTGTGGGACGTCAACGCCTTCGCTGCCGACGTGACACCGGCGCCCGCGCTCGCCGCGCTGGTCGCGGTGGTGGTGCCGGTGTGCGCCGTGATGGTGACGCTGGTGGCGCTGCGCGGTGTGGCGATCGAGCCGCTGGGGGTGGTACGGGGGACGGCGCCCAGGCCGCGCCGGGTGTGGTGGCGGCTGCTGCTGGTGGCCGCCGGACCGGCGCTGCTGTGGGTGGCGGGGCCGGTCACCTTCGTGGAGACCACGGTGGACGCGGTACCCGTCGCGGCGGGTGCCCTGCTGGCGCTTACCGGGGTGACGACGCTCCTGCCGTGGCTGATCGAGCGGGTGGTCCGGTCGCTGCGGGGCGGTCCGGTGGCGTGGCAGCTGGCCGTCCGCAGACTCCAGCTGAGCAGTGGAACGGCGGCCAGGACGGTCAGCGGCATCGTGGTGGCGGCGGCCGGGGCGATCGCGCTCCAGATGCTGTTCGGAGCCGTACAGAGCGACTTCATGCGGCCGACGAACCTGGAGACGGCGCGGGCTCAGCTGAGCCTGCGGGACCGGGCCAGCGGCGCCGGCGCGGCGCGCGAGCTGATCCGGGAGTTGTCGGCCGCCCCCGGCGTCACGGGGGTGGCCGCCGGGCTGGAGGCGTCCGTACGGCGGCCGGGGCCGGCACGCGCCGGTGAGGACTTCGTCCCGGCCACCTCGCTCACGGTCGCCGACTGCCCCTCGCTGCGGGAACTGGCCCGCCTGCCCTCGTGCCGGGACGGTGACGTGTTCATCGCGCGGACGTCCGACGGCGACGGCCCCGACGACGCCTACCTGGCCGAGACGGCTCGGCCAGGCGCCCGGGTCGACCTGCGCGACGAGCGGGCGTCCCCGCTGCTGTGGCGCATCCCCGCGGACGCCCGCACGGTGCGGGGGCGGACGGACCCGATGGGCTGGTCGGCGTTCGGCGTCCTCGCCACGCCGGCGGCGATCGACGCCGCGACGCTGGACGATCCCGCCCTGACGGCCTGGGTCCGCCTGGACCCGGCCGTGCCGGACGCCGAGGAGCACGCCCGCAACGCCGCCGCCCGGTTCAGCCCCACCGTGCGGGTGGACGCCCTGCGCGACATGGAGCGGGACCAGCGCTTCACCAGCGTCGGGCGGGGCGTGTTCGCCGCCGCGACGCTCACCATGGCGCTGGTCGCCGTGTCCCTGCTGGTGTCGACGGTGGAGCAGCTGCGTGACCGCCGGCGCCCGCTGTCGGTGCTGGTCGCCTTCGGTACGCGGCGCTCGACCCTGGCCTGGTCGGTCCTGTGGCAGACGGCCGTCCCGGTGGTGCTGGGCGTGGTCCTGGCGGTCGGCGGCGGGCTGGGCCTCGGCGCGCTGCTGCTGCGGCTGATCGGCAAGGGCGTCTCCGACTGGTGGGCGTTCCTGCCGGTGGTGGGGGTGGGCGCGGGGCTGATCCTGGCGGTGACCCTGCTGAGCCTGCCTCCGCTGTGGCGCCTGATGCGCCCGGACGGCCTGCGCACCGAGTGACGGGACCAGGGCGCCGGGGCTCGACCGCGCGGCGCGGGACCCGGCGCCCGGCCTCAGGTGCCGGGCGCGACGACCCGGACGGGCAGGGCCCGCATCGCCTCGCGCAGGGCGCCCGCCAGCTCGCCGAACTCGGCCTGGCGGGCGGTGCCCGTGCGCATGGCCAGCGCGACGCGCCGGGAGGGGGCCGGGTCGGCGAACCGGCCCGTCACCAGGTGGTCGGTGCGCCCGGTCTCCACGGTGACGGCGGTGCGCGGGAGCAGGGTGACCCCGAGGCCCCCCGCGACGAGCTGGACCAGCGTCGAGAGCCCGGCCGCCGTGGTGGTGACCGCGGCGCCGTCCTCGCGCCCCGCCTCGCGGCAGATGTCGAGCGCCTGGTCGCGCAGGCAGTGCCCCTCGTCCAGCAGCAGCAGCCGCAGCTCGCGCAGCGCGTCGCGCGGGATGTCGGTGCGCCCGGCCAGCCAGTGGTCCTCGGGTGTGACCAGCACGAAGTCCTCCTCGAACAGGGGCAGTTCGGTGACGCCCGGCACCCCCAGCGGCACGGCGAGCAGCAGCAGGTCGAGCCGCCCGGCGGCCAGCCCCTCCAGCAGCGACGAGGTCTGCTCCTCGTGGACCTGGAGGTCCAGCTCCGGATACCGCTCGTGGACGAGCCGCAGCACGGTCGGCAGCAGGTAGGGCGCGACGGTCGGGATGACGCCGAGCCGCAGCACGCCGGTGAACGGCGCGTGTGCCGCCTCCGCCTCCTCCATCAGCTCGCCGACCGCGTCCAGCACCGCCCTGGCGCGTACCGCGAGCCGCTCCCCCGCGGGTGAGAGCAGCACCTTGCGTGTCGTACGCTCCAGCAGCTGGACACCGAGTGCCTCTTCGAGAGCCGAAACCGCGCCCGAAAGGGCGGGCTGACTCATGCCGATGGCGGCTGCCGCGTCCCGGAAGTGCAGGTGCTCCGCCACCGCGACGAACGCTCTGAGCTGGGCCAAGCTGGGCTGCTTGCCCTTGTGTACGGACACCACTGATAACCACCTTCGATCAACCCGACCCAGTCTAGCTATTTCACTGATCAATGCACGCCGTGCCATGCTGGGGCTCCGTCCAACCCCCACGGAAGACCTCAAAAGGGACTTCCCAGCTCGAAGGAGAGCGTGTGCTCACTGTCGGTGACCAGTTCCCCACGTACGACCTGACCGCCTGTGTGTCGCTGGAGAGCGGCAAGGAGTTCGCGCAGATCGACCACAAGGCCTACGAGGGCAAGTGGCGCGTGGTGTTCTTCTGGCCGAAGGACTTCACCTTCGTCTGCCCCACCGAGATCGCCGCCTTCGGCAAGCTGAACGACGAGTTCGCCGACCGTGACGCCCAGATCCTCGGCGTCTCCGGTGACTCCGAGTTCGTGCACCACGCCTGGCGCAAGGACCACGCCGACCTGCGTGACCTGCCCTTCCCGATGCTCGCCGACTCGAAGCACGAGCTGATGCGCGACTGCGGCGTCGAGGGCGAGGACGGCTTCGCGCAGCGCGCCGTCTTCATCGTCGACCCGAACAACGAGATCCAGTTCTGCATGGTGACCGCCGGCTCCGTCGGCCGTAACCCCAAGGAGGTCCTGCGGGTGCTGGACGCCCTGCAGACCGACGAGCTGTGCCCGTGCAACTGGAGCAAGGGCGAGGACACCCTCGACCCGGTCAAGCTCCTGTCCGGCGAGTGACGAGGCGACTGATCTGACATGGCTCTCGACGAACTGAAGTCCGCCGTACCGGACTACGCCAAGGACCTGAAGCTGAACCTCGGCTCGGTCATCGGCAACAGCCCGCTCCCCCAGCAGCAGCTGTGGGGCACGGTCCTGGCCTGCGCGATCGCCTCGCGCTCGCCGAAGGTCCTGCGCGAGCTGGAGCCGGAGGCCAAGGCCAACCTCTCGCCCGAGTCGTACCAGGCGGCCAAGTCCGCCGCCGCCATCATGGCGATGAACAACGTCTTCTACCGGACGCGTCACCTGCTCTCCGACCCGGAGTACGGGACGATGCGCGCCGGTCTGCGGATGAACGTCATCGGCAACCCGGGCGTGGAGAAGGTCGACTTCGAGCTGTGGTCGCTCGCCGTCTCCGCCATCAACGGCTGCGGCATGTGCCTGGACTCCCACGAGCAGGTGCTGCGCAAGGCCGGCGTGGACCGCGACACGATCCAGGAGGCGTTCAAGATCGCCTCGGTGATCCAGGCGGTCGGCGCGACGCTCGACGCCGAGGCCGTCCTCTCCGAGGCCGTGCTCGCCGAGTAGTCCTCCGCGTCCCCGGACGTACGAAGGGGCTCACCGACACATCGTGCCGGTGGGCCCCTTTCGGCGTACCTGGGCGTACTTCGGCGTGCCCGGGGGCGCGCTCAGCGCCGGAGTTCGGCCATCAGCGCCTTCATGTCCCCGACCATGAGGTCCTTGACGCCGGGCAGGGCGGAGGCGTCGGGCGGTGTCGGGCGGTCCGGGTCGTACGCCACCTGCACGCTGAGGAACAGCGACAGCACGGCCTGCCCGTCCAGCACCTTCAGCGCCGCGAAGCCCTCGTCGTCCTGGGCGAAGAACGCCTGCTCGCCCAGGCCCGGGACGGGCTTCCAGTCCCAGTCGTCCCAGACGCCGATGGTCTCGGCCGGCTCGAACTCGGGCCCCGGGTCGGTCTTCTTGTGCAGGTCGTACGACACGTCGGCGCTGTACGCCGGCTCGGCACCCCCGAAGGACACCGAGCAGCTGGCCTGGTCCAGCGCCTCGTGGCTCTCCCGCATGTCCTGCGTGGCCTCGCCGGGCTCGCCGAACTCGCCGCCCAGGGCGGTCAGCTTCGCGTCCGCGCACAGGTCGTCGCTGGCGCGGTAGCCGCCCAGGTCGGGCCCCTTGGCCTGGTACGCGTAGAGCCCGCCCGCCCAGAGCGCGGACGCCACCAGCGCGCCGCCGAGCGCCCACAGCCACGGGCGCGAAGAGAAGCGGCGTCCGCCGTCCGGATCCGCAGTCGGCTCGGCCGGGTCGGCTCCGCCGGGCGGCCGGTCCCCGGAGGGCGCCCCGTACGGCGGGGGTATCGGCCCGTCGTCGCCCACGAGTTCCGGCTCGGATATCACTCGTCCCCCTTGGTGGGCTCCGAGGGCGGGAGCGCCGGCACCGCCGCGGAGTCGGTCGCCCCGTGCGCCGGTGCGGCCCGCAACGCCTGCTCCTGGCTGTACGCCCGCAGGAAGCCGACGACCGTGTTCGTGACGGCGACCAGCGGTACGGCCACCACGGCACCGCCGATGCCGGCGACCAGACCGCCCGAGGCGACGGCCAGCACGACCGCCAGCGGATGCACCCGCACCGCCCGCCCCAGGATGAACGGCTGGAGGACGTGGCCCTCGATCTGCTGCACCGCGAGCACCACCAGCAGCACCATCAGCGCGGTGAACACGCCCTGGGTGACGAGGGCGACGATGACCGCCAGCGCGCCCGAGACGACCGCGCCGACCAGCGGGATGAAGGAGAACAGGAAGATGAAGACGCCCAGCGGCACGGCCAGCGGCACATCGAGGAAGTAGATGCCGAGGCCGATGAAGATGGCGTCGATCAGCGCGACGATCACCGTGCCGCGCACGTAGGCGGTGAGGGTGCGCCAGGCGCGCGGGCCCGCGCCCGCGACTCCGGGACGGGCCTGGGCCGGGACCAGCTTCAGCCACCAGGTCCACACCTTCTTGCCGTCGTACAGCAGGAAGAGCGTGGAGAACATGGTCAGCAGGATGCCGGTGAGGATCTCCACCATGACGGTCACGCCCTGGAGACCGGCGGTGGTGATCTCCTCGGTGTTCGTCCCGATGGTGTCGCTGAGGTTCTTGGCGATGTCGTTGATCTGCTGCTCGGTGACGTGGAACGGGCTGTCCAGCAGCCATGCCTTCAGCTCGTCGATGCCGTCCCTGACCCGGTCGGAGATGTCGCCCAGGTTGTCCGTCACCTGCCAGACGACGAACCAGCCGACCAGCCCCATGATGACGAAGCCGGTGATGGCGGTGAGGGCGGTGGCGAGCCCGCGCGGCAGACCCAGCCCCCGCAGCCGGGCCACGGTGGGCTGGAGCAGGGCGGTGATCAGCAGCGCGGCCACGAAGGCCAGGACCACCAGCTGCACTTCGCTGATGACCTTCATCAGCACCCACAGGGTGCCCGCGAGCACCAGCAGCCGCCAGCCCGCCTCGGCCGCGACGCGCATGCCCCAGGGGATGGCCGCCACGGGATCGGGCCGCGCGGCGACGGCGGGAGCGTACGTGGGGGGCGCGGGCACGCTCTCCGGTACGACGGCGGAGTCCCCGCCGGGCTCGTCCCCGGACTCGCTCGCGGCTCGGCGCTCTTCCAACCGCTGTCCCATCCGGGTCAGGCCGGCGCCCACTCGGCCGATCCACCCTGGCACTTTCGACATGACCTTCTCTCTTCCCCCCACTCCCCCCGGGAGTCACGGTCCCGACGGTACACGCACCGAGCCCCTCACCGTAGGACGGTGAGGGGCTGCGGGACGTTGGGCCGGGGGCGTGCCGCCCCTAGTACCAGTGGTTGGCCTGCCAGAAGCTCCACGCGCCGCACGGGCTGCCGTAGCGCTCGTTCATGTAGTTCAGGCCCCACTTGATCTGGGTGGCCGGGTTGGTCCGCCAGTCGGCGCCGGCCGACGACATCTTGGAACCCGGGAGTGCCTGGACCAGGCCGTAGGCACCGGACGAGGCGTTCGTCGCACGGTAGTTCCAGCTGGACTCGTGGTCCACGATGTTGCTGAAGCACTGGAACTGGTCGCCCGGGATCATCTGGCGGGCCATCGCCTGGACCTCGGAGACGCTGTACGAGGACTGCGCGGCGAAGCTGGTGGCGCTGCGGACCTCGTCGCGGCTGGCGCGCTCCTCGGCCTCGCGCTCCTTGCGCTCCTTCTCGGCCTTCTCCGCCGCCGCCTTCTCGGCCTCCGCGTCGGCGGCGGCCTTCTTGGCCTCCGCGTCCTTGGCGGCCTGGATGCGCGCGGCTTCCTCGGCGGACTTCTGCGCTGCCGAGTCGGCGGCGGCGGCCTGGGCCTCCGCCTGCTGCGTCAGCGACGAGACCTGTACCTGGGCCTGCTCGCCGACGGGGATGTCGGCCAGGAGTGTCGTGTTGGCGGCGGCCGCCTCGAAGTTGTCGTTCGAGGGCTGGGCGTTGCCCGAGGCAACACCGACGACGGCGCCGACAGTGGTGACCGCAGTGGCCGAAGCCACCGCGAATCCCCGGACCGAGATCCGGCTCACACGGTTTCCTTCCAGCATCGTCCGCTTGGGTGACCTTCGCGGGCGAAAATCTTGCCCCTGACGCTGGTCCCCCCACTGCTGGGTCACGGGGGACACGGGCCCGGTGGGCAACTCCCCTGCGGGAGAGCCGCGTGGTGCTGCGGGCGGCATACGGCGAACGACTGTTGAGTTGTGTCACATCGGTGACAGGTGTGCCGTATGCGGGGCCTGACGGAAGCAAGACTCTGCCCGAAGGCGACACCGCAAGGCAATTATTCGTTGCGTGTGAAAGCTCACACCCCGCCGCTTCCAGGAGTTTTGGGGATTCCATGGCACGGGGCGGGGGCGCCCCCCCCAACCCCCTTCCCTTTCCCGGGGGGGGCCCCCCCCCCCCGGCCGCTGCTACGTCCGGACCGCCCGGCTCACATCCCCGACCGGTGGCAGATGTACGCCAGGGTGCCCAGCAGCAGCCGGGCCTGGGGCGGGGCGCCCGCGTCCAGGGACGGCGGGCGGAGCCAGCGGCAGGGGCCCAGGCCCCCGCGGTCGGACGGCGGAGCGGTGATGTGGGCGCCCGGGCCGAGGCACCGCAGGTCCAGGTCCGCGTCGTCCCAGCCCATCCGGTAGAGCAGCCGCGGCAGTTCCGCCGCCGCGCCCGGCGCCACGAAGAACTGCGCCCGGCCCGTCGGCGTCACGCAGACCGGGCCCAGCGGCAGGCCCATCCGCTCCAGCCGCACCAGCGCCCGGCGCCCGGCCGTCTCGGCGACCTCCAGCACGTCGAACGCGCGGCCCACGGGCAGCAGCAGCGCCGCGCCCGGGAACTGCGACCACACGTCGGTGACCGTGTCGAGCGTCGAGCCCGCCGGCACCTCGGGCGCGAAGTCCAGCGGGTGCGCGCCCGGGGCGGAGCACGCCGGGTCCCCGCAGGAGCAGCGGCCGGACGCGGCCCGGGCGCCGGGGATCACGTCCCAGCCCCACAGGCCGGTGTACTCCGCCACCACGGTGCACTCCGTGGCGCGGGCGCCGCGCCGCCGCGAACCGGACAGGATGCGGGTGCCGCCGATCGTGAAGCCCATGTCCCCTCCAACGGTGGAACTCGCCGGTGGTTACGACCCGGAGTCCCGGCGTGACGCCAAGTCGCCGCCGGAGTCCGGCCGGGCGGCGTGCGGTGGCGCGCCGGGTGGTGCGTTCCATCGCGCACGCCTGTCCGCGCCACGGTCCGCCGACTCCCGATCGTCGTACTGTCAAGTGAATCGCGCCTGGCCGCGGGGGAGTTCATTCGAAGGGGTGGCGAATGGTGGCGTTTATGGAAACGACCTCGCCGGACGGGTGATCGTAGGATTACTTTCGGTGCACGAACCCCGGGGGTAGTGCTCACGCGACTGGGTATGCCGGAGGCAAGCCGGTTGCTCGTTCGAAGGGTGCAACCTCCGGACGGACGGCCGAAGTTGACGGCATGCTGATACGGGTTCGCGTACCAGCGATCAGGCGGATGGGAGCCTTCCAGTGGGCGGCAGTGGCGCAGACGGTACGAATGCCGGGAAGCGCCCCAACGAGCAGCTGAGCTCCTGGTTCGTGCGCAGCGGCTGGTCGAAGGGCGAGCTCGCGCGTCAGGTGAACCGACGGGCGCGCCAGATGGGCGCACACCACATCAGCACCGACACCTCGCGCGTGCGCCGCTGGCTCGACGGCGAGCAGCCGCGCGAGCCGATCCCGCGCATCCTCTCCGAGCTGTTCTCCGAGCGCTTCGGCAGCGTCGTCGCCGTCGAGGACCTCGGCCTGCGCACGGCGCACCAGTCACCGTCGGTGTCCGGTGTGGACCTCCCCTGGGCGGGCCCCCAGACCGTCACGCTGCTCAGCGACTTCTCCCGCAGCGACCTGATGCTGGCCCGGCGCGGGTTCCTCGGCACCTCGCTGGCCCTGGCCGCCGGGCCCGCCCTCATCGAGCCGATGCAGCGCTGGCTCGTCCCCACCCCGGCCGCCGAGCCGGTCCGCGTGGACCCGGCCGCGCCGCGCCGCCCCACCCGGCTCTCCGGCGCGGAACTGGACCTGCTGGAGTCCACCACCGTGATGTTCCGTCAGTGGGACGCCCAGTGCGGGGGCGGGCTGCGCCGCAAGGCGGTCGTCGGCCAACTTCACGAGGTGACCGACCTGTTGCAGGAGCCGCAGCCCGCCGCGACCGCGAAGCGCCTGTTCAAGTGCGCCGCCGAGCTGGCCGAGCTGGCCGGCTGGATGAGTTACGACGTGGGCCTCCAGCCGACCGCCCAGAAGTACTTCGTGCTCGCCCTGCACGCCGCCAAGGAGGCCGGTGACAAGCCGCTGGGCTCGTACATCCTCTCCTCCATGAGCCGCCAGATGATCCACCTCGGCCGGCCCGACGACGCGCTGGAACTCCTCCACCTCGCCCAGTACGGCAGCCGTGACTGCGCCACCGCCCGCACCCAGGCGATGCTGTATGCGATGGAGGCCCGGGCGTACGCGAACATGGGCCAGCCCAGCAAGTGCAAGCGCGCGGTGCGCATGGCCGAGGACACCTTCGCCGACGTCGGCCTGGACGGCGAGCCCGAGCCCGACTGGATCCGCTTCTTCTCTGAGGCCGAGCTGAACGGCGAGAACGCCCACTCCTACCGCGACCTCGCCTATGTGGCCGGCCGCAGCCCCACCTACGCCTCGCTCGCCGAGCCGGTGATGCGGCGGGCCGTGCGGCTCTTCGCCGAGGACGAGGACCACCAGCGGTCGTACGCGCTCAACCTGGTCGGCATGGCCACCGTGCACCTGCTCAAACGGGAGCCCGAGGAAGCCACCAAGCTGGCCGAGTCCGCGCTCGGCGTCGCCCGGCGGATCCGTTCCGAGCGGGTCAACACCAGGCTGCGCAAGACCGTCGACACGGCGGCCCGGGACTTCGGGGACGTCCCCGAGGTGGCCAGACTCACCGACATCCTGACCGCCCAGCTGCCCGAGACCGCCGAAGCGGTCTGACCGGCCACGGCACACCCCCGGCCACGCCACCTG
Source organism: Streptomyces sp. NPDC045701 (assembly GCF_056432045.1). NCBI lineage: Bacteria > Bacillati > Actinomycetota > Actinomycetes > Kitasatosporales > Streptomycetaceae > Streptomyces > Streptomyces sp. NPDC045701. The sequence goes on along the minus strand of NZ_JBWKJV010000024.1, from coordinate 78,203 downwards.
ACTCCGGCCGCGACCGTCACCCCGTACAGCCCGACTCGGCTCCCCCATTGCCGGTCGACAGGGTGACCGTCGCGGCCGGTCCCTTGCCGTGGCGGAGGGTACGCCCGTTACCTCCCTGTGACCCGGCGGTTCATGGTGACGTAACACACCGGCCCTCTTCGTCACTGCGGCGAAACATCGTGCGGCATTGACCGAAACCGCGCTGCGCGAATCTCTGGCTCATAACCGGCCACCCCTCAAGCCGCGCAAGCCCGGCTCAGCCCCGCACAGGCCGTACCGACGACGAGGAGACGCCGATGCCCCCAGGCATCACGACCCTTGCCGCAGACACACCCACGCTGTCTGCCGCCAACACCGGGTTCATGCTCATCTGTTCCGCCCTGGTGATGCTGATGACGCCTGCCCTCGCCTTCTTCTACGGAGGCATGGTCCGCGTCAAATCCACCCTCAACATGCTGATGATGAGCTTCATCAGCCTCGGGATCGTCACGATCCTGTGGGTGCTCTACGGCTTCAGCATCGCCTTCGGCACCGACTCGGGCTCCGTGGTCGGATGGTCGTCCGACTACGTCGGGCTCAGCGGTATCGGGATCACCCAGCTCTGGGACGGCTACACCATCCCGGTGTACGTCTTCGCGGTCTTCCAGCTGATGTTCGCGATCATCACGCCCGCCCTGATCAGCGGCGCCCTCGCCGACCGCGTCAAGTTCACCGCCTGGGCCCTGTTCATCACCCTGTGGGTCACCGTCGTCTACTTCCCCGTCGCCCACTGGGTGTGGGGCACCGGCGGATGGCTCTTCGAGATGGGCGTCATCGACTTCGCGGGCGGCACCGCCGTCCACATCAACGCCGGTGCCGCGGCCCTGGGCGTGATCCTCGTCATCGGCAAGCGCGTCGGCTTCAAGAAGGACCCGATGCGCCCGCACAGCCTCCCGCTGGTCATGCTCGGCGCCGGTCTGCTGTGGTTCGGCTGGTTCGGCTTCAACGCCGGCTCCTGGCTCGGCAACGACGACGGCGTCGGCGCGGTGATGTTCGTCAACACCCAGGTCGCCACCGCCGCCGCCATGCTCGCCTGGCTCGCGTACGAGAAGATCCGCCACGGCGCCTTCACCACCCTCGGTGCCGCGTCCGGCGCGGTCGCCGGCCTCGTCGCCATCACCCCGGCCGGCGGCTCCTGCTCCCCGCTCGGCGCGATCGCCGTCGGCGCGATCGCCGGTCTGCTGTGCGCCATGGCCGTGGGCCTGAAGTACAGGTTCGGGTACGACGACTCCCTCGACGTCATCGGCGTCCACCTGGTCGGCGGTGTGGTCGGCTCCCTGCTCGTCGGGTTCTTCGCCACCGGCGGTGTCCAGTCCGACGCCAAGGGCCTCTTCTACGGCGGCGGCCTGGAGCAGCTCGGCAAGCAGGCCACCGGTGTCTTCGCGGTCCTCGCCTACTCCCTGGTCGTCTCCGCGCTGCTCGCCTTCGCCATCGACAAGGTGATGGGCATGCGCGTCAGCGAGGACGACGAGGTCCTGGGCATCGACCAGGTCGAGCACGCCGAGACGGCGTACGACTTCAGCGGGGCCGGCGGCGGGGCCGGGTCGCGCAAGGCCGTGCCGACGGGGACGGAGACTGTGGCAGCAGCTCAGCAGCGGAACAAGAAGGTGGACGCATGAAGCTCATCACCGCGGTCGTCAAGCCGCACCGGCTGGACGAGATCAAGGAGGCCCTCCAGGCCTTCGGAGTGCAGGGCCTGACCGTCACCGAGGCCAGCGGCTACGGACGGCAGCGCGGCCACACCGAGGTGTACCGGGGCGCCGAGTACACCGTCGACCTCGTGCCGAAGATCCGCATCGAGGTGCTGGTCGAGGACGGGGACGCCGAACAGCTCATCGACGTGGTGGTCAAGGCCGCCCGCACCGGCAAGATCGGCGACGGGAAGGTGTGGAGCGTCCCCGTCGAGACCGCCGTACGCGTCCGCACCGGCGAACGCGGACCCGACGCACTGTAAGGAGCCCACGGGTGACGAGTACCGAAGTGACCGGCGAAGACTCGGGACCCAGCGGCTACGCGGTGGCCCGGCTGCGCCTCCTGCGACAGGAGGCGCCGTCCGGGCCGCCGCGCCGTGCCGCCCTGGCGCGGCTCACCGACGAATGGCTGGCGGCCCTCCACGACGCCGCCGCCCCGCCCCGCGGCACCGCCCTGGTCGCGGTCGGCGGCTACGGACGCGGCGAGCTGTCCCCCCGCAGCGACCTCGACCTGCTCCTCCTGCACGACGGCACCGTCGACCCCGCCGCCGTCGCGGCGCTCGCGGACCGCGTCTGGTACCCGGTCTGGGACCTGGGCCTCGCCCTGGACCACTCCGTCCGCACCCCGGCCGAGGCCCGCAGGACCGCCGCCGAGGACCTGAAGGTCCAGCTGGGCCTTCTCGACGCCCGCCACCTCGCGGGCGACCTCGGGCTGGTCACCGGACTGCGGACGGCCGTCCTCGCCGACTGGCGCAACCAGGCCCCCAAACGGCTGCCCGAACTCGACGAGCTGTGCCGCGAACGCGCCGAACGCCAGGGGGAGCTCCAGTACCTTCTCGAACCCGACCTCAAGGAGGCGCGGGGCGGACTGCGCGACGCCACCGCGCTGCGGGCGGTCGCCGCATCCTGGGTCGCCGACGCCCCGCGCGAAGGGCTCGCCGAGGCGCGCCGCACCCTTCTCGACGCCCGCGACGCCCTCCACCTCGTCACCGGGCGGGCCACCGACCGCCTGGCCCTGCAGGAACAGGACCAGGTGGCCGGTGCCCTGGACCTGCTGGACTCCGACACCCTGCTCCGCCAGGTCTACGAGGCCGCCCGCACCATCTCGTACGCCGGTGACGTCACCTGGCGCGAGGTCAACCGCGTCCTGCGCGCCCGCTCCGTACGCCCCAGGCTGCGCAAGATGCTGGGCGGCAAGCCGCCCGTCGTCCGCACCCCGCTCGCCGAGGGCGTCGTCGAGATGGACGGCGAGGTCGTGCTCGCCCGTACCGCCCGCCCCGAGCGCGACCCGGTCCTGCCGCTCCGGGCCGCCGCGGCGGCCGCCCAGTCCGGGCTGACCCTCTCCCCGCACGCCGTACGCCACCTCGCCGCCACCACCCGGCCGCTGCCCGAGCCCTGGCCCGCCGAGGCCCGCGAGCAACTGGCGACCCTCCTCGGCGCGGGCGAGGCCACCGTCCCCGTCTGGGAGGCGCTGGAGGCCGGCGGCCTCATCACCCGCCTGATCCCCGACTGGGAGCGCGTCCGCTGCCGCCCGCAGCGCAACCCCGTCCACACCTGGACCGTCGACCGCCACCTGGTCGAGACCGCCGTGCGCGCCTCCGCGCTCACCCGCCGCGTCGGCCGCCCCGACCTGCTGCTGGTCGCCGCCCTCCTCCACGACATCGGCAAGGGCTGGCCCGGCGACCACTCCGTGGCGGGCGAGACCATCGCCCGCGACGTGGCCGGCCGGATCGGCTTCGACCGCGCCGACGCGCAGGTGCTGGCCACCCTCGTACGCCACCACCTCCTCCTCGTCGAGACCGCCACCCGCCGGGATCTGGACGACCCGGCCACCATCCGGTCCGTCGCCACGGCCATCGGATCGCCCGCGACGCTGGAGCTGCTGCACGCCCTCACCGAGGCCGACGCCCTGGCCACCGGTCCCGCCGCCTGGTCCTCCTGGCGCGCCTCGCTCGTCGCCGACCTCGTCCGGCGCGTCGCGGGCGTCCTCGCCGGCAACGCCCCGCCCGCCCCCGAGCCCACCGCACCCGGCACCGAGGAGGAACGCCTCGCCGTCGAGGCCCTCCGCACCGGCGAACCGGTGCTGACCCTCCACGCCGAGCACCCCGCCGACCACACCGAACCGGAACCGGTCGGCGTCGAGCTCCTCATCGCCCTGCCCGACCAGCCGGGCGTGCTGCCCACCGTCGCCGGGGTGCTCGCCCTGCACCGGCTGACCGTCCGCTCCGCCGACCTGCGCGCCATCGACCTGCCCACCGAGCTCGGCCCCGCCGCCGTGCTCGTACTGAACTGGCGCGTCGCGGCGGAGTACGGGTCCCTCCCGCAGGCCACCCGGCTGCGCGCCGACCTGGTCCGGGCCCTCGACGGCTCCCTGGACATCGCGTCCCGGCTGGCCGAGCGCGAAGCCGCCTACCCGCGCCGCCGGGGCGGCACGGCCCCGCCGCCGCGGGTCACGGTCGCCGCGGCCGGCTCGTCCCTGGCCACGGTCATCGAGGTCCGCGCCCACGACGCGCCCGGCCTGCTGCACCGCATCGGCCGCGCCCTCGAAACGGCCGCGATCCGGGTCCGCAGCGCCCACGTCTCCACGCTCGGCGCCGACGCGGTGGACGCGTTCTACGTCACGGACGCCAAGGGCGCCCCGCTCCCGGCGGAGGAGGCGTCGGAGGTGGCCCGCGCCCTGGAGGCCGATCTGCGGAACCGCTAGGCGCGGTACCGCTTCCGGGCGGGGCTGATGCTCCGCCCCGCGAGGCGGATACCCTGGGGGGCGACCGTCCCCTTCCCCCTACACCCGAGGATCCGCGACCGCCGTGTTCGATACCCTCTCCGACCGCCTTGCAGCGACATTCAAGAACCTCCGGGGCAAGGGGCGCCTGTCCGAGGCGGACATCGACGCCACCGCCCGCGAGATCCGTATCGCACTGCTGGAAGCCGACGTGGCGCTGCCCGTCGTGCGTGCCTTCATCAAGCAGGTCAAGGAGCGGGCGCTCGGGGCCGAGGTCTCGCAGGCGCTGAACCCCGCCCAGCAGGTCATCAAGATCGTCAACGAGGAGCTCGTCGGCATCCTCGGCGGCGAGACGCGCCGGCTGCGGTTCGCCAAGACCGCGCCGACCGTGATCATGCTGGCGGGTCTCCAGGGTGCCGGTAAGACCACCCTCGCCGGAAAGCTCGGCCTCTGGCTGAAGGGCCAGGGCCACTCCCCGCTGCTCGTCGCCTGCGACCTCCAGCGCCCCAACGCCGTGAACCAGCTGTCGGTCGTCGCCGAGCGCGCCGGGGTCGGCGTCTACGCGCCGGAGCCGGGCAACGGCGTCGGCGACCCGGTCCAGGTCGCCAAGGACTCCATCGAGTACGCGCGCGCCAAGCAGTACGACATCGTCATCGTCGACACCGCCGGCCGTCTCGGCATCGACCAGGAGCTGATGCGGCAGGCCGCGGACATCCGCGACGCCGTCAGCCCCGACGAGGTCCTCTTCGTCGTCGACGCCATGATCGGCCAGGACGCGGTCAACACCGCCGAGGCCTTCCGCGACGGCGTCGGGTTCGACGGCGTCGTGCTGTCCAAGCTCGACGGCGACGCCCGCGGTGGTGCCGCGCTGTCGATCGCGCACGTCACCGGCCGGCAGATCATGTTCGCCTCCAACGGCGAGAAGCTGGACGAATTCGACGCGTTCCACCCGGACCGCATGGCGTCCCGCATCCTCGGCATGGGCGACGTGCTCTCGCTGATCGAGAAGGCCGAGCAGACCTTCAGCCAGGAAGAGGCCGCCAAGATGGCCTCCAAGCTGGCGAGCAGCAAGGGCAAGGACTTCACCCTCGACGACTTCCTGGCCCAGATGGAGCAGGTCAGGAAGATGGGCTCCATCTCCAAGCTGCTCGGCATGCTCCCGGGCATGGCCCAGATGAAGGAGCAGATCAACAACATCGACGAGCGTGACGTGGACCGTACGGCCGCGATCATCAAGTCGATGACGCCGGGCGAGCGCCAGGACCCGACGATCATCAACGGGTCGCGCCGGGCGCGTATCGCCCGGGGTTCCGGTGTCGAGGTCAGCGCGGTCAAGTCGCTGGTCGAGCGGTTCTTCGAGGCCCGCAAGATGATGTCCCGCATGGCCCAGGGCGGCGGCATGCCCGGCATGCCGGGGATTCCCGGCATGGGCGGCGGTCCGGGCCGGCAGAAGAAGCAGCAGAAGCAGGCCAAGGGCAAGCGCAAGAGCGGCAACCCGATGAAGCGGAAGGCCGAGGAGCAGGCCGAGGCCGCCCGCCGCGAACAGGCCCAGCAGGGCGGCGCCTTCGGGCTCCCGGCCGGCCGGCCGGGCCAGGACTTCGAGCTGCCCGACGAGTTCAAGAAGTTCATGGGCTGAACAGCCGTCGTGTCATCAGGGGCGTCCACCGGTCGGTGGACGCCCCTCCGCGTGTACGGGTACCGGCGCCCGGCACCGGCGGTGTCCGTAATGCCGCGTAAGCCCGACTCTCGCATCATGGCTGCGTGGCCAATCCCGTACCCCCGCGCGACCGCACCGACCAGCCCTGGCGCTCCGAGGGCGCACCGCCGCCGCCCCCGCCGCGCCGGAGGACGCCAGGCTGGGTCTGGCTGCTCCTCGCCGCGCTGGCGGTCTTCGGCGTGACCAACCTGGCCCTGTCCGTGTTCGGCGAGGGGGACGAGCGCAGCATCTCGTACACCGAGTTCAGCCGGCAGGTCGCGGACGGGAAGGTCGCCAGGATCTACTCCAAGGGCGACGCCATCGAGGGCGAGCTCAAGAGCAAGGAACGCTTCACCACCCAGCGGCCCGCCTTCGCCGACGACGGCCTGTGGGCCGAGCTGACGAAGCAGAAGGTCACCGTGACCGCCGAGCCGGTCGTCGAGAAGCCCAGCGTGCTGGCCAACCTGCTGTACTCGCTGGCGCCGATCCTGCTGCTCGTCGTCCTGTGGCTGGTCGTCGCCCGGCGCATGAGGGGTGGCGCCGGGTTCGGCGCGGGCGGCGTGCTCGGCCGCAAGGCGCCGCCGAAACCGGTCGAACTGGAGGCGGGCAGGCGCACCACCTTCGCCGACGTGGCGGGCATCGACGAGGTGGAGGGCGAGCTCAACGACGTCGTCGACTTCCTCAGGAACCCGCAGGCGTACCGGAGGATGGGGGCCAAGATGCCGCGCGGGGTGCTGCTGGCCGGCCCGCCCGGCACCGGCAAGACGCTGCTGGCCCGGGCCGTGGCTGGTGAGGCCGGTGTGCCGTTCTTCTCCGCGTCGGCGTCCGAGTTCATCGAGATGATCGTGGGCGTCGGCGCCTCGCGCGTACGGGAACTCTTCAACGAGGCGCGCAAGGTCGCACCGGCGATCGTCTTCATCGACGAGATCGACACCATCGGCCGCGTCAGGGGCGGCGGCGCGGCCGTGGGCGGCCACGACGAGCGGGAACAGACGCTAAACCAGATCCTCACCGAGATGGACGGCTTCTCCGGCTCCGAGGGCGTCATCGTCATCGCGGCCACCAACCGCGCGGACGTCCTGGACCCGGCCCTCACCCGGCCCGGCCGCTTCGACCGGATCGTGCACGTCAGCCCGCCCGACCGGGGCGGCCGCGAGGCGATCCTCCGCATCCACACCCGCGACATCCCGCTGTCCGGAGACGTGGACCTCACCCAGGTCGCCCGCACCACGCCGGGCATGACCGGCGCCGAACTGGCCAACCTCGCGAACGAGGCCGCCCTCCTCGCGGTCAAGCGACGGCAGCACCAGGTCACCCGCTCGGACTTCTCCGACGCGCTGGAGAAGGTCCAGCTCGGCGCCGAACGCGCCCTCGTCATGCCTCTGGAGGAGCGGCGCCGCACCGCGTACCACGAGAGCGGCCACGCGCTGCTCGGGATGCTCCAGCCCGGCGCCGACCCGGTCCGCAAGGTCACCATCGTCCCGCGCGGCCGGGCCCTGGGCGTGACCCTCTCGACGCCGGACGCCGACAAGTACGCGTACACCGAGGAGTACCTGCGGGGCCGGATCATCGGAGCGCTCGGCGGCATGGCGGCCGAGCACATCGTCTTCGGTGTCGTCACCACCGGCTCGGAGAGCGACCTGGAGCAGGTCACCAGCATCGCGCGCGGCATGGCGGGCCGCTGGGGGATGAGCGAGCGGGTCGGCCGGCTCAGCGCCATCCCCGGCGACGCGCAGCAGGCGTACGGCCTGTCGGCGGCCCCCGTTACGCTGGACGATGTCGCCCACGAGATGCGCCGCATCGTGGACGAGTGCTACCGGAGCGCCTGCCGCCTGCTCCAGGAGCACCGCCCCAGGCTGGACGCCCTGGCGGCGGCGCTCCTGGAGAACGAGACGCTGGAGGAGGAAGCGGCCTACCGGGCCGCCGGCATCACCCGTCTCGCCAAGGAGTGACCCCTGACGGCGGCCGTCACGGCGTCCTGGCGACCAGGTAGCGGAACACGTTGGGCATCCACACGGTGCCGTCGGGGCGCACGTGCGGGTGGAGGGCCTCGACGACCTCCTTCTCCACCGTCGCCTGGTCCGACGCGGCCACCGCCGGGTCGAACAGGCCGGTCGAGAACAGCCCGCGCACGGCGCTGTCCAGGTCCGCGTACCCGAACGGGCAGGCCACCCGGCCCGAGCCGTCCGGCCTCAGCCCGGCCCGTGAGGCCACCTCCTCCAGGTCGTCCCGCAGCGCGGGGCGCCATGTCGTGCCCGCACGCAGCCGCTCGGTGAGCCGGCCGGCCACGCGGAGCACCGCCGACGTGGCGCACCGCTCGGGCGGGCCCCAGCCCGCCAGCACCACCGCGCTGCCCCGCTCCGCCAGCCGCACGGCCGTCGCGAGCGCCGGCGCCAGCCCGTCGGAGTCACCCGCGGTGCAGCCGATCGGCTGGAAGGCCGTGATGAGGTTGTACGCCGGACGGGTGGGATCCGCGGCCTCGGCCGGCCCGCCGTGCAGCAGCCTCGTCTCCCCGCGGGGGCGGGGCCCGCGCCCGTCCGCGTCCGCGAGCAGCCGCTTGCGGGCCAGCTCCACGCGCGCGTGGTCCGTGTCGACGCCCGTGACCCGGGCGCCGCGCGTCGCGGCCATCAGCAGGGCCAGGCCCGAGCCGCATCCGAGACCGAGCAGCCGCGTACCGGTACCTACATCCAGATGCTTGTACACGGCTTCGTAGAGCGGAACCAGCATCCGTTCCTGGATCTCCGCCCAGTCGCGGGCACGGCCGGGCGCGTCCGAAGCCGGAGGGGCCGAGGCCGGGTGGGGGTGGTGCTGGACGAGCATAGGTGTCATCGAAAGCGCCCCAATCCGCCGAGAGGTCCATCTGTGCGTCTGTGCCCTGATTGACAGCCCCCGCTGTACGTGCGCTCGCACTCCCCGTAGCCAGGGAACTCCGCATCCGCCCCCAAGTCCAGGGGTCGGGGGCGCAATGCTTGCGTGCCCCGGTCGTGCGCCCCCGAGTGCGGCGCGAGCCACCTCCCATAGTGGAGTGGGTCGGGGATTCCCGCCATGCCAGGAAGCGACCCCGGCCGCCGCGACCCGTCCTGGCCTGCGGTTCCACCACCCGGAGAGGTACCGGGACCGGGGCGGTGGGCAGCCGTGGACCGGGCCCCGGTACTGTCGCACTCGGCGCCGGGCGGCCTTCCGCGCCGCGCGCCCCCCGGCCGGGGTCGGTGCCCCGGCGCGCAGGCGCCTGGTACGCGCCGGGGCGTGCACGCCGCTACGTACCACCTTGTCGGCCGCTGAGCGGCTTCTCCGCAGATCAGCGCACTGGCCCTCGTCACGGCACATCAGCGGAAACTGACTGGTACGTGCAAATTATTTGGGATGCCCCGGAATGGAACCCGGGGGCACTCCGGCTCGTTGTCACGACGTGAGCACGACACCACCTGTTCTCGCCGCAGAGCTGGCACAGGCGTGGGCCGACATTCAGCGGCACCACCCCGAACTGCCCGATCTCGCCGCGCCCGAATCCCTGATCGGAGAGTCGTCGTCCGCGTGTGGCGCCGAGCTCTCCTTCGAACGACTGCTCCATGAGGCAGTCCACGGCATCGCCGCCGCACGCGGCGTCCGGGACACCTCGCGCGCCGGTCGCTACCACAACCGCAGATTCCTGGCGATCGCCGAGGAGATGGGCCTGGACCACTCGGAGGAGCCGCACCCCAGCAGCGGCTTCTCCCTGGTCACGCTCAGCCCCGAGGCCAAGCGCCGGTACCGCCCGACGATCGAGCGGCTGCAGCGTGCCCTCAAGGCGCACACGGTCGCCACCGCGGCAGACACCAAGCGCTCCTTCCGCGGGCCGGCCGCCCGGCACGGCTCCTCCGGCGGTGGCGTGCGGGTCAAGGCCGTGTGCGACTGCGGACGCAACGTCCGCGTCGTGCCCTCGGTCCTCGCGCAGGCGCCCATCGTCTGCGGCGGCTGCGGCAAGCCCTTCCGTATTCCGGAAGCGGTGGGCGCGGCGAGCTGACCCCGGGTGATGTGGCACAATGGCTAGCTGTACTCGACAGTCGAACAGGACCCCTCTCTCCTCCGGCTGACGCGTCCATCGGGCACTCGAGTACCGCAACCCCACGCGGCATCCCGTCGTGCCCAACCACGTCAAGACCAGGAGACACCACACCCGTGGCAGTCAAGATCAAGCTGAAGCGTCTGGGCAAGATCCGTTCGCCTCACTACCGCATCGTCGTCGCCGACTCCCGTACCCGCCGTGACGGCCGGGCCATCGAGGAGATCGGCCTGTACCACCCGGTGCAGAACCCGTCGCGCATCGAGGTCGACTCGGAGCGTGCGCAGTACTGGCTGTCCGTCGGCGCCCAGCCGACCGAGCCGGTCCTCGCGATCCTCAAGCTCACCGGCGACTGGCAGAAGGTTAAGGGGCTCCCCGCCCCCGAGAAGCCGCTGCTCGCCCCGGCGGCCAAGGAAGACAAGCGCGCCTCCTTCGACGCCTTCGCCAAGGCGCTCGAGGGTGACGACACCAAGGGTGAGGCCATCACCCCGAAGGCGAAGAAGGCCGACAAGAAGGCGGACGAGGCCGAGACTGAGTCTGCGGCCAAGGCCGCAGAGTCGCCCGAGGCCTGAGCATGCTCGAGGAGGCTCTCGAGCACCTCGTGAAGGGCATCGTCGACAACCCCGATGACGTGCAGGTCGCCTCGCGCGACCTGCGCCGGGGGCGCGTGCTGGAGGTCCGGGTCCACCCGGAGGACCTCGGCAAGGTGATCGGCCGCAACGGCCGCACCGCTCGCGCCCTGCGCACCGTCGTGGGCGCCATCGGCGGCCGTGGTGTCCGCGTCGACCTCGTCGACGTGGACCAGGTCCGCTGAACAAGTTGGCTGTTTTACCTTAAATGCGCCGGCACGGGCCGGGGAGGGCTACGGCCCACCCCGGCCCGTCGTCGTATGACAGGAGAGATGAAGACGTGCAGCTGGTAGTCGCACGGATCGGCCGCGCCCACGGCATCAAGGGCGAGGTCACCGTCGAGGTGCGTACCGACGAGCCCGAACTGCGGCTCGCACCCGGTGCCGTACTGGCCACGGACCCGGCCTCGGCCGGGCCGCTGACCATCGAGACCGGCCGGGTCCACAGCGGCCGGCTGCTGCTCCGCTTCGAGGGCGTACGGGACCGCAACGCCGCCGAGGCGCTGCGCAACACCCTGCTCATCGCCGACGTCGACCCGGACGAGCGTCCGGAGGAGCCCGACGAGTACTACGACCACCAGCTCATGGACCTGGACGTCGTGCTCGCCGACGGCACCCCGGTCGGCCGGATCACCGAGATCTCCCACCTGCCCTCGCAGGACCTGTTCGTGGTCGAGCGCCCCGACGGCACCGAGGTCATGATCCCGTTCGTCGAGGAGATCGTCGCCGACATCGACCTCGACGCGCAGAGGGCCGTGATCACCCCGCCGCCCGGCCTCATCGACGACCGTGCGGAGATCGCCTCGTCCAGGGACGCGGAGGACGAGAGCTGATGCGGCTCGACGTCGTCACGATCTTCCCCGAGTACCTGGAACCGCTGAACGTCTCCCTCGTCGGCAAGGCGCGCGCCCGCGGCCGGCTCGACGTCCATGTGCACGACCTGCGCGAGTGGACCTACGACCGGCACAACACCGTCGACGACACCCCCTACGGCGGCGGCCCCGGCATGGTGATGAAGACCGAGCCCTGGGGCGACGCCCTGGACGACGTGCTGGCCTCCGGCTACGACGCCGGCTCGCACGGGCCGGTGCTGGTCGTCCCCACCCCCAGCGGGCGGCCCTTCACCCAGGAACTGGCCGTCGAACTGTCCCGGCGCCCCTGGCTGATCTTCACCCCGGCCCGGTACGAAGGCATCGACCGCCGCGTCACGGACGAGTACGCCACCCGGATGCCGGTGTACGAGGTGTCCATCGGCGACTACGTGCTCGCCGGCGGGGAAGCCGCCGTCCTGGTCGTCACCGAGGCCGTGGCGCGGCTGCTGCCCGGAGTCCTCGGCAACGCGGAGTCCCACCGGGACGACTCGTTCGCCCCCGGCGCGATGGCCAACCTGCTGGAAGGCCCCGTCTACACCAAGCCGCCCGAGTGGCGCGGCCGGGGCATCCCCGACGTGCTGCTCAGCGGCCACCACGGGAAGATCGCGCGCTGGCGCCGGGACGAGGCGCTGCGGCGCACCGCCCGCAACCGGCCGGACCTGATCGAGCGCTGCGACGCCTCGGCCTTCGACAAGAAGGACCGGGAGACCCTCTCCGTGCTGGGCTGGGCACCGGAACCCGGTGGCCGATTTTGGCGCAGGCCCAAGGCCGTGGAAGAATAGGCCGCTGCTGTCCGTCCGGCGCGCGCCCCTGCCACAGGGGGACACGACGCCCGCCCGAGTGGCCGGCACTCTCATCTCATCTCGATATTCCGTTGATGACCTGTGGCATCAGCGAGGAAGCAGACACACATGTCCCACCTGCTCGACGTCGTCAACTCCGGGTCGCTGCGCACCGACGTCCCGGCGTTCCGTCCCGGTGACACCGTGAACGTCCACGTCCGCGTCATCGAGGGCAACCGCTCGCGTATCCAGCAGTTCAAGGGCGTCGTCATCCGCCGCCAGGGCGCGGGCGTCAGCGAGACGTTCACCGTCCGCAAGGTCTCCTTCTCCGTCGGCGTCGAGCGCACCTTCCCGGTGCACAGCCCGATCTTCGAGAAGATCGAGCTCGTGACCCGCGGCGACGTCCGTCGCGCCAAGCTCTACTACCTGCGTGAGCTGCGCGGCAAGGCTGCGAAGATCAAGGAGAAGCGCGACAACTGAGCTCTGGCTCAGCCCGTCACGCCACCGCTTCGCACCGAACGTCACAGGCGGGCCGGATAACATCTGGCTCCGATGGACACCGAAGCACAGCACACAGAGCGCGACCGCTCCTCCGACGCGGAGGAGCGGCCGTGCTCCGTGCTTTTCCGGGGCTCCGCGCTCTTCCGGCGGAGGTTCGGCCTGACCGGCCTGGCCTGCGCGGTCTTCCTGCTGCTGCTCAGCCACTTCGTGATGCAGCCCTTCCAGATCCCCAGCGGGTCCATGGAGCCGACACTGCGGATCGGCGACCGGGTGCTGGTGAACAAGCTGGCGTACCGTTCCAATTCCGGGCCCGGGCGCGGGGACGTGATCGTCTTCGACGGCACCGGGTCCTTCGTCCAGGAGGCTCCTGAGCGCAATCCGGTCGCCGGGCTGCTGCACGGGGCGGCTGCCGCCCTCGGCCTCGCCGAACCGGCCGACACGGACTTCGTGAAGCGCGTCGTGGGCGTGGGAGGCGACCGCGTGAAGTGCTGCGACGAGGGGGGCAGGGTCGAAGTGAACGGCGTACCCGTGACCGAGGGCTACCTGTACCCCGGCGACGTCCCCTCCCAGGTGCCCTTCGACATCGTCGTACCCCGGGGAACCCTGTGGGTCATGGGGGACCACCGCAGCCACTCCCGCGACTCCCGCGACCACCTCGGCTCCCCGGGCGGCGGCATGGTGCCGGTGGAGCGGGTCATCGGGCGGGCGGACTGGATCGGGTGGCCGTTCGGGCGCTGGTCGGAGGTGCGGCCGACGGGCGCCTTCCGCGACGTACCCGAGGCGGCGGGGGCGGCGGGCGGGGGCCATGGGTAACCGCGGCAAGCAGGGGAGCCACCGGGCCGACACCCGGCTGCCCACCGGCACACGGCCCACGGACGGCGGCCGGCCCCTGCCGGGACGCGCGGAGCGGCGCAAACTGGCCCGCAGGGTCAAGCGGCGCCGGCGCCGCTCGGCCGTCAAGGAGATCCCGCTCCTCATCATGGTGGCGCTGCTCATCGCGCTCGGCCTCAAGACCTTCCTGGTGCAGGCCTTCGTCATCCCGTCCGGCTCCATGGAGCAGACGATCAGGATCGACGACCGGGTCCTGGTGGACAAGCTCACCCCCTGGTTCGGCTCCAAGCCCCGGCGCGGTGACGTCGTCGTGTTCCGGGACCCGGGCGGCTGGCTGCAGCAGGAACAGACCCCCAGGGCGGACGATCCGGTGGTCGTCAAGCAGGTCAAGCAGGTGCTGACCTTCATCGGCCTGCTGCCGTCGGAGGACGAGCAGGACCTGATCAAACGGGTCGTCGCGGTCGGCGGGGACACCGTGAGGTGCTGTGACGCCGACCGGAGGCTCACCGTCAACGGCGTACCGCTCGACGAGCCGTACCTGAACCCGGGAGACGTTCCCTCCACCATCCCGTTCGAGGTGAGGGTGCCGACGGGGCGGATCTTCGTGATGGGGGACCACCGGTCGAATTCGGCCGACTCGCGGTTCCACCTGAACGAGGCGTTCCAGGGGACGGTCTCGGAGGAGGAGGTCGTCGGGCGGGCGGTCGTCATCGCGTGGCCCCTCGACCACTGGCGCAGGCTGGAGGAGCCGGACACCTTCGCCTCCGTACCGGACTCGCGTACCGGGACCGCGACGGCGCTCGGCGCGTCGCATAGTGTGTCCTCTCGGAATGTGAACGGATTGACCGGGCTCCCGACCCCTGCGGAACTCCCGCTCGTTATGGGAGTGGTGGGCCTGCCCCTGCTGTGGGGCGGGCGGTTGCACGGAGTGAGGAGTGGATGTGGGGGATTTGGCGGTCGGCGCACGATCCGGACACGACGAGCCCGAGGAGCGGCCCGAGCAGTTCGGACGGTCGTCCTCTTCCGGCCCCGGCGAGGAGCCCTCCTCCGAGACCGGTCCGACCGGGGCGGGTCGGACGGACACGGACCGGACGGAGACGGGTCCGGCCGGGACGGGAAGCGCCGACGACGACGGTCCCCCCGCGCCGAGGCAGCAGCGTTCCTTCTGGAAGGAACTGCCGCTGCTGGTCGGCATCGCGCTGCTGCTGGCGCTGCTGATCAAGACCTTCCTGGTGCAGGCGTTCTCGATTCCCTCGGACTCGATGATGAACACCCTGCAGCGCGGTGACCGGGTACTGGTCGACAAGCTGACCCCGTGGTTCGGCTCCGAGCCGGAGCGCGGCGAGGTCGTCGTCTTCCACGACCCGGGCGGCTGGCTCGAGGGCGAGCCCACTCCGGACCCCAACCCGATGCAGAAGTTCCTGAGCTTCATCGGCCTGATGCCGTCCGCCGAGGAGAAGGACCTGATCAAGCGGGTCATCGCGGTCGGCGGCGACACCGTCAGCTGCAAGAAGGGCGGCAAGGTCGTCGTCAACGGCAAGCCGCTGAACGAGACCGCCTACATCCACCCCGGCTCCACACCGTGCGACGACGAGCCGTTCGGGCCGATCAAGGTGCCCGAGGATCGTATCTGGGTGATGGGCGACAACCGGCAGAACTCCCTGGACTCCCGCTACCACCAGGAGCTGCCCGGCAGCGGCACGGTCGCCACCGACCAGGTCGTCGGCCGTGCGGTCGTCGTGGCCTGGCCGGTGACCCGCTGGTCCACCCTGCCGGTGCCGGAAACGTTCGACCAGCCGGGGCTCACCGCGGCGGCGGCGTCGAGCGCCGTCGCGCGGATGGCCGGCCCCGGGGCGCTGGGCCTCGCCACGGCACTGCCGGTCGTCCTGTGGCGGCGGAAGCGGCGGGACGGCTGACCGCGCAGCGCGTCCGGTCGGCGCGGGGCGCCCGGCCGGGCGGGCGTGCGGTCCGGTCCGGGTAGGGCGCCCGGGCGGGTGTGCGGTCCGGTCCGATCGGTGGGCATACCGCCGAGTAGGGGAGCGCGGGTAGGGTGCCGTCCCAGATCGTCGAGCTGACGAAGTGGGGAGCGCCGGGATGGGCAAGAACGTCACTACGGACGGCGGCCGCGGCCGTCTCGGCAGCGCGCTGTCGGGACTGGCCGTGGCCGTCGGCTGTGTGCTCTTCCTGGGCGGGTTCGCCTGGGGGGCGGTCCAGTACCAGCCCTACACCGTGCCGACCGAGTCGATGTCCCCCACCGTCGACGCCGGGGACCGCGTGCTGGCCCAGCGGATAGACGGGGCCGATGTGCGGCGCGGCGACGTCGTGGTCTTCGAGGACCCGGCCTGGGGCGACCTGCCGATGGTCAAGCGGGTCGTCGGCGTCGGCGGCGACACGGTCGCCTGCTGCGACGGCGGCGGCCGGCTCACCATCAACGGCAAGCCGGTCGAAGAACCGTATCTGCGCTCCGCCGGGCCGGCGTCCCTCGCCCAGTTCTCGGCCTCGGTGCCCGAAGGGCAGCTGTTCCTGCTCGGTGACGAGCGCGGGAGCTCGCAGGACTCCCGCGTTCACCTCCAGGACCCCGGGCACGGCTCCGTGCCGCGCAGCGCGGTCAGCGCCCGGCTGGACGCCGTGGCGTGGCCGCCGGGCGCGATGGTGGAACGGCCGCGGAGCTTCGCGGCCCTGCCGGGCGGCGTGTCGCGGCCCGGGCCGGTGAAGCTGGTGGCCGGGTCGGTGGTGGCCGGAGCCGTGCTGATCCTGTGCGGGGCGGCGTACGGCCCGATCGCCAGCGGGCTGACCAGGACGCGGATGCGCCCCGGGACGAGGGCCGGTGCCGATGCCTGAGGAGACCCCGCTGCGCCGGGTGGCCCGGGTGGTCCTGCTGGACCCGCAGGACCGCATCCTGCTGCTGCACGGCCACGAGCCGGACGACCCCTCCGACACCTGGTGGTTCACGCCCGGCGGCGGGGTCGAGGGCGACGAGACCCGGGAGCGGGCAGCGCTGCGGGAGCTCGCCGAGGAGACCGGCCTCACGGACGTGGAGCTCGGGCCGGTGGTGTGGCAGCGCGTCTGCTCCTTCCCCTTCGCGGGGCGGCGCTGGCACCAGGACGAGTGGTACTACCTGGCCCGCACCGAACGGACCGAGGTGGCCCTGGGCGCGCTGACGGAGCTGGAAACCCGCAGTGTCGCGGGGCTGAGGTGGTGGACCTCCGCCGAACTGTCGGCGGCCCGTGAGACGGTGTACCCGACACGACTCGCCGAGCTGCTCCGCACGCTGCTCGACGAGGGACCCCCGCGTACGCCGGTGGTCCTGGCCCCGGAGATCGTCTGATCGACCGGGGGCCCGGGAGACTGGCGCACAATGGGGGGACGCACGGCTGAAGGGGAACATGCCATGAGCGCCGAGGACCTCGAGAAGTACGAGACCGAGATGGAGCTGAAGCTCTACCGGGAGTACCGCGATGTCGTCGGACTGTTCAAGTTCGTCATCGAGACCGAGCGCCGCTTCTACCTCACCAACGATTACGAGATGCAGGTCCACTCGGTGCAGGGCGAGGTGTTCTTCGAGGTCTCCATGGCGGACGCCTGGGTGTGGGACATGTACCGGCCGGCGCGGTTCGTCAAGCAGGTGCGCGTGCTGACCTTCAAGGACGTGAACATCGAGGAGCTCAACAAGAGCGACTTGGAGCTGCCCGGCAGCTGAGCCGGTCGGGTCCGGGCCGGCCGGTCGGGTCCGGGCCGGTCGACTCTGCGTTGATCGGGGTCCGGACCGGTGTGGTGTTGATCGGGGTCCGGACCGGTGTGGTTCGGGGCGGTTCCCTTCGATGTCGGGCCGCGCGGGTGGCGTGCCGCTTCACCGGTGTGGGTGACGGAGTTGTCCACAGCGGGAGGGTTGTCCACCAAGATCCACAAGTCCGGTGCCGACGCGTCACAGTCGGTGCCGGAGGTGGTGCCGAATGAACGCGACGGGGGCCCTGGGGCGGTACGGCGAGGAGCTGGCGGTGCGCCGGCTCGGTGACGCCGGGATGACGACGCTGGCCCGGAACTGGCGGTGCGGGCGGCTGGGAGAGATCGACATCGTCGCCCGTGACGGCGACACGGTGGTCGTCTGCGAGGTGAAGACCCGCAGGGAAGGCGGCTTCGAACACCCCATGGCGGCGGTGACGCCCGCCAAGGCCGAGCGACTGCGGCGGCTGGCCGCCTGCTGGCTGGAGCGGCACGGCGGACCACCGCCGGGCGGCCTGCGCATCGACCTGGTCGGGGTGCTGCTGCCCCGGCGCGGCGCGCCCGTCGTCGAGCACGCGCGGGGGGTGGCCTGATGGGGTTCGCGCGCACGTGTTCGGTGGCCCTGGTGGGCGTCGAGGGCGTGGTCGTCGAGGTCCAGGCCGACCTGGAGCCGGGGGTGGCGGCGTTCACGCTGGTTGGGCTGCCGGACAAGAGCCTGACGGAGAGCCGCGACCGGGTGCGGGCGGCGATCGTCAATTCGGGTGCCGAGTGGCCGCAGAAGAAACTGACGGTCGGCCTCAGTCCGGCCTCCGTGCCGAAGAGCGGATCGGGCTTCGACCTCGCCGTCGCGGCGGCCACGCTGGGAGCGGCCGAGCGCGTCGACCCCAGGACCATCGCCGACCTGGTCCTCATCGGCGAACTGGGGCTGGACGGGCGGGTCAGGCCGGTGCGGGGCATCCTGCCGGCGGTCCTCGCCGCCGCGGAGGCCGGCTACCAGCAGGTCGTCGTCCCGGAGCAGACGGCGGGGGAGGCCGCGCTGGTGCCGGGCGTCTCCGTGCTCGGCGTCCGGACGCTGCGGCAGCTGATCGCCGTGCTCGCCGACGAGCCGGTCCCGGAGGAGGAGCCGGACGAGCCGGGGCGCCCCGACGCGATGCTCGCGGGTCTCCTGGTCCCGGGCGCCGGCCTCGGCACCGGGCTCGCGCCCGACCCGGCCGACGGGCCGGACCTCGCGGACGTCGCCGGCCAGCGGGTGGCGCGCCTCGCCCTGGAGGTCGCGGCGGCCGGCGGGCACCATTTGCTGTTGTCCGGCCCGCCGGGTGCGGGCAAGACCATGCTGGCCGAGCGACTGCCGGGCGTCCTGCCACCGCTGACCCGCCAGGAGGCCCTGGAGGTCACCGCGGTGCACTCCGTGGCGGGCCTTCTGCCGCCGGGCGAACCGCTGGTGCGCCGGCCGCCGTACTGCGCGCCCCACCACTCCGCGACCATGCAGTCCCTCGTCGGGGGCGGCAACGGGCTGCCGAGACCGGGTGCCGTCTCGCTGTCCCACCGGGGGGTGCTGTTCCTTGACGAGGCGCCGGAATTCTCCGGAAGGGCGCTGGACGCGCTGCGGCAGCCTCTGGAGTCCGGCCACGTGGTGGTGGCACGCAGCGCGGGCGTGGTGCGCCTGCCGGCACGGTTCCTGATGGTGCTGGCGGCCAACCCCTGCCCGTGCGGGCGGCACACCCTCCACGGGGCGGGCTGCGAATGCCCCGCGTCGGTGATCCGCCGCTATCAGGCCCGGCTGTCGGGACCGCTGCTCGACCGGGTCGACCTGCGCGTCGAGGTGGAACCGGTCACCCGCGCGGACCTGCTCGCCGAGGGCGGTCGGGGCGAAACCACCGGCGCGGTCGCCGCGCGGGTGCGGGAGGCCCGGGCGCGGGCCGCCGCCCGCCTGGACGACACGCCCTGGAACGTCAACTGCGAAGTGCCCGGCCACGAGCTGCGCACCCGCTGGCAGGTCGCCCCCGGCGCCCTCGCCACCGCCGAGCGGGACATCGAGCGGGGCCTGCTCACCGCGCGCGGGCTGGACCGGGTACTGCGGGTCGCCTGGACCGTCGCCGACCTCGCGGGACGCGACCGCCCCGGCCCCGACGACGTCCACCTGGCGCTGGAGTTGCGCACCGGCATCGCCCGGGGCGTGCCGCTGCCGGCCGGGAACCCGCTGTGACCGGGCACGGCCGGTCCGGGTCCTGCGGGGGCGACCCCGGGCGCGGCACCAGGGGGGCGACCGGTGCGCGCGACGAGCCGCGCGGACGACGGACGGACGGGACGGAACGGGGAGCGGCATGTCCGGTGGGGTGAGCGAGGAAGAGCGACGGGCGCGAGCGGCGTTGACGCGGGTCGTCGAACCGGGTGATGGACACGGAGGGCGGTGGCTGCGCGAACTGGGGGCCGTGGGGCTGCTGCGACGGCTGACGTCCGTGCCGTACGACGACGACGCGCTCACCGGCGCGGGGGAGCAGCGCGTCCACGGCTACCGCACCCGGGCGGCGCGCGCCGACCCGGACGGCGATCTGGCGGCGGTCGAGGCGTGCGGCGGCCGCTTCGTGGTGCCGGGCGACTCCGAGTGGCCGAGCCAGCTGGACGACCTCGGCGACGCCCGGCCCGTGGGGCTCTGGGTGCGCGGGCGGCCGGACCTGCGCCGCTGGGCGCTGCGTTCCGTCGCGGTCGTGGGGGCGCGGGCCTGCACGCCCTACGGGGCGCACATGGCGGCGACCCTGGCCACGGGGCTCGCCGAGCGCGGCTGGGTCGTCGTCTCCGGAGCGGCCTTCGGCGTCGACGGCGCCGCGCACCGGGGCGCGCTGGCCGCCGGCGGGGCGACCGTGGCCGTCCTGGCCTGCGGGGTCGACCGGGCCTACCCGCGCGGCCACGCCGAGCTGATCGGGCGCATCGCCGAACAGGGCCTGGTGGTGGGCGAACTGCCGCCCGGCTCCCATCCCACCCCGAGCCGGTTCATCCTCCGCAACCGCGTGATCGCCGCCCTCACCCGTGGCACGGTCGTCGTCGAGGCCGAGTACCGCAGCGGGTCCCTGGTGACCGCCCGTGCCGCGCAGCGCCTCGGCCGGTTCACCATGGGTGTCCCCGGCCCGGCCACCAGCGGCCTCTCCGCGGGCGTGCACGAACTGCTGCGCGGCGAGGCGGAGCTGGTCACCGACGCCGCGGAGGTCGCGGAGCTGGTGGGCGACATCGGCGACCTGGCCCCGCCCCGCCGCGGTCCGGTCCTGCCCAGGGACCTCCTCGACCCGGCCGGCGCGCGGGTGCTCGAAGCCCTGCCCGCGCGCGGGACCGCCCCCGCGAGCGACATCGCGCGTGACGCGGGCACCACCGTTGACGAGGCGCTCGGCAGGCTGTACGAACTCCACGCCCTGGGATTCGTCGAACGCCACGGCGACGGCTGGCAGTTGGCACCCCGGGCCGTACGTCGCCCGAACGCCCGGCGAGGCGGTGCTTGACCCGCAGCATTCGGGTGAAAAGGTGATGCCGATGACCTCCGCAGCTCTCCCGGCGACATCCGGAGGGCCGTCGTGCCCGCGGTCGGCCCCGTGGCCTCATTCGAAGATGCGGCCGAGGGGCCGCCCTCGTGGGGTCGTCATCCAGGGACCTTCGCTCACTGCGACTTCACAGTCACGCTACGCTCACAAGAATTACCCCCTCCGCATACCGCCCCCCGTCCCCCCCCCTCACACCCAGCAGAACGGCTCAAGGCGACGCATGCCCCAGCACACCTCCGGGTCCGACCGCGCTGCGGTGCCCCCCGCTGCCCGGGGCACCGTGCGCCCGTCCGCACCCTCGTCACTCGACGAGCTGTGGCAGTCGTACAAGGACACGGGCGACGAGCGGCTGCGGGAACAGCTGATCCTCCACTACTCGCCGCTGGTGAAGTACGTCGCGGGCCGGGTGAGCGTCGGCCTGCCGTCCAACGTGGAGCAGGCGGACTTCGTGTCGTCCGGGGTCTTCGGGCTCATCGACGCGATCGAGAAGTTCGACATCGGGCGGTCGATCAAGTTCGAGACGTACGCCATCACCCGGATCCGCGGCGCGATGATCGACGAGCTCCGCGCCCTGGACTGGATCCCCCGCTCGGTGCGGCAGAAGGCGCGGGCCGTGGAGCGCGCGTACGCCACCCTGGAGGCGCAGCTGCGGCGCACTCCCTCGGAGGTCGAGGTCGCCGCGGAGATGGGCATCGCCCTGGAGGAACTGCACGCTGTTTTCAGCCAGTTGTCACTGGCGAACGTGGTCGCCCTGGAG
Organism: Streptomyces sp. NPDC045701; assembly: GCF_056432045.1. Taxonomy (NCBI): domain Bacteria; kingdom Bacillati; phylum Actinomycetota; class Actinomycetes; order Kitasatosporales; family Streptomycetaceae; genus Streptomyces; species Streptomyces sp. NPDC045701. Next base: position 56,389 of record NZ_JBWKJV010000024.1, on the reverse strand, counting down.
GAGCTGCTGCACGTCGGCGGCGAGGGCGGCGACCGGCTGAGCCTCATGGACACCCTGGAGGACACCGCCGCCGACGATCCCGTCGAGGTGGCCGAGGGCCGTGAGCTGCGACGGCTGCTGGCCCGGGCCATCAACACCCTGCCCGAGCGGGAGAAGACCGTCGTCACGCTGTACTACTACGAGGGCCTGACCCTGGCCGAGATCGGCAACGTGCTGGGGGTCACCGAGAGCCGTGTCAGCCAGATCCACACGAAGTCGGTCCTCCAGCTCAGAGCCAAGCTGGCCGATGTAGGGCGCTGACGCCGAGGGGGGCGGTCGTAAAGTGGAGCCGTGCCCAGGATTCGAGCGGCCTCGGTGGCCGAGCACCGGACCATGCAACGCGGCGCCCTGCTGGACGCCGCGCGTTCCCTGCTGTCCGAAGGCGGGACGGAGGCTCTGACCTTTCCCGCCCTCGCCGAGCGCACCGGCCTGGCCCGGTCCTCCGTGTACGAGTACTTCCGCTCCCGCGCCGCCGTCGTCGAGGAACTGTGCGCGGTCGACTTCCCCGTGTGGGCGGCCGAGGTCGAGGCGGCCATGGAGCGGGCGGCCACCCCCGAGGGCAAGGTCGAGGCGTACGTCCGCACCCAGCTCGGCCTCGTGGGCGACCGGCGCCACCGGGCGGTCGTCGCGATCTCGGCCGGCGAGCTGGACGACGGGGCGCGGGAGAAGATCCGCGCGGCGCACGGCGGGCTGGTCGCCATGATCGTCGAGGCGCTGGCGGAGCTCGGCCAGGAGCAGCCGCGACTGGCCGCGATGCTGCTCCAGGGCGTGGTCGACGCGGCGGTGCGCCGCATCGAGCTGGGCGTGGCGGAGGACCCGTCGGCCATCGCCGAGACGGCCGTCTCGATGGCCCTCCGGGGCGTACGCGGCGTGTGAGCCGTGCCGCGTCGCTTCAGGCGCCCGTCAGCGGCAGCAGGCGCGAGGGCGGGCGGCGAAGAAGCCGCGGGGGCAGCAGCGACAAGGGGTTGAGGTACGTGTCCCCCCGGCGCAGGCCCCAGTGCAGGCACCCGGCCGCGCAGTGCGGGCGCCCCCCGGTGGCCACGACGGCGACCACCTGCCCCGCCGCGACCTCGGCGCCCGGGCGCACCAGGGGCCGGACCGGCTCGTAGGTGGTGCGCAGCGGCGGCGTGCCCGTGGACGGCAGTGTGACGGACAGGACGCCCCGGCCCCCCACCGGGCCCGCGAACGAGACCCGTCCGCCCGCCGCCGCGCGGACCTCGGTGCCCGGCGGCGCGGCCAGGTCCACGCCGCGGTGGCCGGGACCGTACGCCGAGGCGGGCGGCTCCCAGCCCCGCACGACCGCCGGCCGCGGCGGACCCATGGGCCAGACGGCGGGCGGGCCCGTCGTCGTGCCCACGGGCCACGCGGCGGGTGGGCCCACCGGCCCGGCGGCGGGCGGGACGGTGGCGGCCAGCACGGACAGGACCAGGGCGAACGCGGTGGAGTACATGCGCAGAATGTGGCGCAGCGGGACGCGACCGCGCTGATCATGGACCCGGTCTGTGGATCACGGGCCGGTTGTGGACAGCGCCGTCACCCGGCGCCGCCGAGGTCCCGTACACTTCTTCTGGCGACCCGGGCCACCGGGTCGACTTCGCACGCCCCGCCACCACTCTCACAGGTCGTGGCAGCGCCCTTCGGTCCACTCGTGGCACGGCGCGTCGGGGCGTCAGGACACAACCGAGAACCAAGGAGATACGGCCATGGCCGTCGTCACGATGCGGGAGCTGCTGGAGAGCGGCGTCCACTTCGGTCACCAGACCCGTCGCTGGAACCCGAAGATGAAGCGCTTCATCTTCACCGAGCGCAACGGCATCTACATCATCGACCTGCTCCAGTCGCTGTCGTACATCGACCGCGCCTACGAGTTCGTCAAGGAGACCGTCGCGCACGGCGGCTCCATCATGTTCGTCGGTACCAAGAAGCAGGCGCAGGAGGCGATCGCCGAGCAGGCGACCCGCGTCGGCATGCCCTACGTCAACCAGCGCTGGCTGGGCGGCATGCTCACCAACTTCTCGACCGTCTACAAGCGCCTTCAGCGTCTGAAGGAGCTGGAGGCGATCGACTTCGAGGACGTCGCGGCCTCGGGTCTGACCAAGAAGGAGCTCCTGGTCCTCTCGCGCGAGAAGGCCAAGCTGGAGAAGACCCTCGGCGGCATCCGCGAGATGCAGAAGGTGCCGAGCGCGGTCTGGATCGTCGACACCAAGAAGGAGCACATCGCCGTCGGTGAGGCGCGCAAGCTCCACATCCCGGTCGTCGCGATCCTCGACACCAACTGCGACCCCGACGAGGTCGACTACAAGATCCCGGGCAACGACGACGCGATCCGCTCCGTCACCCTGCTCACCCGCGTGATCGCCGACGCCGTCGCCGAGGGCCTCATCGCCCGCTCCGGCGCCGCGACCGGCGACCAGAAGCCGGGCGAGAAGGCCGCCGGTGAGCCGCTGGCCGAGTGGGAGCGCGACCTGCTCGAGGGCGAGAAGAAGGCGGACTCCGACGAGGCCGCCGAGAAGCCGGCCGAGGCCGCTGCGGAGGCTCCGGCCGAGGACGCCGCGGAGGCCGCCCCGGCCACCGAGGCTGCTCCGGCCGCCGAGGCCGCCCCGGTTGCCGAGGCCCCGGCCGCGGACGCCGAGCAGGCCTGACCTTCAGGTTCGGATCGACGGCGGGGGCGCACATCGCCCCCGCCGTCCACCCGTAGATCTTCGTAGATCTTCCAGACTTCGAAAGAGACTCACAGATCATGGCGAACTACACCGCCGCTGACGTCAAGAAGCTCCGCGAGCTCACCGGCGCCGGCATGATGGACTGCAAGAAGGCGCTCGACGAGTCCGAGGGCAACGTCGACAAGGCCGTCGAGGCGCTGCGCATCAAGGGGCAGAAGGGCGTCGCCAAGCGCGAGGGCCGCTCCGCCGAGAACGGCGCCGTCGTCTCCGTGATCGCCGACGACAACACCTCCGGTGTCATCGTCGAGCTGAAGTGCGAGACGGACTTCGTCGCCAAGGGTGAGAAGTTCCAGAGCGTCGCCCAGGCCCTCGCCGAGCACGTCGCCAAGACGTCCCCCGCCGACATCGAGGCGCTGCTCGCGTCCGAGATCGAGGCCGGCAAGACCGTCCAGGCGTACGTCGACGAGGCCAACGCCAACCTCGGCGAGAAGATCGTCCTGGACCGCTTCGCGCAGTTCTCCGGCGGTTACGTCGCGGCCTACATGCACCGCACCATGCCCGACCTGCCCCCGCAGATCGGTGTCCTCGTCGAGCTCGACAAGGAGAACGCCGAGGTCGCCAAGGGCATCGCGCAGCACATCGCCGCCTTCGCCCCGAAGTACCTCTCCAAGGACGACGTCCCGGCCGAGGTCGTCGAGGCCGAGCGTCGCGTCGCCGAGGAGACCACCCGCGCCGAGGGCAAGCCCGAGGCCGCGCTCCCGAAGATCGTCGAGGGTCGCCTCAACGGCTTCTTCAAGGACGCCACCCTCCTGGGTCAGCCGTACGCGCTCGACAACAAGAAGTCCGTCCAGAAGGTCCTGGACGAGGCCGGTGTCACCCTGAAGCGCTTCAGCCGCATCAAGGTCGGCATCTGAGCCGGTACGCGCTCGACACGGGATCCCGCTAGGGTTTTCCCAGTGGACGGTCGGTCGCGTCAGCGCCGGCGGCCACAGATCTGACGAGGAGGCCATTGCCGTAGGGACAGCAGACCCACCGGCAATGGCCTTCTTCGTATGTGCACGAGGAGATCTCCATGAACCAGGGCGCCGCACAGGGCGACGACAACACCGGTAAAAAGGCCGGCCGCTTCATGCTGAAGCTGTCCGGCGAGGCGTTCGCCGGCGGTGGTGGCCTCGGCGTCGATCCCGACGTCGTACACGCCATCGCACGCGAGATCGCCGCGGTCGTCCGCGACGGCGCGGAGATCGCGATCGTGATCGGCGGCGGCAATTTCTTCCGCGGGGCCGAGCTTCAGGTACGCGGCATGGACCGGGCCCGGTCCGACTACATGGGCATGCTCGGTACGGTCATGAACTGCCTCGCCCTCCAGGACTTCCTGGAGAAGGAGGGCATCGACTCCCGGGTCCAGACCGCCATCACCATGGGGCAGGTCGCCGAGCCGTACATCCCGCTGCGCGCGGTGCGGCACCTGGAGAAGGGCCGTGTCGTGATCTTCGGCGCGGGCATGGGCATGCCCTACTTCTCCACCGACACCACCGCCGCCCAGCGCGCCCTGGAGATCGACGCCGAAGCCCTCCTCATGGGCAAGAACGGGGTGGACGGGGTCTACGACTCCGACCCGAAGGCCAACCCGGACGCGGTGAAGTTCGACGCGCTGGAGTACGGCGAGGTGCTCTCCCGCGACCTCAAGGTCGCCGACGCCACCGCCATCACCCTCTGCCGTGACAACAACCTGCCGATCCTCGTCTTCGAGCTGCTCGCGGCGGGCAATATCGCGCGTGCGGTGAAGGGTGAGAAGATCGGCACTCTCGTGAGCGACGAGGGCACCAGGACCTGATCCGGGTCCCGGGGCTTCCCCGGGGTGCCCCCGCGAGGGGATGGACAAAGCCCTGCCGGTCGGACACCGTGCAGGGAACAGACGCGACGCAGGTTCCGCAGCCCTTTGTACGCCGGGCCTACTCATAGACACGCAGGAGCAAGTGGTGATCGAAGAGACCCTCCTCGAGGCAGAGGAGAAGATGGAGAAGGCCGTCCTGGTCGCGAAGGAGGACTTCGCCGCGATCCGTACCGGGCGCGCGCACCCGGCCATGTTCAACAAGATCGTGGCCGACTACTACGGGGCCATCACGCCGATCAACCAGTTGGCGTCGTTCTCCGTGCCGGAGCCCCGCATGGCCGTGGTGACCCCGTTCGACAAGAGCGCGCTGCGCAACATCGAGCAGGCCATCCGCGACTCGGACCTCGGCGTCAACCCGAGCAACGACGGCAACATCATCCGGGTGGTGTTCCCCGAGCTGACCGAGGAGCGCCGCCGCGAGTACATCAAGGTCGCCAAGAGCAAGGCCGAGGACGCCAAGATCTCGATCCGCTCGGTCCGCCGCAAGTCCAAGGAGACGATCGACAAGTTCGTCAAGGACGGCGAGGTCGGCGAGGACGAGGGCCGCCGGGCGGAGAAGGAGCTCGACGACACCACCGCGAAGTACGTCGCGCAGGTGGACGAGCTGCTCAAGCACAAGGAAGCCGAGCTGCTCGAGGTCTGATGAACGACTCTTCCTGGGGGGCCCCGCCGAGAGGCGGTCAATGGGGTCCGCCCGACCAGGGGTACCACCCGGGGTTCGCTCCGGCAGCCCCGGCGGGTCCCGCCTACGACGGGCATGAGGCACAGCAGACTCGGCCCATGCCCATCGTGCCCGACGTTCCCGCCGGTGGAGACGCCGGCGGAGACCAGGACGACCGCGACCGGGGGACCGCTCCGCTGAGCGGTCCCCCGGTCCGTCACGAGATGCCGCAGCCGCAGCAGGCGCCGTACGACCACCGGCCGCCGTACGCGTCACAGCCGCAGGATCCGCAGGAGCCCATGCCCAGCTCGCCGTCGGGAGCGCCGCAGCCCGCGGAGCAGCCCGGTCCGCACCGGAAGCAGAAGAAGCGGGCCGGCCGGGACCTGCGGGCCGCCATAGGGGTGGGTGTCGGTCTCGGAGCGGTGATCGTCGCGTCGCTCTTCGTCGTCAAGGCCGTGTTCGTCGGCGTGATAGCGGTCGCCGTCGTGGTCGGGCTGTGGGAGCTGACCTCCCGCCTTCAGGAGCGCAAGTCCATCAAGGCCCCGCTCGTGCCCCTCGCCGTCGGCGGTGCCGCCATGGTCGTGGCGGGGTACGTGCGCGGACCCGAGGGCGCCTGGGTCGCCATGGCGCTCACCGCGCTCGCGGTGCTCGTGTGGCGGATGACCGAGCCGCCCGAGGGCTACCTGAAGGACGTCACGGCCGGCGTGTTCGCCGCGTTCTACGTGCCGTTCCTGGCGACGTTCGTGGCGCTCATGCTCACCGCCGACGACGGCGCCTGGCGGGTGCTGACGTTCCTGCTCCTGACGGTGGTCAGCGACACCGGCGCGTACGCCGTCGGCTGGCGGTTCGGCAGGCACAAACTCGCGCCGCGCATCAGCCCCGGCAAGACCCGTGAGGGCCTGCTGGGCGCGGTGGCGTTCGCGATGGCGGCCGGCGCGCTGTGCATGGAGTTCGCCATCGAGGGCGGCGCCTGGTGGCAGGGCCTGCTGCTGGGCCTCGCCGTCGCGGTCAGCGCCACGCTGGGCGACCTCGGCGAGTCGATGATCAAGCGGGACCTCGGTATCAAGGACATGGGCACGCTGCTGCCCGGTCACGGCGGCATCATGGACCGGCTCGACTCGCTCCTGCCGACCGCTCCGGTGGTGTGGCTGCTGCTGGTGATCTTCGTCGGAACAGGCTGAAGCGCGATCCGGTTACCCTGGAAGGGCTCGTCGCACCGCGGCGGGCCCTTTCGGCCCCGCGGCCCGCGCGGGGATCATCCGGTGAGGTCTCCCGGCTCACGTACCGCGGCCTCGTCTTCACTGAGGAGTACCAGGTCATGCCACGCCCCGCACCGGGAGAGCTCACCTTCGTCGCCCCGCGCGGAGTCAAGAAGCCACCGCGGCACCTCGCCGACCTGTCGCCCGCCGAGCGCAAGGAGGCCGTCGCCGCGATCGGCGAGAAGCCGTTCCGCGCCAAGCAGCTGTCCCAGCACTACTTCGCGCGCTACGCGCACGACCCGGCCCAGTGGACCGACATCCCCGCCGCCTCCCGCGAGAAGCTCGCCGCGGAGCTGCTGCCCGACCTGATGTCGGTCGTCCGCCACATCTCGTGCGATGAGGACACCACCCGCAAGACGCTGTGGCGACTGCACGACGGCACCCTCGTCGAGTCCGTCCTGATGCGGTACCCCGACCGCGTGACCATGTGCATCTCCTCCCAGGCCGGCTGCGGCATGAACTGCCCGTTCTGCGCCACCGGCCAGGCCGGGCTCGACCGCAACCTGTCCACCGCCGAGATCGTGCACCAGATCGTCGACGGTATGCGGGCGCTGCGGGACGGCGAGGTTCCGGGAGGACCGGCCCGCCTCTCCAACATCGTCTTCATGGGCATGGGCGAGCCGCTCGCCAACTACAACCGCGTCGTCGGCGCCATCCGCCGGCTCACCGACCCCGAGCCGGACGGGCTGGGCCTCTCGCAGCGCGGTATCACCGTCTCGACGGTCGGCCTCGTCCCGGCGATGCTGCGGTTCGCCGACGAGGGCTTCAAATGCCGTCTCGCGGTGTCGCTGCACGCCCCCGACGACGAGCTGCGCGACACCCTCGTCCCGGTGAACACCCGCTGGAAGGTCCGGGAGGTACTGGACGCCGCCTGGGAGTACGCGGAGAAGTCCGGCCGCCGCGTGTCCATCGAGTACGCCCTCATCCGCGACATCAACGACCAGGCGTGGCGCGGCGACCTCCTCGGCCGCCTCCTCAAGGGCAAGCGCGTCCACGTCAACCTCATCCCGCTCAACCCCACGCCGGGGTCGAAGTGGACCGCTTCCCGGCCCGAGGACGAGAAGGCCTTCGTCGCGGCGATCGCCTCGCACGGCGTCCCGGTCACGGTGCGTGACACCCGCGGGCAGGAGATCGACGGTGCCTGTGGACAGCTCGCGGCGGCGGAACGCTGACCTTGTAGTCTGAGCTCGAACACATCTGCATATTCCGACAGGGGAGCGCCACAGCGCTGAGAGTGCGACACCGTCAGGTCGCAGACCCTCTGAACCTCGCCCAGGTCATTCTGGGTAGGAAGTTCGGTCGTTACTCAAGCTGTAGCGCCCTGCCCGCCGGACGGTTCCGGTGGGCAGGGCCGCGTCTCTTCCTGGTCAAACCCAGGAGGAATCTCAGTGAGCACCACCAAGAAGATCGCGGTCGGCGCCCTCGCCGCCGCGCTGGGCGTCACGACGCTCGCCGGCTGCGGCGGAGACTCCGGCAAGGACGCCTCCGACGGCGGCGCCAAGTCGAAGACCGTGACGCTCGTCAGCCACGACTCCTTCAACGCCTCCCCGGCCGTCCTGAAGGAGTTCACCCGGCAGACCGGCTACACCGTGAAGGTCCTCAAGAGCGGCGACGCGGGCGAGGCCGTCAACAAGGCCATCCTCACCAAGGGCGCCCCGCAGGGGGACGTCTTCTTCGGCGTCGACAACACCCTCCTGTCGCGGGCCCTCGACAACGGGCTCTTCGACCCGTACGAGGCAAAGGGCCTGGACCGGGTCCCCGACGCCGTACAGCTCGACAAGGACAAGCACCGCGTCACGCCGATCGACACCGGCGAGATCTGCGTCAACTACGACAAGAAGTACTTCGCGGACAAGAAGCTCGCGCCGCCGCGGACCTTCGACGACCTCGCCAGGCCCGCGTACAAGGACCTCCTCGTCGTCGAGAACCCCGAGCGGTCCTCTCCCGGCCTCGGCTTCCTGCTCGGCACGGCCGCCCGGTACGGCGACGACGGCTGGCAGGACTACTGGAAGAAGCTGAAGGCCAACGGCGTCAAGGTGGTCGACAGCTGGGAGCTCGCCTACAACCAGGAGTTCTCCGGCTCGGCCGGCGGCAAGAAGGCCAAGGGCGACCGGCCGCTCGTCGTCTCGTACGCCTCCAGCCCGCCCGTAGAGGTGCTGTACTCCGAGCCGCAGCCCGCCGAGGCACCCACCGGCGTCTCCACCGGGACGTGCTTCCAGCAGACGGAGTTCGCCGGGCTGCTGACCGGCGCCAGGAACGCGGACGGCGGCAAGGCCCTCATCGACTTCCTGGTCGGCAAGAAGTTCCAGGAGGACATGCCGCTCCAGATGTTCGTCAACCCCGTGGCGGAGGACGCGAAGCTCCCCGAGCTGTTCACCAAGCACGGCGCCAAGGTGGACAGCCCGCACACCGTCGCACCCGAGAAGATCGCCCAGAAGCGCGACGGGTGGATCAGGTCGTGGGCCGCGATCGTCCTGCGGTGACCACCCTCAGGAGAGGCACGCTGCGGGCCGGACTGATGGTCCTGCCCGTGGCGTTCTTCGCCGTCTTCTTCGCCTACCCCGTCGCGGCGATCGTCGGGCGCGGGCTGAGGACGGACGACGGCGTCTGGCGGCTCGGGCGGCTCGGCGACGTGCTGGGCCGCGCCGACATCCTCGACGTCCTGTGGTTCACCACCTGGCAGGCGCTCGCCTCCACCGCGCTCACCCTGCTGATCGCCCTGCCCGGCGCGTACGTCTTCGCCCGCTTCGACTTCCCCGGCAAGGCGCTGCTGCGGGCGGTCGTCACCGTGCCGTTCGTCCTGCCGACGGTCGTCGTCGGCACCGCGTTCCTCGCGCTCCTCGGCCGGGGCGGGCTCCTCGACGAGCTGTGGGGCGTGCGGCTGGACACCACCGTGTGGGCGATCCTCCTCGCGCACGTCTTCTTCAACTACGCCGTCGTCGTCCGGACGGTCGGCGGCCTGTGGGCCCAGCTCGACCCGCGCCAGGAGGAGGCCGCCCGGGTCCTCGGCGCCTCACGGCTCGGCGCCTGGCGGCGGGTGACCCTGCCGGCGCTCGCACCCGCCGTGGCCGCCGCCGCACTGATGGTGTTCCTCTTCACGTACACCTCCTTCGGCATCGTGCAGATCCTCGGTGGACCGGCGTACCGCACGCTGGAGGCGGAGGTGTACCGGCAGACCGCGCAGCTGCTCGACCTGCCGACGGCGGCCGTGCTCACGCTGGTGCAGTTCGCCGCCGTCGGCGCGATCCTCGTCCTCCACGCCCGGACGGTACGGAGCCGGGAGGCCGCGCTGAAGCTGGTGGACGCCGGCGCCACCGCCCGGCGGCCGCGCGGCGCCGGACAGTGGACGCTGCTCGGCGGAGTGCTGCTCACCGTGGTGCTGCTGCTCCTGCTGCCGCTCGGAGTGCTCGCCGAGCGCTCCTTCGACGGGGGACTCGGCTACTACCGGGCGCTCCAGACCGTCGACGCGGACGGCGGGACGTTCCTGGTGCCGCCCCTGGAGGCGGTCGGCAACTCCCTGGAGTACGCGGTCGTCGCGACCGGGATCGCCCTGCTGGTCGGCGGGCTCGCCGCCGCCGCGCTGACCCGGCGCGCGGGGCGGCTCGTCCGCGGCTTCGACGCGCTGCTGATGCTGCCGCTCGGCGTGTCCGCGGTGACCGTGGGCTTCGGGTTCCTGATCGCGCTGGACGAACCGCCGCTGGACCTGCGCTCCTCGTGGATCCTGGTGCCGCTCGCCCAGGCCCTGGTCGGCGTGCCCTTCGTCGTACGGACGATGCTGCCCGTCCTGCGCGCCGTGGACGTGCGGCTGCGGGAGGCGGCGGCGGTGCTCGGCGCCTCGCCGTGGCGGGTGTGGCGCGAGGTGGACCTGCCACTGGTGGGGCGGGCCCTTGCGGTGGCGGCGGGGTTCGCGTTCGCCGTGTCGCTGGGCGAGTTCGGGGCGACCGTGTTCATCGCCCGCCCCGACAACCCCACCCTCCCGGTCGCCGTCGCCCGCCTCCTGGGCCGGCCCGGCGACCTCAACTACGGCCAGGCCATGGCCCTGTCGACGATCCTGATGGTGGTGTGCGCGGTGGCCCTGCTGCTGCTCGAACGTGTCCGTGCCGACCGCGCCGGGGAGTTCTGACCATGCTCGTTCTGCGGGACGTGACCGTACGCTTCGGGGCGCGCGCCGCCGTCGACGCGGTGTCGCTGGACGTCGCCGACCACGAGATCGTGTGCGTGCTCGGGCCGAGCGGCAGCGGCAAGTCGACCCTGCTGCGGGTGGTGGCCGGACTCCAGCCGGTGGACGCGGGCCGGGTGCTGCTGGACGGCGCCGACCAGACCGGCGTGCCCGTGCACCGGCGGGGCGTCGGCCTGATGTTCCAGGACCACCAGCTGTTCCCGCAGCGCGACGTCGCCGGCAACGTCGCCTTCGGGCTGCGTATGCGCGGCGTGTCGCGGGGCGAGCGGGCCGCCCGGGTGGCGGAGCTGCTGGACCTGGTCGGTCTGCCCGGCGCCGGACGGCGGGCGGTCGCCGCGCTGTCCGGCGGCGAGCAGCAGCGCGTCGCGCTCGCGCGGGCGCTGGCGCCCCGGCCCCGGCTGCTGATGCTCGACGAACCGCTCGGCCAGCTCGACCGGGGGCTGCGCGAGCGGCTCGTGGTCGAGCTGCGGCAGCTGTTCGGGCGGCTCGGCACCACCGTGCTCGCCGTCACGCACGACCAGGGCGAGGCGTTCGCCCTCGCCGACCGGGTCGTCGTCATGCGCGACGGGCGCATCGCCCAGAGCGGTACGCCGCTGGAGGTCTGGCGGCGCCCGGCCTCCGAGTTCGTCGCCCGCTTCCTGGGCTTCGACAACGTGGTGCCGGCGACGGTGACCGGCGGGGCGGCCGACACCGTGTGGGGCAAGGTCCCGGTGCCGGCCGGGTCCGCGCAGGGGGCGGTCCGGGTGCTCGTGCGACCCGCGGGCGTCCGGCTCGGCGCCCCGGCCGACGGGCTGCGGTGCACGGTCGAGGCGCGGACGTTCCGGGGCCATCACGTGGCGGTACGGCTGCGCCCGGAGTCCGGCCCCGCCCTGGAGGCCGCGTGCGCGCTGCGGGACGCGCCCGAGGAGGGGGCGGTGGTCGGGGCGACCTTCGCGGCGGACGAGGTGGTGGTCCTCGGCTGACCGGTCAGCGTCGCGACCGCCGTACCCACGACGCCCGCCCGCAACATGCCGGCCCGGAGCTCCGCCGACAGCGGGTCCTCGAACCGCTTGAGCGCCAGGATGTCGCCACCGGCGCTGGTGGCCGCCCAGATCCTGCGGTGCTCACCGTACGGCCGCACATAGGTGGCGCGGCCCCCCGCGAGGACGTGCGGCGCGGCTCGTCCGGCGGGTTCGGCGGGTCGGCCTCCAGCCCGAACCGGGCCTCGCCGTCCTCCACGTACGACCGGTCCGCGAACAGGAGCCGCTCCCTGTCCCGGTCCTCCAGCAGGCGCGGCACCTGCGCACCCGTCACGAGCGCGGCGGTCGCGGTGATCGTGGCACCGGTCCTGAGCCGTAGCCCCATCTCTCATCTCCCCCGCCGGGAGTCTACGAGGGAGCCGCCGTGCCGACGCGGGTGAGTTCCCGGGGCTCCTCCTCCACGGCGGGCGACGGCCCGGACTCCGGCGCCCCGAACCACGCGACCGCGACGGCGCCCGCCACCGCCAGCACGAACCCCGCGATCGCGAGCCACCCGAACCCGGGCCGGGACGCGTCCCCCAGCCACAGCACGCCGATCATGCCCGGCAGCACCGTCTCGCCGACCACCAGCGCGGCCGTCGCCCCGTTCACCGAGCCGATCTGGAGCGCGACCGTGTGCAGGTACATCCCTCCCACGCCGGCGACGAGGACGGCGTACAGCGCCGGGTCCGCCAGCAGCGCGCCGGCGTCGAAGGGGTCGACACCGTTCAGCACCCGCACACCGACCCCGAGGGCCCCGAAACCCAGCCCGGACAGCAGGCCCGCGAGGATCGCGGCCCGCGCGCCCAGCAGCCGCACGACGACCGTCCCGCCCAAGATGAGCAGCAGCGACACGGCCAGCAGCCACCAGTGCGTGGCGACCGGCGTGTGCCGGCCGCCCTCCGGTCCGGCGGCCGTGGCCAGCAGCACCAGCGCCGTGCAGACGACGCCGATCGAGGTCCACTCCGCCCGCGTCAGCCGGATGCCGAGCATCCGCACGCTCAGCACGGCGGTGATCACCAGGTTCGCGCTGATCACCGTCTGCGACAGGAAGAGCGGCAGCATCCGCGCGGCCAGCGCGCCCAGCCCGAAGCCGACGAGGTCGAGGATCGTACCGACGACGAACTCCCACGTCATCGCCGCCTTGGCGGTCGAGGACAGGGAGGGCCCGCCGTGCTGGGTCGTCAAACCGGCCGCGGCCTCACGGCGGGCGGACTTCCGGGAGCCGACCGCTTGCAGGACCGAGCCCGTGCCGTAGCAGATCGAGGCCGCGACGGCCGTCAACAGTCCTATGAGCACGTCCGGCTCCGTTCGTCGGTCAGCTGTGTACGACTGCCAGACGGGAGAACGGCCCCGGACGTTGCCTGACCGTGAGGAACGGAAGCGGAGGGGCGCCGGACGGCCGTGACCCGGTGGGTCACGCGCACACTCACACCGGGAGGCCGGCGGCCGGTGGTGTCAGGGGCGGAGCAGCGCAGACGAAGTCCTCCTGGACCTTGCGCATCCGGGCCAGGAGCTCCGGCGTCCGCTGTCGGCTGACCTGGGTGTTGAGGGTGAACGTCAGGGAGCGTTTGCCGTCGGGCGTGGCGGCGGCGAGCTGGGTGTAGCCCGGGATGGTGCCGGTGTGGCCGTGGACGACACCGCAGCGGGTGGTGTACCGGAACAGCGCGAGACCGGCCTCGTTGCGGCCGGGGCCGGGGTTCACGGAGGAGCCGGCGATCCACTTGGTCTGCTCCTTGCGGGTCTCCTTCGACAGGAGCCGGCCGCCCGCGTAGGCACGCATGAAGACGTTCAGGTCGTTCGGGGTGGAGACGACACCGCCGGAGGCCCAGAAGAGCGACGCGCTGAAGGCGGTGCTGACGTCCTCCAGTGGGCCGTCCGGCTCGAACTCGTAGCCGTGGATGTACGGGCGGGGAAGCAGGTACCCCCGTGGCAGGCCGGTGTTGCGCACGCCGAGCGGCCGGAGGACCAGCTCACGCAGCAACTCCTCGTACGGACGGCCCGTCGCGGCCTCCGCCATCATGGCCACCACCGTGTTGTCCGAGTTGTCGTACCGGTAGCGGGAGCCCGGCTTGAAGAGGAGGGGCTTGTCGGCGACGAAGTCCAGCAGCGTGTGCGGGTCGACTTCGCGGCGCGGGTCCGCCGCCACCGCCTGCTGGAAATCCGGGTCCTCGGTGAAGTCCGGCAGGCCGCTGGTGTGCTGGAGCAGGTGGCGGAGCGTCACCTTGTGCCATGCCTTCGGCAGCCGCGGCAGCCGCTTGCCGATCGTGTCGTCGAGCCGCAGCTTCCCACGGTCCACCAGCCGCAGCGCGACGGCCCCGCTGTACGCCTTGGCGATGCTGGCCACGCGCATGTGGTCACCGGGGTGCGGCGGCCGTCCGGAGTCCGCGTCGGCCACACCGGCCCGGTAGACCTTCACGTCCCGGCCCCGCCGGAGCAGAACGATGGCCCCCGGCGGTCCGTCCGGGGGCCCCACCAGCTCCTCCAGTGCCGCGCGCAGCTCGCGGTCGCGGCCGTCCGGACGCGGCGCCTCGGCCTGAGCCGGTCCGGAGATCAGGCCGGCGGCACAGGCCCCGGCCGCGACCAGGGCGGCGGTCGGTCTGAGCCGGGCGCGGAGGGAGCGAGGGCGGTGGACGGGCGCTGCGCGCATGTCGGCGTACCTCCTGGAAGTCGCTGGCGACCGGCCCTGCCGGGCCGCTCAGGCCCCAGCATCGGGCGCCCCCCGCAACAGCGCCCGCCCGATGGGCCATTCGGCTTCACACGGGACGGCCCGGGTGCGGGGTCACCGCTCGCTCAGCCGCCGCAGCGCCTCCGGGGCCTCGGCCACGCTGTCGACCAGGGCGATGCGGCTCTCCATGGAGCGGCCCGCCGCGAGGGACCGCAGCAGCGGCCAGGCCGGCAGGTGCTCGGTCCAGTGGTGCCGGTCGACCAGGACCATGGGGGTCGGCTCGCCGCGCGACTCGTAGTAGTTGGGGGTCGCGTTGTCGAAGATCTCCTGGACGGTGCCCGCCGCGCCCGGGAGGAAGACGACTCCCGCGTTGCAGCGGGCCAGCAGGCCGTCCTCGCGGGTGGCGTTGGCGAAGTACTTGGCGATGTGGGACGCGAACGCGTTCGGTGGCTCGTGGCCGTAGAACCAGGTCGGGATGCCCACCGAGTCGCCGCCTCCGGGCCAGCGGGACCGCACGTCGAAGGCCGCCCGCGCCCAGTCGCCGACGGAGGGGACGAACGACGGCTCCTTGCCGAGCAGCAGCAGCGCCTCCTCCAGCACGGCGTCGTCGAACGGCGCGACGTACGCGCCCAGGTTGGCCGCCTCCATGGCGCCGGGCCCACCGCCC
Organism: Streptomyces sp. NPDC045701; assembly: GCF_056432045.1. Classification (NCBI taxonomy): domain Bacteria; kingdom Bacillati; phylum Actinomycetota; class Actinomycetes; order Kitasatosporales; family Streptomycetaceae; genus Streptomyces; species Streptomyces sp. NPDC045701. The sequence goes on along the minus strand of NZ_JBWKJV010000024.1, from coordinate 41,357 downwards.
GTCGCGACGGTCAGCCCGGCGCGGGCGAGACCGCGGCCGAGGCGGGCGGCGCCGGTGTACGCGTCCGTGCCGCGGGCCATCGCGTGGCCGCCCATCACCCCGACCACGCGCGCCCCGGCGAGGTGTTCGTCCAGCGCGTCGGAGACGGCGTCGTCGTGCACGGCCCGCAGCATGGAGGCGAAGATGTCGCCGTCCGCCTTCGTCCGCTGGAACCAGGCGTACGCGAGCGCGTCCGGCGTGCGCGCGTACCCCCGCTCGGCGAGGCCGGCGAACAGCTCGTCGGGGGAGTACAGCAGTCCGCGGTACGGGTCGAACGGCAGGTCCGGTACGGGCGGGAAGACGAGCGCCCCCTCGGCCCGCGCCTTCGCCGCCGCCTCCGGCTCCATACGGCAGCCGAGGAACACGGCACCCGTCGCGGGGAGGGCGAGCAGCGCGTCCGTGCGCTCCGTCAGGTCGACGGCCTGGAGCCGGTACCCGACGAGGCTGCCGCGCGCGGCCACCTCGTCGAACTCCTGGAGCGTCTCGATCTCTCGGTCGTGGCCGTGCCGGGGTGTGTGCGCCATGCCCGCCACGATAGCCACCCCCCTGGGGGCCGCCGCGGGCCCGGTGCGGCCACCGGGTCCGGACCCGTCGGCGGACCGGGCCGCCCGGTGAGCGCGCCCGGGCGTAACGGTTCTCCGGGGCGCGGCCGGGTCGTGGCCTCCGGGTCCTACCGACGCAGCGGCAGCGCCGCCAGCTCCGCGACCGCCCAGGTCAGGGGCGCGAACACGGCCAGTAGCGCCAGGGCCCGCATGCCCACGGCCAGCCGGAGCGTGGACGCCGAGGCGCCCAGCCGCAGCAGCGCGTCCTTCGTGGAGACGCGGGTCTGCCGGGACTCCAGCGCGGCGGTCAGCAGCGTCGCCGTGGTGCACGTCATGACCAGCGCCGCGCCCAACCCGGTCAGCGGGCCGAACGGCTGGGCGCCGCCCGGGCCGTACAGCGTCGTCGCCCCGATCGTCGCCGAGGCCACCGCGCACGCCACGCCCAGCGGGCGGCCGATGCGCCGCGCCTCGTCCATCAGCGCGCGGCCCGCGAGCAGGCGGGTCACGCCGGGGCGGAACGCCTGGAGCAGCCGCCCGGTCAGGTGCGTGAGCCCGGGCCCCGCGACGGCGAGGCCCACCGCGGTGAGCGCCCAGCCCGCCAGCACGCCCACCGGGCCGCCGCCGAGGCCGCCCGGCAGGGACAGGGCAGCGGCGCCGCCGCCCCGGCCCCGGGAGGCGTACATCTCGACCGCCACGCCCAGCGCGACCAGCGCCACGCCCCAGGGCAGCCCGCTCGGCGGGGCCGCCGGGGCGGGCTCGGCGGTGTCGGGGTCGTCGTCCAGGACCGCCTTGCGGCGCGGCCGCAGCGTCAGCGCGGCGGACGTGGACGCGACGACCGGCACGATGCCGAGCAGCGTCAGCGCGGCCGCCAGCGGCAGCGGCCGGCCCGCGCCCAGCAGCTCGGCGGACGCCCCGTCGAACGGCAGGCCGGTGAGGTCACCGCGCAGGTGGAGGAAGACGAGCAGGGCGACCATCGAGCCGAGGGTGCAGGACAGGGCGGTGGACGCGGCGGCGACCGCGGCGAGCCGGGCGGGGCCCAGGCCGATCGCCGACAGCCCGGGGCGCGGCCGGGTGGCCGGGTCGGTACGGGCGACGGCGACCGCGAAGTGCACGGTGGCGGCGAGCGGCAGCACGCACCAGGCCAGGCGGGTCAGGGCCGCCTGCGACTCGCCGGGGTGCCCGACCGCGTACCCGAGGGTGCACAGCAGCAGGAAGCCGACCCCGGCCGACGCGGCCGCGACGAGCAGCCGGCGCAGGAGCACCAGGGGGTGAGCGCCGCGGGCTAGACGGAGAGCGAGCACGCGTCGCGGCCCTCCGCTCCGTCGAGGCGCACCGAGTTGACCCGCCGCCCGTCGAGCAGGTGGGCCGTGCGGTCGGCGAGCGCCGCGACCTCCGGGTCGTGCGTGGCGAGCAGGACGGTGATCCGGTGCGAGCGGGCTGCGGCCGTCAGGGTGCGCAGCACCTGGGCGCCGTCGGCGCGGTGGAGGGGCGCGGTCGGTTCGTCGGCGAAGAGCAGCGACGGCATGGTCACCAGGGCCCGGGCGATGGCGACGCGCTGGCGCTGGGCCTGGAGGAGGGCGTGCGGGCGCAGGCGCGCGCAGTCGCCGGCGTCGAGGCGCTCCAGCCAGTCCAGGGCGGCGGACTTGGCGGCGCGGCGGGAGGTGCCGCGCAGCATCAGCGGCAGGGCGGTGTTCTCCCAGGCGGTCAGCTCGGGTACGAGGCCGGGCTCGGGGCCGATCCAGCCGAACCGGTCGCGGCGCAGCCGTTCGCGCTGGAGCGGGGTCATGGTGTGCACGGGGGCGCTGTTGAACCAGACCTCGCCGTCGCGAGGGACGAGCCGGCCGGACAGGCAGCGCAGCAGTGTCGTTTTGCCGCTGCCCCGCGGTCCGCTGACCGCGAGGATCTCGCCCTCGCGCACGCCGAGGGAGACGCCTTGGAGCGCGGGGGAGCCGTTGTGGGAGTGGTGCAGGGCGCGTGCCCAGAGCACGTCGTTGTCCGGCGGGGCCACCATGGCGTACACCTCGGTATCGGTTCTGATGTGTCGTTTCCCCGTACGTTGTTCCCCCGTACGGCGGAACGATGGTAGGGCGGATCGGTCACAGGAACCGTAGGTATTGGCGAGGCGGCTGTCCGGACAGCACACGGCCCGGGCCCGCCCATCTCACTCGGATGGGGCAGGACCCGGGCCGCGTTCAGCCTACGATCGGACGATCACGCCGAGGGTCACAGCTTCGTCCAGGCCTCGGTGAGGGTGGCCCGGAGGATCTGCTCGATCTCGTCGAACGTGGACTGGTCGGAGATCAGCGGCGGCGCCAGCTGCACGACCGGGTCGCCGCGGTCGTCGGCACGGCAGTACAGGCCGTTGTCGAACAGCGCCTTGCTGAGGTACCCGTACAGGACGCGCTCGGTCTCCTCGTCGTTGAACGACTCCTTGGTGACCTTGTCCTTGACGAGCTCGATGCCGTAGAAGTAGCCGTTGCCGCGGACGTCGCCGACGATCGGCAGGTCGTGCAGCTTCTCCAGCGTGGAGCGGAAGGCGCCCTCGTTGTCCAGGACGTGCTGGTTGAGGTTCTCGCGCTCGAAGATGTCGAGGTTGGCGAGGCCCACCGCGGCGGAGACCGGGTGGCCACCGAAGGTGTAGCCGTGCAGGAAGGTGTTGTCACCCTTGTAGAACGGCTCCGCCAGGCGGTCGGAGATGATGCACGCGCCGATCGGGGAGTAGCCCGACGTCATGCCCTTGGCGCAGGTGATCATGTCCGGCACGTAGTCGAACTTGTCGCACGCGAACATCGTGCCGAGGCGGCCGAAGGCGCAGATGACCTCGTCCGAGACGAGCAGTACGTCGTACTGGTCGCAGATCTCGCGCACGCGCTGGAAGTATCCGGGCGGCGGCGGGAAGCAGCCACCGGCGTTCTGCACCGGCTCCAGGAAGACCGCGGCGACGGTGTCGGGGCCCTCCATCAGGATCTGCTGCTCGATCTGGTCGGCGCACCAGCGGCCGTAGGCCTCCGGGTCGTCGCCGAAGATCGGCGCGCGGTAGATGTTGGTGTTGACCACCTTGTGCGCGCCGGGGACCAGCGGCTCGAAGGGGGCCTTCAGGCCCGGCAGGCCGGTGATGGACAGGGCGCCCTGCGGAGTGCCGTGGTAGGCGACCGCGCGGGAGATGACCTTGTGCTTGGTGGGCTTGCCCACCAGCTTGAAGTACTGCTTGGCCAGCTTCCAGGCGGTCTCGACCGCCTCGCCGCCGCCGGTGGTGAAGAAGACCTTGTTCAGGTCGCCGGGGGCGTGGTGCGCGATGCGCTCGGCCAGCTCGACGGCCTTCGGGTGGGCGTAGGACCACACCGGGAAGAAGGCGAGTTCCTGGGCCTGCTTGTAGGCGGTCTCGGCGAGCTCCGTGCGGCCGTGGCCGGCCTGGACCACGAACAGGCCGGCGAGGCCGTCGAGGTAGCGCTTGCCCTTGTCGTCGTAGATGTAGGTGCCCTCGCCGCGGACGATGGTCGGGACGGGGCTGTTCTCGTACGACGACATGCGGGTGAAGTGCATCCACAGGTGGTCGTAGGCGGTCTTGGAGAGGTCCTTGCTCACGGCTATCGGGTTCCCCACATATAGGTCTGCTTCTTGAGCTTGAGGTAGACGAAGCTCTCGGTGGAGCGCACGCCGGGGAGGGTGCGGATGCGCTTGTTGATCACATCCAGGAGGTGGTCGTCGTCCTCGCAGACGATCTCCACCATCAGGTCGAAGGAGCCCGCGGTCATCACCACGTACTCGCATTCGGCCATGGCCGTCACCGCGTCCGCCACCTGCTCCACGTCACCCTCGACGTTGATGCCGACCATCGCCTGACGGCGGAAGCCGACGGTGAGGGGGTCGGTGACGGCGACGATCTGCATGACGCCCTGATCGAGGAGCTTCTGGACGCGCTGTCGCACGGCCGCTTCGGACAGGCCCACGGCCTTGCCGATGGCGGCGTACGGACGGCGGCCGTCCTCCTGGAGCTGTTCGATGATCGCCAGGGATACGGCGTCGATCGTCGGTGACGATCCGTTCCCGGCCCTGGGGTCTGCGCTTCGACTGGCCACGCCTTCACTGTGCACCGAGTCTCGTCAGTCGCGCAACCCCAGACCGAGGATATCCGTTGTTGCGGAGATCGAATCCCACTGAATCCGAAGTTGTGGGACGTCGGCCCTGTCGGAATCGTCGCCTCAGCGACTAGGGTGGGCCTGTCCACCACGTGGACACCTGAGTCACCGAGCACCACGACACCGACAGGAGGGGTGGCAAGTGACCACCGAGCTGCGTCGTCTGCGCAACTACATCAACGGGGAGTTCCGGGACGCCGCCGACGGACGGACCATCGACGTGGTCAACCCGGCCACCGGCGAGGTGTACGCCACTTCTCCGCTCTCCGGCCAGGCCGACGTCGACGCCGCCATGGAGGCCGCCGCGGCCGCCTTCCCGGGATGGCGTGACACCACGCCCGCCGAGCGCCAGAGGGTGCTGCTGAAGATCGCCGACGCCTTCGAGGAGCGCGCCGAGGACCTCATCGCCGCCGAGTCCGAGAACACCGGCAAGCCGCTCGAGCTGACCCGCACCGAAGAGGTCCCGCCGATGGTGGACCAGATCCGGTTCTTCGCGGGCGCCGCCCGGATGCTGGAGGGCAAGTCCGCCGGCGAGTACATGGAGGGCCTGACCTCGATCGTCCGCCGCGAGCCGGTGGGCGTCTGCGCCCAGGTCGCGCCGTGGAACTACCCGATGATGATGGCCGTGTGGAAGTTCGCCCCCGCGCTCGCCGCGGGCAACACGGTCGTGCTCAAGCCGTCGGACACCACCCCGGCCTCCACCGTGCTGATCGCCGAGATCATCGGCTCGATCGTCCCCAAGGGCGTCTTCAACGTCATCTGCGGCGACCGCGAGACCGGTCGCGCCATGGTCGAGCACCCCACCCCGGCGATGGCCTCCATCACCGGCTCGGTACGCGCCGGCATGCAGGTCGCCGAATCCGCCGCCAAGGACGTCAAGCGCGTCCACCTCGAACTGGGCGGCAAGGCGCCGGTCGTCGTCTTCGAGGACACCGACATCGCCAAGGCGGTCGAGGACATCTCGGTGGCGGGCTTCTTCAACGCCGGGCAGGACTGTACGGCCGCGACCCGCGTCCTGGTGCACGAGTCCATCCACGACGAGTTCGTGGCCGCCCTCGCCAAGGCCGCCTCCGAGACGAAGACCGGTCAGCCGGACGACGAGGACGTGCTGTACGGCCCCCTCAACAACGCCAACCAGCTGAGCCAGGTCAGCGGCTTCATCGACCGCCTGCCCGCCCACGCCAAGGTCGAGGCGGGCGGCCACCGGGTCGGCGACAAGGGCTACTTCTACGCCCCGACCGTCGTCTCCGGCCTCAAGCAGGACGACGAGATCATCCAGAACGAGGTCTTCGGCCCCGTCATCACCGTCCAGTCGTTCCGCGACGAGGAGCAGGCCCTGGAGTACGCCAACGGCGTCGAGTACGCCCTGGCCTCCTCCGTCTGGACCAAGGACCACGCCCGCGCGATGCGCATGTCCAAGGCGCTCGACTTCGGCTGCGTCTGGATCAACACCCACATCCCGCTGGTCGCGGAGATGCCCCACGGCGGCTTCAAGAAGTCCGGTTACGGCAAGGACCTCTCGGCGTACGGCTTCGAGGACTACACGCGCGTCAAGCACGTGATGACCTCGCTGGGCTGACCCCCGCGCCACGGGCGGGCGGGCCGGGCGATCCCGGCCCGCCCGCCCGCCTTTCCGGGCGTGTCCCGGGCGTATGAGGCACCGCGCCACGGGTACCCGCAGGCCCATGAACGACAAGACGCCCCAGACACCACCGGAACGTGCCCGCGAGCGCGCGGAGGAAGAGCCCGGAGCCCACTCGGGCGCCGAGCGCCAGGCAGGCCACCGCACCGTCCCCGGCACGGCGAGCGCCGCCGAGGGCTACCGCCCCGGCGAGGGCACGGGCGGCGGCGAACCGCTCGAAGGGGTCCAGGCCGACGAGGACGACACCCCGGACCCGTGAATGCAGGCCGCCGCCACCGCCGCGTACCCGGCCGGCGCCGGGCTACCGGCACCGCGAACCGCCTGCCGGGGTGCCCGGCAGGCGGTTCGCGGTGCCGCAGTGAACCCCGTCGTCAGGGGGTGAAGCGGGTCAGCTCCTCCCGGCCGGTGCCCTTCGGGCGGTCCGCTCGGTCCACGTAGAGCTTTCCCTCACCGGCGGGGGTGATCACCATCGAGCTCCGCACCGGGCACGTGTTCCTGCCGGCCGTGAGCGGACCCAGGACGAGCCGGTCGCTGTGGGCGCCCGTGAGCGCCCCCTTCCATCTGCACTCCTTGAACGAGCCCGCGCCGATCGCCGTGACGACGTCCTCACCGACCGCCCCCTGCTCGACCGTCAGCCGGAGGCTGTTGGCGGCGGGCTCGGTCGGCAGGTCCCAGGTGCCCAGGAACTTCGGGTGGACGGCCGCCTTGCTGGTCTCGGCCGGCCGCAGCGTCGTGGAGGCGCCCGTCGACTCCCACAGCAGCGAGCCGTCCGGCTGCGCCTTGAGGGTCTGCCGCGTCGACGGCGGCGCGCAGTTCCTCGCCCCCGCCGGTACGCTCTTCGCCCGGGTGCCCCCACCCAGGACGATCTTCGAGCCGTCGGCGGACACCAGGGGGACGCGGTCCTGGCACAGCGCGTACGGGAGGGTGTACGTCACCGTGGCGACCACCTGGTCCTTCTCACCCTGGACGATGTCGAAGCGCCCCTGGAACTCACCCTCCGCGCCCGCCTTCATCACGCCCTCCCAGGCGCCGAGGTACGCCTCCGGCACGGCGCCCTCGATCTCGTGGAGCGCGGGCGTCTCCTCCTCCTCGGTGAGCAGACCGATCAGGAAGAGCAGGAAGACGCTCACCACCGGCAGCCCGACCACGATGCCCAGCACGATCAGCGCCACCCGCCCGCCGTTGCCCGGCCGGCCGGCGGAGGTGTCCGGAAGGCCCGTCGGTACGGAGTGCGGCATCGCGTACGCGTAGGGCTGGGGCGACGGCGGCGGAGTCCCGAACGCCGGGGGCGGGGTCCCGAACGCCGGCGGGGGCGTCTGGAAGGCCGTCGGCGCGTACGGCGGCCCGGGGTGCGGCTGCCGCGGCGCCGGGGCGCGCGCCGACGACGGCACCTCGGCGTCCAGCAGCCGGGCCGCCCGCTGCCCGAGCTGGGCGAGCAGCGCGCCCGGCAGCCAGGCACCGGCGGGTTCCGCGTCCCGGGTGGCCTCGATCAGCTCCGCGACCGAGGGCCGGCCGGCCGGGTCCTTGACCAGGCAGGCGCGGACCAGCCCGGCCAGCCTCTGCGGCACCCCCGTGAGGTCCGGTTCCTCCTGCACGATCCGGTACAACAGGCTGTGCACGCCGCTGTCGGCGCCGCCGAAGGGTGTACGTCCCGTCGCCGCGTACGCCAGGACCGCGCCCAGGCAGAACACGTCCGACGCGGGGGTGATGCTCTCGCCGCGCACCTGCTCGGGCGACATGAAACCGGGCGAACCGACGACCGCGCCGGTGCGGGTCCGGACGTCACCCGTGGCGCCCTGCGCGTCCAGGGCCCGGGCGATCCCGAAGTCGATCACCCGCGGACCGTCCACGGTCACCAGCACGTTGGACGGCTTCAGGTCCCGGTGGACCAGCCCCACGGAGTGGATGGACTCCAGAGCCTGCGACAGCCCGCTCGCCAGCGCGCGCACCGAGGTCTCGGGCAGCGGCCCGTGGCCGTCGCCGACGACCTCCGACAGGGACGGTCCGGGGATGTATCCGGTCGCCACCCAGGGCACGGTGGCCCCGGTGTCGGCGTCCAGCACCGGCGCCGTCCACCGGCCGCCGACCCGCCGCGCCGCGGAGACCTCCTGGGTGAAGCGCCGCCGGAACTCCTGGTCCTGCGCGAGCTGACCGAGGATCAGCTTCACGGCGACGGTCCGGCCGCCCTCGCTGCGGGCGAGGTAGACGCGGCCCATTCCTCCCTCGCCCAGGCGGCCGAGGAGCCGGTACGGCCCTATCCAGGAAGGGTCTTCCACGCTGATCGGTTGCACGTTCGGATCTTCGCACAGTCGGCGGGCCGGCCCGGTGCGGAGGGCGGGCGGACCGTACCGGGACCCCCGGTAAAAACGGTGTAAACCCCGGCGTACGCTGCGGACATGAGCGAGACCGGCGCCCTACTGCGGCGCATACGCGTGTGGTTGGTGTTCTTCATCGTCTGCCTGGTGCTGAGCGGGGCGACGGCCTTCCCGCTCGTCACCGAACTGCACCTCCTCGAAGACGCCCTGAACGGCTGGGCCTCCCCCGTCGCGGACGCCTTCCCCGCCCTCCAGGAGTGGATCGTCCGCGTCCGCGCCGGCGTCGACACCGCCGACCGGCAGTACCCCTTCCTCCTCTACGGGACCGACTGGCTCGCGTTCGCGCACCTCGTCATCGCCGTCGCCTTCTACGGGCCCTACCGCGACCCCGTGCGCAACGTCTGGGTGATCGAGTTCGGCATGATCGCCTGCGCCGGCATCATCCCGCTCGCCCTGATCTGCGGCCCCATCCGGGACATCCCCTTCCACTGGACGCTGATCGACATGTCCTTCGGGGTCTTCGGGGTGATCCCGCTGCTCGTCGTACACCGCATGATCAAGCGACTGGAGGCACTCACCGCGCCCGTGCTCAGCGTGCGAACGCTGCCCGTGTGATCCGCTCGGGCACCGGGTTCGTCCCCGTGCCCTTCGCGTCGGTGGAGTTCACCGAGTACACCGGGGTCCGGGACAGGTCCTCGGTCGCCGCGATCATCGTGTTGTTGCCCCAGCGGCCGCCGGACCGCAGCCACAGCACCCGGCCGTCGCCGGCCTCGTACGCAGCGCCAGACCCAGGTCCACGAGCTGCGGGCGCAGCGTCCGCACCGCCGCCCGCCGCCCGCCGGTCCGTCACCCGGCCCACGCACCACCGGTGCGCCACCCGGTCCGCCCCGCCCACCGGCGGGCCGGGGCCCGCCGGCCCGCCGCGCGGGTCACGGCTTGCGGGCGACCACGCCGAACTGCGCCACCTCCGTCGTCGCCGCGGACCGCCACGTCGCGCACGACACGATGCCCGGCTCCAGCACCTCCAGGCCGTCCACGAACGAGGCGAACTCGGCCCGGCTGCGCGCGGTGATGGGCGGCGTGGCGTTCTTGTTCCAGAACTCCATCGCCTCGGCGTTGCCCTCGCCGCCCAGCTCCAGCGTCGGGTGGGTCAGCACCAGGTGGCTGCCGGACGGCACCGCCGCCATCAGCGTCCGCACGATCGAACGGGCCTCGTCCGTGTCCAGCACGAAGTTGAGGATGCCGAGCATCATCACGGCGACCGGCCGGTCGAGGTCCAGGATCGGCCGGACGGCCTCCAGGATCCGGTCCGGGCGGTGGGCGTCCGCGTCGATGTACTCGGTCACGCCCTGCGCCGAGCCGGTGAGCAGGGCGCGGGCGTGCGTGAGCACGATCGGGTCGTTGTCGACGTACACGACCCGGGCGTCGGGCGCGATGCGCTGCGCGACCTCGTGCGTGTTGTCGACGGTCGGCAGGCCGGTGCCGATGTCCAGGAACTGCCGTACGCCCGCCTCACCCGCCAGGTACGTCACGGCCCGGCCGAGGAACGCCCGGTCGGCGCGGGCGACTTCGCCGATGCTCGGGAACATCGCGACGACCTGGTCGCCGACCTCGCGGTCGACCGGGTAGTTGTCCTTGCCGCCGAGCCAGTAGTTCCAGACGCGGGCGTTGTGCGCGATGTCGGTGCGGATTCTGCCTGTGCTGTCCGGGGTCACGTGCGGTTTCCCTTCAGTACGGCGCTCAGCGCGTCCACGCGGTTGGTGGTGATCGAGTCCACCCCGTCGGCGATCAGCCTACGCATGGTCCTGCGGGTGTCGGCCGTCCAGGCGGAGATCAGCAGCCCGTCCCGGTGGGCGCGGTCCGTCAGCGCCCGATCGACCAGCCCGAAACGGTAGTTGAGCCAGCGCGGTGCCACCGCGTCGAGCAGCACCGGGCGAGGCGGGGCGAGCGTGGTCCAGGTCAGGGCGATCTCGGCGCCCGGATCGGCGGCCCGGACCAGCAGCATGGCGGCGGCGCTGGAGCAGTAGTACACACGGTCGTTCGCGCCGCGCTCGCGGACGGTGCCGACGACGGCGCGCACCGACCGCTCGGTCGCGCCCGGCAGGTCGATCATCACCCGCCGGTCGCCGACCGCGTCCAGCGCCTCGCCCAGGGTCGGCACGCCCGCCGGGCCGGTCAGCGCGCGCAGCCGGTCCAGCGTGACCCGCTCCAGCGGCAGACCGGCACCCCACAGGCGCTTCAGCGAGTCGTCGTGCAGCAGCACCGGGACGCCGTCCCGGGTGAGCCGTACGTCGATCTCCACCGCGTCGGCGCCGCGCTCGAAGGCCGAGCGGAGCGAGGCGAGCGTGTTCTCGCGGACGCGGTACGGGTCGCCCCGGTGACCGACGGCGGTGACGGGCCGGGAGATCGGCGACGGGGGCATCAGCGGCGGAGCCACTCGGTGGTGTAGCTGTCGATCTCGGCGGCGATCCTGGCCTTGCCGGCCGGATCGAGGAACGACGCCTCCACCGCGTTCCTGGCCAGTGCGGCGACGCCCCGCTCGTCCAGGCCGAGGAGGCGGGCGGCTACCGCGTACTCGTTGTTGAGGTCGGTGCCGAACATCGGCGGGTCGTCGGAGTTGATCGTGACCAGCACGCCGGCGGCGACCATCTCCTTGAGGGGGTGCTCGTCGAGGTGCGCGACGGCGCGGGTGGCGATGTTGGACGTCGGGCAGACCTCCAGGGCGACGCGGTGCTCGGCGAGGTGCGCCAGCAGCCGGGGGTCGCGGGTGGAGCTGGTGCCGTGGCCGATGCGCTCGGCGCGCAGCTCGGTCAGCGCGTCCCACACGGTCTGCGGGCCGGTCGTCTCGCCGGCGTGCGGGACGGAGTGCAGGCCGGCGGCGATGGCGCGGTCGAAGTACGGCTTGAACTGCGGGCGGGGTACGCCGATCTCCGGACCGCCCAGCCCGAACGACACCAAACCCTCGGGCCGCAGGTCCACCGCGAGCCGCGCGGTCTCCTCGGCCGCCTCCAGGCCGGCCTCGCCGGGGATGTCGAAGCACCAGCGCAGGATGACGCCGAGCTCGGTCTCGGCGGCGAGGCGGGCGTCCTCGATGGCGGCCATGAACGCCTTCTCGTCGATGCCGCGCCGGGTGGAGCTGAAGGGCGTGATGGTGAGCTCCGCGTACCGGATGTTCTGCCGGGCCATGTCGCGGGCCACCTCGTACGTCAGCAGCCGGACGTCCTCGGGCGTGCGGATGAGGTCCACCACCGACAGGTACACCTCGATGAAGTGGGCGAAGTCGGTGAAGGTGAAGTAGTCGACCAGCGCCTCGGGGTCGGTGGGCACCCGGGAGTCGGGGTGGCGGGCGGCCAGCTCGGCGACGATCCGGGGCGAGGCGGATCCGACGTGGTGGACGTGCAGTTCGGCCTTGGGCAGCCCCGCGATGAAGGGGTGCAGGTCGGTCATCGGGGGGCCTCCGTGTACGGGTCGCTCGCCGGGCTGGTCAGGAATCATCGTAGGGCGGCCGTTAGCATGACCGGACACGATGGGGGAGGGCCCGTGCCAGAGACGAGCGACGCGAACGACCCGTGGGCTCCGCCCGGGAGCAGGCCGCCCCAGGACCGTGTCGAACCGCCGGCCCACCAGCCGCCGTCGCGCCCGCCGGGGGTGCACGACCAGCCCACGGTGACGTCGGTACCGGGCGCCGGGCCCGGCGGTGAGCTGCCGCCGCCCCCGATAGCCCCGGGCGGCCCCGCCCGGCCCGCACCGACCCCGTACGGCTACCCCGCCCCCCCGGAGCCCGCCGTGGCCTACGGCTACCCCGCCGCCACCCCGCCCGCCGGGGCCTACGGCTACCCCGCCACGCAGCCCACCGGGGCGTACGGGCACCCCGGCTACCCCGGCTACGGCACCTATGGAGGGCCCGGCTGGCAGCAGGCCCCGTCCAACGGCCTCGGTGTCACCGCGCTGGTCCTCGGCATCACCTCCGTGGTCCTCTTCTGCCTCTGGGGCCTGGGCGTCGTCCTGGGCGTCCTGGCGCTGGTCTTCGGCATCCTGGGCCGCAAGAAGGCCCAGCGGGGCGAGGCCGACAACCACGGCGTGGCGCTCGCCGGGATCATCCTCGGCGCGGTGGGCATCGTGGTCAGCGGCGCGTTCCTGGCGGCCATGATCTGGACGATCACGACCGCCGCCGACCGGTCCGGCCAGCGGGACGAGCGCGGCGGCGACCTCTTCGACACGTCCCTGGTGGTCACGCACCACCGCTGACCGGCCCCCGGGCGTCAGGGCGCGGCCGTGGCCGCCAGCGCCGCGCGGGCGTCCATCAGGGCGAAGCCCAGCAGGTTCAATCCCCGCCAATGGGCGGGGGACCCGGCCTTCGGGTCATCGGCGGCCAGGCCGATGCCCCAGACGCGGTCCACGGGGCTCGCCTCCACCAGAACCCGGTCGCCCGTCGACAGCAGGAACGCCCGCAGGCCGGGGTCCGAGGCGAACTTGTGCTCGCTGCCCTTCACGACGATCGCGAACCGCTCCCGCTTCCAAATCGTCTCGTCGAAGCCGCGCACCAGCCGGCCCGCGTTCTTCGCGAGCGCGGGGTTCGGCGCCTCGACGGCCTTCCGCTCGGCGTCCGCGTCGCCGAAGAGCCGGGCCTTGGACGCCATCATCCAGTGCTCCGCCGTCGCGTACTCCACGCCGTCGACGGTGAACGGCGACGGCCACCACTGGCTCAGGCAGTGCGCGCCCGGCGTCCCGTCCCGCTTCGGCGTGTGCCCCCAGAAGTGCAGGAATCTGACGCGCTTACCCGTGCTGACCTGCTCGATCAGCTCGTGGATCCGTTCCATGCACGCCAGTCTGGCAGCCACCACGGACACACCGTACGGAGATTACGGCGGCCACCCGACACATGGTCGACCGATTCCGTCGCGTAATCAAAAGGCAACAACGGAATCCCTTGTTGCTCCGCACCCCCTCTGTCAGGATCGGCACTCAATTCGAGCCGGGACAACGGAGAGCGTCATGGGCAACTCCTTCCAGGGACTCGACCGCTTCGCGGCCGGGGCGCAGTACATCGGCGGGCGACCGCGGCCCGGCACGTCGGGCCGGGCGCACACCGTCGTCGACCCCGCGACCGGGGAGAAGGTCCTCGACTACCTCCTCGCCTCCACCGCCGACGTCGACGACGCCGTCGCCGCCGCCCGCGACGCGCTGCCCGGCTGGGCGGGCGCGACACCGGGCGAACGCTCGGACGCGATGCACCGGTTCGCCGCCCGGCTGGCCGAGCTCGCGGAGGACTTCGCCCACGCCGAGTCCCTCCAGTGCGGCAAGCCCATCAGACTGACGCGCGAGTTCGACGTGCCCGGCACCGTCGACAACACGGCCTTCTTCGCCGGGGCCGCGCGCCACCTCCAGGGCCAGTCGGCCGGCGAGTACAGCGGTGACCACACCTCGTACGTCCGCCGCGAACCGATCGGCGTCATCGGGTCCATCGCCCCCTGGAACTACCCCTTGCAGATGGCCGCCTGGAAGGTCCTCCCGGCCATCGCCGCGGGCAACACCATCGTGCTCAAGCCCGCCGAACTCACCCCGCTCACCTCGCTGATGTTCGCGCGGGCCGCCACCGACGCGGGCATCCCCGACGGCGTCGTGAACATCGTCACCGGCGCCGGCAGGGACGTGGGGGAGCACCTCGTGGGGCACCCGGACGTCGCCATGACCTCGTTCACCGGCTCCACCGCCGTAGGCCGGCGGGTCGCCGAGATCGCCACCTCCACCGTCAAGCGTCTCCACCTCGAACTCGGCGGCAAGGCACCCTTCGTCGTCTTCGACGACGCCGACCTGGAGGCCGCGGTGCACGGCGCGGTCGCCGGCGCGCTGATCAACACCGGCCAGGACTGCACCGCCGCCACGCGCGCGTACGTCCAGCGCCCGCTGTACGAGGCGTTCGTGGAGCAGGTCGCCGACCTGATGGCGACCGTCCGCACCGGCGACCCGTTCGACGAGGACACCGACCTCGGCCCGCTCATCAGCCACGCCCAGCGCGACCGCGTCGCCGCCTTCGTCGACCGCGCCCGCGGGTACGCCACCGTCGTCACCGGTGGCGCGGCACCGCGCGGCGAGGGCGCCTACTACCGGCCCACCCTGATCACCGGCGCCGCCCAGGACAGCGAGATCGTCCAGGCCGAGATCTTCGGCCCCGTCCTCGTCGTCCTGCCCTTCGACAGCGACGAGGAGGGCCTGGCCCTGGCCAACGACACGCCCTACGGCCTCGCCGCCTCCGCGTGGACCCGTGACGTGTACCGCGCCGGCCGCGCCACCCGCGAGATCAAGGCCGGCTGCGTCTGGGTCAACGACCACATCCCGATCATCAGCGAGATGCCGCACGGCGGCTACAAGGCCTCCGGGTTCGGAAAGGACATGTCAACCTACTCCTTCGAGGAGTACACGCAGGTCAAGCATGTGATGTACGACAACACGGCGGTCGCCCGCAAGGACTGGCACCGCACGATCTTCGGGGACCGATAGCCCAGAGCGGTCCGCCCGACCAGCGGCCGCCGCCCCACACCCGAAAGGCACAGCGCATGGAGCAGTACGAGCCCGACAGCCCGTCCGCGGCCCAGGTCGCCGCGATGCGGCGCAGCCTGACGAACGGCCGGGGAGCCCTCACCCGCCGTTCCATGCTGCGGGCCACGGGCGTCGGCGCGCTCACGATCGGCGGTGTCGCCGGTCTGGGCGCCTGTGGAATCCCGCCCGCCGAGCGGGAGGGCGACGGCCCCGCCTCCACCGACTTCTCGGCCTCGGAGAAGCGGCTCAGTTTCTCCAACTGGACCCAGTACATCGACATCGGCGACGACGAGAAGTCCCGCCCCTCCCTGGAGGCGTTCACCAGGCGCACCGGGATCGCGGTCACGTACACCGAGGACATCAACGACAACGTCGAGTTCTTCGGCAAGATCAAACCGCAGCTCGCCGCCGGCCAGGACACCGGCCGCGACCTGATCTGCGTCACCGACTGGCTGGCCGCCCGCATCATCCGCCTCGGCTGGGCGCAGAAGCTCGACCCGGCCAACCTTCCCCACGCGTACGCGAACCTGTCCTCCCAGTTCCGCCGTCCCGACTGGGACCCGGGCCGCTCCTACTCGTACCCCTGGACCGGCATCTCCACGGTCATCGCGTACAACAACAAGGCCACCGGCGGCCGCAAGGTCGACTCGGTCACCCAGCTCCTGGACGACCCCAGGCTCAAGGGACGGGTCGCGTTCCTCTCCGAGATGCGCGACTCGGTCGGCATGACCCTCATCGACATGGGCAAGGACCCCGGGAAGTTCACCGACGCCGACTTCGACGCGGCGATCGGCCGCCTCCAGAAGGGCGTCGACACCCAGCAGATCCGCCGCTTCACCGGCAACGACTACACCGGCGACCTCGCGAAGGGCGACATCGCCGCCTGCCTGGCCTGGGCCGGTGACGTCATCCAGCTCCAGGCCGACAACCCCGACATCCGGTTCGCGATCCCGGGTGCCGGCTACATCACGTCCAGCGACAACCTCCTGGTCCCCGCCAAGGCCCGGCACAAGACCAACGCCGAGAAGCTCATCGACTACTACTACGAGCTCCCCAACGCCGCCCGGCTCGCCGCGTACATCAACTACGTCTGCCCGGTGGACGGCGTACGCGACGAACTCAGCAGGATCGATCCCGCGCTGGCGTCCAACACCCTGATCCTCCCGGACCGGGCGATGGCCGCGAAGTCCCGCGCCTTCCGCTCCCTCACCAGCGAGGAAGAGACGGCGTACGAGGAGAAGTTCGCCAAGCTCATCGGTGCCTGAGCACGCCGCCGTCCACCCCTCCGAACCCCTGGGACCGCGAACCCATGACTGACAGCACGAACACCGGCGGCGACGTCCGCCTCTCCGGGATCAGCAAGACGTACGGCTCCTTCACCGCCGTCCACCCGCTCGACCTGACCGTCCCGCAGGGCTCGTTCTTCGCCCTCCTCGGCGCCTCCGGATGCGGCAAGACCACCACCCTGCGCATGATCGCCGGCCTGGAGGAGCCCACCACGGGAACCGTCTTCCTCGGCGACAAGGACGTCACCGACCTGCCCCCGTACAAGCGGCCGGTCAACACCGTCTTCCAGTCGTACGCCCTGTTCCCGCACCTGAACATCTACGAGAACGTCGCCTTCGGCCTGCGCCGGCGCGGCGTCAAGTCGGTGAAGAAGCAGGTCGGCGACATGCTCGACCTCGTCCAGCTCGGCGACAAGGCCGGCCACAAACCGCACCAGCTCTCCGGCGGCCAGCAGCAGCGCGTCGCCGTCGCCCGCGCGCTCATCAACCACCCCCGGGTGCTCCTCCTCGACGAGCCGCTCGGCGCCCTCGACCTCAAGCTGCGCCGCCAGATGCAGCTGGAGCTCAAGCGCATCCAGACCGAGGTCGGCATCACCTTCGTGCACGTCACCCACGACCAGGAGGAGGCCATGACCATGGCCGACACGGTCGCGGTGATGAACGGCGGCCGGGTCGAGCAGCTCGGCGCGCCCGCCGACCTCTACGAGAACCCCAGCACCACCTTCGTCGCCAACTTCCTCGGCACGTCCAACCTCATCGAGGCCGAGGTCGTCGGAGCCGGCTCCGACATCGCCGTCACGGCCGGCGGCGGCAGACTGAGGCTGCCCGCCGAACGGTGTTCCGCGCCCACCACGACCGGCGGCAAGCTGCTGGTCGGCGTCCGCCCCGAGAAGATCACGCTCGCCCACGCCGACGACGCGGGCGCGATCGCCGACGGGCGCAACAGGGTCACCGGCCGGATCGTCGACACCTCCTTCATCGGGGTCTCCACCCAGTACGTCGTCGACAGCCCCGCCGGCGCCGCCCTCCAGGTCTACGAGCAGAACATCGAACGCGACTCCCGGCTCGCCCCCGGCGCCGAGGTCGTCCTCCACTGGAACCCGGCACACACCTTCGGCCTGGACGCCGCCCAGGACATCGACGCGGGCGTGGAAAAGGTGGAGGAGGGAGCGTGACCATCACGGAAGCACCCGAAGCGCCACCGCTGGTGCGCAGGCCCGCCGCGCGCAGGCGGCTCGTCCCGTACTGGCTGCTGCTGCCCGGCATCCTGTGGCTGCTCGTCTTCTTCGCGCTGCCGATGGTCTACCAGGCCTCCACCTCCGTGCAGACCGGCACCCTGGAGCAGGGCTTCCGAGTCACCTGGCACTTCGCGACGTACTGGGAGGCCTTCACCGAGTACTGGCCCCAGTTCGTGCGCTCCCTGGTGTACGCGGGGACCGCCACCTTCCTGTGCCTGCTGCTCGGCTACCCGCTCGCGTACCTCATCGCCTTCCGGGCGGGCCGCTGGCGCAACCTCCTCCTGGTCCTGGTCGTCGCCCCGTTCTTCACCAGCTTCCTCATCCGGACGCTGGCCTGGAAGACGATCCTCGCGGACGGCGGCGCCCTCGTCGGAGCCATGGACGCCCTGCACGTCCTGGACGTCACCGACTGGCTCGGCTGGACCCAGGGCGACCGCGTCCTGGCCACGCCGATGGCGGTGGTCTGCGGCCTCACGTACAACTTCCTGCCCTTCATGATCCTGCCGCTCTACACCTCGCTGGAGCGGATCGACGGGCGGCTGCACGAGGCGGCGAAGGACCTGTACGCCTCGCCCGCCACCACCTTCCGCAAGGTGACCTTCCCGCTGTCCATGCCGGGCGTCGTGTCGGGGACGCTGCTGACGTTCATCCCGGCGAGCGGCGACTACGTCAACGCCGAACTGCTCGGCTCGACCGACACCAAGATGGTCGGCAACGTCATCCAGTCGCAGTTCCTGCGGGTGCTGGACTACCCGACGGCGGCCGCGCTGTCCTTCATCCTGATGGCCGTCGTGCTGCTCATGGTCACGGTCTACATCCGCCGGGCCGGAACGGAGGACCTGGTCTGATGCGCCGGCTCCGCAAGAACCTCGTCGTCGTCGCGGGTCTGCTGACCCTCGCGTACCTGATTTTGCCGAACGTCGTCGTGATGGTGTTCTCGTTCAACAAGCCGGCGGGACGCTTCAACTACTCCTGGCGCGAGTTCTCCACCGACGCCTGGCGGGACCCCTGCGGCGTCGCCGACCTGTGCGGCTCGCTCGCGCTGTCCCTCCAGATCGCCGCCTGGGCGACGCTCGGCGCCACCGCGCTCGGCACGATGATCGCCTTCGCGCTCGTCCGCTACCGCTTCCGGGCACGCGGCGCGATCAACTCGCTGATCTTCCTGCCGATGGCGATGCCCGAGGTCGTCATGGCAGCGTCGCTGCTCACCCTGTTCCTCAACATGGGCGTCCAGCTCGGCTTCTGGACGGTCCTCATCGCCCACATCATGTTCTGCCTGAGCTTCGTGGTGACGGCGGTCAAGGCGCGCGTGATGTCCATGGACCCCCGCCTGGAGGAGGCCGCCAGGGACCTGTACGCGAGTCCCGCGCAGACCTTCCTGCGGGTCACCCTGCCCATCGCCGCACCGGGCATAGCGGCCGGCGCGCTGCTCGCCTTCGCCCTGTCGTTCGACGACTTCATCATCACCAACTTCAACGCGGGCTCGACCGTGACCTTCCCCATGTTCGTGTGGGGTTCGGCGCAGCGCGGCACGCCCGTACAGATCAACGTCATCGGTACGGCGATGTTCGTCGTCGCGGTGCTGGTGGTGGTGGCCGGCCAGGTCGCGGCCGGCCGGCGCAAGCGCACAGACGTCTCATGAGTTCCTGAGGGAGTTGGAAGCCATGGCCCCCGTTGCCATGCGTAGTGCCGCACGATCGCTCTCGGACGCCCGGCCCGTCCCCTTCTGGCTGGAAGACCCCGGCAGGCCCGCCCCGCTGCCCGCCCTCACCGGCACCGAGCACTGCGACCTGCTGGTCGTGGGCGGCGGCTACAGCGGCCTGTGGACCGCGCTCCTCGCCAAGGAGCGGGACCCCGCGCGGGACGTCGTCCTCATCGAGGGCCGGGAGGCGGGCTGGGCCGCCTCCGGCCGCAACGGGGGCTTCTGCGCCGCCTCCCTCACCCACGGCTTCGGCAACGGCCTCGCCCGCTGGCCGGGTGAGCTCGCCACCCTCGAAGAGCTGGGGCTCGCCAACCTCGACGCCATCGAGGCGGCCGTCTCCGCGTACGGCATCGACTGCGACTTCGAGCGCACCGGCGAGATCGACGTGGCCACCGAGCCCCATCAGATGGCCGAACTGGCCGGGATGTACGAGGAGGCCGACCGCCTCGGCCTCGCCGGCGGCCTGGAGCTGCTGGACCGGAACGCGGTACGCGCCCAGGTCGACTCGCCCACCTTCCTGGGCGGCCTGTGGGACCGGCACGGCGTCGCCATGCTGCACCCGGCCAAGCTGGCCTGGGGCCTCAAGCGGGCCTGCGCCGGCCTCGGCGTCCGCGTGTACGAGAACACCCGGGGCCTGGAACTCGCCCGCGCGGGGGCCGGCATGGCCGTACGCACGCCCTACGGGCGGGTCTTCGCCCGGCAGGTCGCCCTCGGCACCAACGTCTTCCCGTCGCTGGTCAGGCGCGTACGCGCCTACACGGTTCCCGTGTACGACTACGCCCTGATGACCGAGCCGCTCACGGACGCGCAACGGGCCTCCATCGGCTGGAAGAACCGGCAGGGCCTCGGGGACAGCGCGAACCAGTTCCACTACTTCCGGCTCTCCGCCGACAATCGCGTCCTGTGGGGCGGTTACGACGCGGTCTACCCGTTCGGCGGACGGGTCAGCGCCGAACGCGACGACCGTCCGGAGACGTACCTCAAGCTCGCCGAGCACTTCTTCCGCTGCTTCCCGCAGTTGGAGGGCCTGCGGTTCAGCCACGCCTGGGGCGGCGCCATCGACACCTGCTCCCGGTTCTCGGCGTTCTTCGGCACCGCGCACGGGGGGCGCGTCGCCTACGCGGCGGGCTTCACCGGCCTCGGCGTGGGGGCGACGCGGTTCGGCGCGGACGTGATGCTCGACCTGCTGTCGGGGGAGCGGACCGAGCGCACGGAGCTGGAGATGGTGCGCACCAAGCCGCTGCCGTTCCCGCCGGAGCCGATCGCCTGGGCGGGCATCGGGCTGACCAAGTGGTCGCTGGCCCGGGCCGACGCCAACGGGGGGCGGCGGAACCTGTGGCTGAAGGCCATGGACCGGCTCGGGCTCGGCTTCGACAGCTGACCACTGTCCTTTCGCGCCGGGTGCGCGCCCCCACCGGCCCCCTTCACCACCAGGCCGGTGCCGTGTGCCGCGTCATGATCCCGGCGGACCCCCGCTTCCCCGTGTGCACGCACTGCCCCGCCGGGGCGGTGACACACGGACACGGAGGCAGCGGGCGATGACGGGTGCGGGGGCCAAGGCGGCGGTGGAGTGGCTGGCAGCGGTGGCGCCGGATCCCGGGGCCTGCCGGTGGGAGTGGGAGCGCAACCCCCTCGGGGTCGCGCTCCTGCCCGCTGGCACGGGGACGTGCTCATCGTCCCGGCCCGGCTCGGCCGCCCCGCGCTCGACGTCCTGTGCCGGCTCGTCGACCGGCCCGGCCCGGGCGGCTGCCCGCCTGGCGGAACGTCAGGAGCCCTGACCGCCGGGCCGGGTGCGGCGGGCGCGGGGTGTCAGAGGTCTTGACAACCTGATTGGTCTGGACCAGGTTGTGCGGCGCTCCACCCCGATTCCCCCACTCCCGGAGGCAGTTGTGGACCGCACCTCCCTCAGACCCCTCGCCGTCGCCGTCGCGGCCCTGCTCACCCTCGGCGGCGTCACCTCCGCCGCGCACGCCGCCGACGCCGACCTCGCGCGCAACGGCGGCTTCGAGGCGGGCCTGGACGGCTGGAGTTGCTCGGCGGGCAGCGGGACGGTCGTCACCGCGCCCGTGCACGGCGGCACCAAGGCCCTCCAGGCCACCCCGGCGGGCAGCGACAACGCCAGGTGCGCCCAGACCGTCGCGGTGCGGCCGGACTCCACGTACACCCTGAGCGGCTGGGTGCGCGGCGGTTACGTCCACCTCGGCGCGACCGGCACCGGCACCACCGACGTCTCCACCTGGGCCCAGTCCGCCCCCGACTGGCAGCGCCTGACCACCACCTTCCGCACCGGTGCCGCCACCCGGACCGTCACCCTCCACACCCACGGCTGGTACGGCACCGGCGCCTACCACGCCGACGACATCTCCCTGCTGGGCCCGGGCGGCGACCCCGTCCAGGTGCCGGCCGCTCCCGCCGGGCTGACCGCCGGGCAGGCCACCTCGACCACCGTGCCGCTCACCTGGTCGCCCGTCACCGGCGCGACCTCCTACCACGTCTACCGGGGCGGGACCCGGCTCCTGACGGCGACCGGCCCCTCGGCGACCGTCACCGGTCTCGCGCCGGCCACCTCGTACACCTTCCAGGTCACCGCCGTGAACACCGCCGGTGAGTCCGCCAAGTCGGCACCCGTGACCGTGACCACGCCTCCCGGCGGCGGGCAGCCGGACGGCGGCCTGCCCGCCCACGCCCTCGTGGGCTACCTCCACGCGAGCTTCGCCAACGGCTCCGGTTACACGCGGATGGCCGACGTCCCCGACTCCTGGGACGTCATCAACCTCGCCTTCGGCGAACCGACCTCCGGCACCTCCGGCGACATCCGCTTCCGCCTCTGCCCGGCGACCGAGTGCCCGAACGTCGAGTCGGTCACCGACTTCAAGGCCGCCATCAGGGCCAAGCAGGCGGCGGGCAAGAAGGTGCTGATCTCCATAGGCGGCCAGAACGGCCAGGTGCAGCTCTCCACCACCGCGGCCCGCGACACCTTCGTCTCGTCGGTCTCCCGGATCATCGACGAGTACGGCCTCGACGGCCTCGACATCGACTTCGAGGGCCACTCGCTGTCCCTGAACACCGGTGACACGGACTTCCGCAACCCGACCAGCCCGGTCGTCGTCAACCTGATCTCGGCACTGAAGACGCTGAAGGCCAGGTACGGCCCCGGATTCGTGCTCACCATGGCCCCCGAGACCTTCTTCGTCCAGCTGGGGTACCAGTTCTACGGCTCCGGCCCCTGGGGCGGCCAGGATCCGCGCGCCGGCGCCTACCTGCCCGTCATCCACGCCCTGCGCGACGACCTCACCCTGCTGCACGTCCAGGACTACAACTCCGGTCCGATCATGGGCCTGGACAACCAGTACCACTCCATGGGCACCGCCGACTTCCACATCGCCATGACGGACATGCTCCTCACCGGCTTCCCGGTGGCGGGCGACGCGGCGCGGTTCTTCCCGCCGCTGCGCCCCGAGCAGGTCGCCATCGGCCTGCCGGCCTCCTCGCAGGCGGGCAACGGCCACACCGCGCCGGCCGAGGTGAACAAGGCGCTCGACTGCCTGACGCGGACGGTGAACTGCGGCACGTACCGGACGCACGGCGCCTGGCCCGGGCTGCGCGGTCTGATGACCTGGTCGGTCAACTGGGACCGGTTCAACGGCGGGGAGTTCTCCCGGAACTTCGACGCCTACGGATGGGGCTGAACCGGCGGGGGACGACCCGGAGGAGGGTGAACAGACACACGCTGGCCACCACGTCCAGCGGCCAGTGGTAGCCCCGCAGCACCAGCCCGGTGCCCGTCGCCACCGTCAGCAGCACGGCGACGGGCACCAGGCGCCGGTGGACCAGCAGCGCCGCGCCGCCGTACGCGACCAGCGCGGTCGCGGTGTGCCCCGACGGGTAGTAACCGGACTCCGCGGTGAGCGGACCGACCCGGTCCACGAGCAGTTTCAGGGGCACGACCACCGCCGGTACCAGCGCCATGGCGAGCGCCGCGTACAGCGCCTGGACCCGGCGGCCGCGCCACACCGCGTACGCCGCCGCGGCGGCCAGGACGGGGAGGGCGACCTGCGTGTTGCCCAGATCGGCGAGGAGCTCGGTCAGCGGCTCGGGGCCCCGGCCGGCCAGCGCGCGGCTCGCGCGTTCGTCCAGCCGGGCGAGCGGGCCGTGGGCCACGACCTGCCAGGTGATCAGCCCGAAGACGACCGGCAGCATCACGGTCAGGGCCAGGAGAAGAGCCGGCCGCCCCGGAACAGGGGGGGTGGTTCCGGGGCGGCCGGCTGGACCGGTGTGCCGCGCGCCCCGGGGGGTGTGGGGCGGGCGACTGTCCGATCGGTGAGGAAAACCGGAGCCGAAGGCTCCAGTGGTGTGCGCGAAGGCACGACCAGGACGAGGCTGGGGAGGCTCCGTCCCGGAGCCGTCCGCGGTTCCCTGCGGACGGGGTGTTTCTCTCATCTGCAGAAACCGTACGGCAGAGAACGGGGGGCCGACAGGCGGATCTCCATCCCGCCATCGGCCCCCCACGGCTTCTTCACAACCGGTCGCCGGGCGTCACACGCCGGCGAACGCGCTCTCGATGATGTCGAGGCCCTCGTTCAGCAGGTCCTCGCCGATCACCAGCGGCGGCAGGAAGCGCAGCACGTTGCCGTAGGTGCCACAGGTCAGGACCAGCAGGCCCTCGGCGTGGCAGGCCTTGGCGAGCGCGCCGGCGGCCTCCGGGTGCGGCTCCTTGGTCGCCGGGTCCTTCACCAGCTCGATCGCGATCATGGCGCCGCGGCCGCGGATGTCGCCGATGATCTCGTACTTCTCCTGCATGGCGGCGAGGCGGCCCTTCATGACCTCCTCGATGCGCTTGGCCTTGCCGTTGAGGTCGAGCTCCTTCATCGTCTCGATGGCGCCGAGCGCACCGGCGCAGGCCACCGGGTTGCCGCCGTAGGTGCCGCCCAGGCCACCGCCGTGCACGGAGTCCATGATCTCGGCGCGGCCGGTCACGGCGGCGAGCGGCAGACCGCCCGCGATGCCCTTGGCGGTGGTGATCAGGTCCGGGACGACGCCCTCGTCCTCACAGGCGAACCACTGGCCGGTCCGGCAGAAGCCGGACTGGATCTCGTCGGCGACGAAGACGATGCCGTTGTCGTTGGCGAACTTCACGATGGCCGGCAGGAAGCCCTTGGCCGGCTCGATGAAGCCACCCTCGCCCAGCACCGGCTCGATGATGATCGCGGCGACGTTCTCGGCGCCGATCTGCTTGGTGATCTGGTCGATCGCCTGCGCGGCGGCCTCGGGGCCGCAGTTCTCGGCGCCGGTCGGCCAGCGGTAGCCGTACGCGACCGGAACGCGGTAGACCTCGGGCGCGAACGGGCCGAAGCCGTGCTTGTACGGCATGTTCTTGGCGGTCAGCGCCATCGTGAGGTTCGTACGGCCGTGGTAGCCGTGGTCGAAGACCACGACGGCCTGGCGCTTGGTGTACGAGCGGGCGATCTTGACCGCGTTCTCGACGGCCTCGGCACCGCTGTTGAACAGCGCGGACTTCTTGGCGTGGTCGCCCGGGGTGAGCTCGGCGAGCGCCTCGCAGACCTCGACGTACCCCTCGTACGGCGTGACCATGAAACAGGTGTGCGTGAACTGCTCCAGCTGGGCGCTCGCCCGGCGCACGACGGCCTCGGCGGAGGCGCCCACGGAGGTCACGGCGATGCCGGAACCGAAGTCGATCAGGCGGTTGCCGTCGACGTCCTCGATCACGCCGCCACCGGCACGGGTCGTGAAGACCGGCAGCACGGAGCCCACGCCGCCCGCGACCGCGGACAGGCGGCGGGCCTGAAGCTCCTGCGACTTCGGGCCGGGGATGGCGGTGACGACGCGGCGCTCCTGCGGGATTTCGGTCATGCGGGGCTCCTGGGGTGGGGTCTTTCGGACGCTGCTTCTCTTTCTTCCGCAGGCTAGGCGGGGTGGGGGGCCGCGGGCATGCTCCGTTCGGGAGTGGTCGGGGCCGTGTCCTTGTCCGGGACGGACATAGCGGCCCCGCACGCCCCGGACACCCGCCGCCCCGCAGTTGTCCACAGGTCGGTGAACCGCCCGGCCCGGGCGGCTAGATTGACGGGGCACAGACGCGCGGGACCTGGCTGGTCAGGGGGCAGGGCTTCATGGACACCGACGGTACGTACGAGGCACGGCGCGGCCACGTGGCGAAACCGCCCGTGCCGCCTCCGCCCCGGCACGCCCCGGCGCCCGCCGGCGGCGGCACCGTCCAGTGGCTGCGCACCCCCCGCCCGCCCGCCGAGCCCGGCGTGTGGCGGTTCGGGCACCGGCCTCGCCCGGCGGAGGAGCCGGAGGTGGTGCCCGCCCGGCGGCTGTTCGCCGGCGCGATGATCGCCCTGCTCAGCGGGTGGCTCCTGTGGTCCCTGCTGTGGAACGGGTACCTGGGCTACTACTGGCTGTGGCCGCTGCTCGTGCTCACCCCCGACGAGTGGCGCTCGGAACCCGGCACCTGGGCCACCGCCAGCTACGTCTACTACGCCGTCGTCGGCGGCGGCCTGCTGGTGTTCTTCGCCCGGGTCGGGCACATCCCCGAGATCTGGCGCCGCTACGCCAGGAAGAAGGACGCCCCGCCCCCGCCGCCGCCCCCGGACGCCGACCCCGTCGACTGGCCCGACCTGCGCGACGCCGGGCTCACCGACGCGGCGGCCCGGCTGGCCGAGGCCACCAGGTCCGGGGCGCTGCGCGACGTGGACTACGCCCGCATCCGGCGGGCCTGGCAGGGCGTACGGACCCACCCCGACCGGCTCGCCGCGTTCACCGACGCCGTGCGCGCCCACGGACCCGCCGCCTGCGCGCACCCCTCGGGCGTGCGCGACCTGCCAGTGCGGACCGCCGCGCACGACCTGGCCACCGCCCAGGTACGGATCGGCACCGCGGCCGACCACCCCCGCAACCCCTACGGCCGCCGGACGACCGGCGTCGCCTTGGAGCCCGCCGTGCTCGGCACCTCGCTCCTCGCCGTCGGGCCCGCCGGCTCCGGGAAGACGGTCCGGCTGATCCGCCCGGTCGTGGAGTCCCTGTGCCTCCAGGCGCTCGCCAACCGCGCCGCCGTCGTCGCGGTGACCGCCCACGGCACCGCCCTCGCCCCCGACCAGGCGTTCGACCTCGTCGTCTCCGTCGGCCGCCCCGACTCCACCCACGACCTCGACCTCTACGGCGGCGCCGACGACCCCGACGAGGCCGCCCGGATGCTCGCCGAGGCGCTCGTCGGCGACCTCGTCCCCGACAGCCGCCGCGCCGCCACCGCGCTGGCCCAGCTCATCGGCCCCTACCGCGCCGCGCACGGCCACTTCCCCGCCGTACCGGAGCTGCGCGAGCTGCTCGGCGGGGCGCCGGGGGCGCTGGCCGAGCTGCGCGCCGCGGTGGCCGGCGACCCGGCGCAGCTGCGCGAGCTGGACGCGCGGGAGCGGCAGGCCGAGCGCGGCGACGACATCGGGGTGCTGCTGGCGGAGCGGATCGCGTTCCTCGACCGGCCCGCGTTCGCGCGGTTCTTCCGCACCGACACCGAAGGGCGCCGCTTCTCGCTGCGCGCCATCGAGCACCCGCTGCGCGTCCGCGTCGACCTGCCTGAGCGCGGGCACGCCGAGGCGTCCCGGATCGTCGCCCGGCTGCTGCTGGCCCAGTTCACCGAGGCGGCGCTGGGCCGGGCGGACCGGTCCCTGTTCGCCTGCCTGGTGCTGGACGACGCCACGTACACGGTCACCGCCGACTCCGTGCGCGCCGTCCAGCGGCTGCGTTCGGCCCACGCGGGCGTCGTCCTGGCGCTGCGGACCCTGGAGGACGTGCCCGAGGCGCTGCGCGGCCCGCTCCTGGGCGCGGTGGGGTGCAGGATGGCGTTCGCGGGGATCGCGCCCTGGGACGGCGGGCGGTTCGCCGAGACCTGGGGCACCGAATGGGTGCAGACACGGGACGTGACCAACCGGCAGATCATCTCCGACGAGCCGCTCACCAAGGCGCTCCACTTCCTCCGCCGCCTGGTCACCGGCAAGGCGGCGACGGCCGAGGCGGTCACCGTGCGGGAGGTCGAGCGGCAGCGCTGGTCCGCCTCCGACCTGGCGCACGCCGTGCCCCCCGGGCATGCCGTACTGTCCCTGACGGGGGTACGCGGGGAGCACGTTCCCCCGCTCCTGGTCGACCTGCGGACCTGAAGCGACATGCCACCCTGGCAGAATTGAAGGGTGTCGTTCATACGGGACGGCGAAAAACCCTCCGTGCCTCACCTCCCGAAAGTCCGACGGTCTCGCCATGCCGCTCACGCTCGCCTCGCTCGTCCAGCACTCGGCGCTGAAGCTCACCGTCCGCGCCGGGGAGGACCGTCTCGACACACCCGTGCGCTGGGCGCACGTCAGCGAGCTCGCCGACCCCGTCCCCTATATGGAGGGCGGCGAGCTGCTCATGGTCACCGCCATGAAGCTCGACGCCGAGAACCCGGAAGCCATGCGCCGCTACGTCAAGCGGCTGTCCGGAGCCGGTGTCGTCGGGCTGGGCTTCGCCGTCGGCGTCAACTACGACGAGATCCCGCAGGCTCTCGTGGACGCCGCCCGGGACGAGGGCCTGCCGCTGCTGGAGGTACCGCGCCGCACCCCGTTCCTCGCCATCTCCAAGGCGGTGTCGGCGGCCCTGGCGGCTGACCAGTACCGGGCGGTGACGGCCGGGTTCGAGGCCCAGCGGGAGATGACGCGGGCGGCCCTCGCCGAGGGCCCGGCCGCGGTGGTCGCCCGGCTGGCCGGCCACGTCGACGGCTGGGCCGCGCTGTACGACGCGTCCGGCGCCGTGCTGGCCGCGGCGCCCGAGTGGGCGGCCCGCCGCGCGGCGCGGCTCACCCCCGACGTGCAGCGGCTGCGGGAGCGGTCGGCGCCCGCGAGCGCCGTGGTCGGCGGCACCGACGACCGGGTCGAGCTCCAGTCGCTGGGCAGCGGGCGTCGGGTGCGCGGCGCCCTGGCGGTCGGCACGGGCGCGCCCCTCGGGACGGCGGAACGTTACGCCGTCCACTCGGCCATCGCCCTGCTGACGCTCACCACCGAGCGGTCCCGCTCCCTCCAGGCGGCCGAGCAGCGGCTCGGTGTGGCGGTGCTGCGCATGATGCTGGCCGGGCAGCCCGACCACGCCCGGACGGTGGCGGGCGACCTGTACGGGGGCCTGCTCGACGCCCCGTTCCGGCTGCTGATCGCGGAGCCGGCCACGGCCGAGCGCGACCCGGCCGCCGAGGCGCCGCTGTCCGCGCTCGCCGAGTCGCTGGAAGCGGCGGCCGCCCGCACCGCCGAGGCCGTACTCACGGTGCCGGAGGGCGACGAGCGGCTGGTGGTGCTGGCCGGGGACGGGGGCGCGGTGGCCGGCGCCTGCGGGGCGTACGCCGAGAAGGAGGCGGAGGAGGCCGGGGTCGTGATCGGGCTCTCGGCCCCGACCGGCCCGATAGCGGTGGCCGCCGCGTACAAGCAGGCCGAGCAGGCCCTGTCGGTGGCCCGCCGGCGTGGCCGCGCCCTGGTCGAGCACGAGGACCTGGCGGCCGGCTCCGTGCTGCCCCTCCTCGCGGACGACGCCGTGCGCGCCTTCGCCGACGGCATGCTCCGGGCCCTGTACGAACACGACGCGACCGGCCGCGGCGACCTGGTCGCCTCCCTGCGCGCCTGGCTGTCCCGCCACGGCCAGTGGGACGCGGCGGCGGCCGACCTGGGCGTCCACCGGCACACGCTGCGGTACCGGATGCGCCGCGTCGAGGAGATCCTGGGCCGCTCGCTGGACGACCCGGACGTCCGGATGGAGCTGTGGCTCGCCCTCAAGGCCACCGGCGGCGCCCCCACACCCTGACGCGCCGGCCCCGGCCCGGCGGCGGGCCCCGCCCGTCTCCGGGCGTGCTCCGGCCCCGGCCCAGGCCACACCCGCCTCTCCGCGCCCGGCGCGGACCGCTGCCGCCCGGCGGGGCGGGCCGACGCGGGCCCGGCCGGGGACCCCCACACCTCCGGCCCCACCACCATGTCGCAAAACCGCTGACAACCACCCTGGTCCTGCCCGATGCCGGGCAGGAATCTTGCCGTACCGCCCGGCGGCTCCATAGTCTCCGGTACATGACAAGACGCGCCACCGATCCGGCCCCCACCACCACCCCCCTCACCGGTCTCACCGGGAGGCCCGCACGCCGCATCCCCGGCCCGGTCTGGGCCGCGCTGGCCATCGTGTACGTGGTGTGGGGATCCACCTACCTCGGCATCCGCGTCGTCGTCGAGACCATGCCGCCCTTCCTCTCCGCCGGTGGCAGGTTCGTCCTCGCCGGGGTGCTCCTCGCCGCCCTGCTGGCCTGGCGGAAGGGCATCGGCGTGCTCAGGGTCGGCCGCCGGCAACTCGCCTCCGCCGCCCTGGTGGGACTGTTCCTGCTCCTCGGGGGCAACGGACTCGTCGTCCTCGCCGAGACCTCCGTCCCCTCCGGCCTCGCCGCCCTGCTCGTCGCGGTCGTCCCCGCCTGGGTCGTCCTGCTGCGGACGGCGTTCGGCGAGCGCCCCGGCGCCGCCGCGTACACCGGCGTCCTCCTCGGCCTCGCCGGGCTCGCCGTCCTCACCCTCCCCGGCCTCAGCGGCGAGGTGCGGATCGGCGGCGTCGTCACCGTCATCGTAGCCTCGCTCCTGTGGTCGTCCGGGTCCTTCTCCGCGTCCCGCATTCCCATGCCCGCCAACCCCTTCACGGCCAGCGCGTACGAGATGATCGCCGGCGGCCTCGGCTGCCTCCTGGCCGGGCTGCTCCGCGGCGAACACCACGGCCTGGACGTCACCGACTTCTCCACCCGGTCCTGGACCGCCTTCGGCTACCTCGTCCTCTTCGGCTCCCTGCTCGCCTTCACCGCCTACGCCTGGCTCCTGCAGACCGCCCCGCTCTCCCTCGTCGCCACATACGCCTACGTCAACCCCGTCGTCGCCGTCGCCCTCGGTGCCCTGATCCTCGGCGAAGCCGTGACCTGGCCGATCGCCCTCGGCGGTGCCGTCGTCGTGGCCGGGGTGTGCCTCATCGTCAGTACGGAACGGCGAAACTGACACCCGGCACCACTCCATCCCGGACAAGCGACCGCGCGCTTCCCCGGCCCTAACGTGTGAGCAGAGGAACCCCCCACCCCGCACAGCTTCGAAAGGGCCGGATCCACTCATGACTGCCACCGCCTTCTGGCTGGCCGGCCGCCAGGCCACCGGCGAGACCACCTTCGACGTCACCTCCCCCTGGGACGGCCGCACCGTCGGCCGGGTGAGCGTGCCCACCGAGGCCCAGGTCGAAGAGGCCGTGGCCGCCGCCCACGCGGTGACCGACGAGTTCGCGGCCACCCCGGCCCACGTCCGCGCCGCCGCCCTCGACCACGTGTCGAAGCGGCTCGCCGAGCGCACCGAGGAGATCGCCCAGCTGATCTCCGCCGAGAACGGCAAGCCCATCAAGTGGGCCCGCGGCGAGGTCGGCCGTGCCGTCTCCGTCTTCCGCTTCGCCGCCGAGGAGGCCCGCCGCTTCAACGGCGGTGACGCCCAGCGCCTCGACACCGACGCCGGCGGCACCGGCCGACTGGGCCTGACCCGCCGCTTCCCCAAGGGCGTCGTCCTCGGCATCGCGCCGTTCAACTTCCCGCTGAACCTGTGCGCCCACAAGGTCGCCCCGGCCATCGCCGTCGGCGCCCCGATCATCCTCAAGCCCGCCCCGGCCACGCCGCTGTCCGGTCTCATCCTGGGCGAGCTGCTCGCCGAGACCGACCTGCCGGCCGGCTCCTGGTCGATCCTGCCGGTCACCAACGACCGCATGCCGGCCCTGGTCAAGGACGAGCGCCTGCCGGTCATCTCCTTCACCGGCTCCGACAAGGTCGGCTACGCCATCCAGGAGTCCGTACCGCACAAGCACTGCACCCTGGAGCTGGGCGGCAACGCCGCCGCCGTCGTCCTCGGCGACTGGTCCTCCGAGGAGGACCTGGACTGGGCCGCGACCCGCATCGCCACCTTCTCCAACTACCAGGGCGGCCAGTCCTGCATCTCGGTGCAGCGGGTCATCGCCGACGCCTCCGTCTACGACCGCCTGGTCGCCAAGGTGACCGCCGCCGTCGCGGCACAGGGCACCGGCGACCCGTCCGACGACACCACCGACGTCGGCCCCCTGGTCAGCGAGGACGCCGCCAAGCGCGTCGAGGCATGGGTCGACGAGGCCGTCGCGGCCGGCGCGAAGCTGCTCACCGGCGGCAAGCGCGACGGCGCCACCTACGCGCCCACCGTCCTGGAGGACCTCCCCGCCGACACCACCCTCGCCTGCGAGGAGGTCTTCGGCCCGGTCCTCACCCTGCACAAGGTCGACGGCGAGAAGGAAGCCTTCGCCAAGGTCAACGACTCCAGGTTCGGCCTCCAGGCGGGCGTGTTCACCCACGACCTCCGGACCGCCTTCCGCGCCCACCGTGCCCTCGAGGTCGGCGGCGTGATCATCGGCGACGTCCCGTCCTACCGCGCCGACCAGATGCCGTACGGCGGCGCCAAGCAGTCCGGCGTCGGCCGCGAGGGCGTCCGGTACGCGATGGACGACTACACCTACGAGCGCGTGCTGGTCCTCACGGGCCTCGCCCTGTAACGGCGCACCACTCGTACGGCCCAGACCGGCGGCCGGAGCCCACTGTGCGGGGGCTCCGGCCGTCTCTGTTCATTCGGGCGCCGACCTGCTGGGATGGTGGGGATGTCGCCCCGTTCCTGTGCACCCTTGGGAACACGGTGGGAACACCGGAGCACTCTCACGGCGCCGAGCGATGCAGGGAGCGGATCAGCGAGTCCGTATCCGCCGAACAGGTTCAAGCCCCCGCGCGCTCCCGTGCCGGCGGAGAGAGTTGAACAGCACAGAGATGCGCTGGTGGGGCCGGGTTGAGGCCACGCCGGTTCGTCCGGGTAGCGGGCGGGAGCGGAGGACGAGTTGAACGGCGAGACATGGCACCACGTGGAGCGGCTGCGGGTGTGGTTGGACGCGGAGGCCGCCCCGTCCACGGTGGATGACGCCCGGCTGCTGCGCGTGATCAAGATTTCCGAGGAGCTGGGGGAGGTCGCGGAGGCGGTACATGGCGCACTCGGCGCCAACCCCCGGAAGGGGGCGTCTCACACGTGGGCGGACGTGCGGAAGGAGCTGTCCGACGTCATCGTTACGGCGATGGTCGCCCTGGACACCATCAGCGCGGACGGCGGCAAGGTGCTCGCCTCCCGGTTCGGGGCCCGCGAGGAGGCGGACGCCGCCGAGGCGCCGGCCGGTGATGCCCGGTTGCTGCGCGTCCTGGAGATCAGCCAGGACATGGGCCGGGTCGCGATCACGGTCCTCGGCGCGCTCGGGGCGAACCCGCGCGGCCACGAGCCGGGCGCGGCGCACACGTGGGAGGACGTGGAGCAGGAACTCGGCGACGTCATCGTGACGGCCATGGGCGCGCTGGACGGCATCAGCGGCGGCGACGCGACCGCGCTCCTGGACGACCGGCTCCGGCACCTGGTGGACCGGGTACACGCCGCCTGACCGGCCGGGGCCACTGCCCCGACGGCCGGCGGCGCTGGTCAAGACCGGTGGCGGTTAGCTCGAACGGGTGAAAAGTTGAAGGATTGACATTCGGCGACTGTTGCGGGAGACACGACCTGGTGTCTGTCGCGCGAATCGGCCAAGGTCCGAGAAGTGTCCGTGCTCGCCGGCGACCTGGAGAGGTCTGGGCGGGAGCGTCCCGTTCCTTGCTCCGCAGGCAGATGACGGGATGTACGAGGGCCCGGTGGCCGGCCGCCGGGCCCTTTCTGTCGCCCACCCTCGGGGCGCTGGTTCCCGGCCAGCTTCGGCGGCCTGTTCCCAGGTCTGTTCCCACGGGAACACGAGGGGCGGCGTACGCGGTTGGATGCGGTCGAACGAGTGAAGATGCGGGAAGATCCGTCCGGCAGATCCGCAGGTCAGGGCAACACCGCAGGTCAGAGGCCAATTTCGGGAACGCGCTGTGCGGGGGCCCGGCCGCCTTTTCGTACTCGCCGTCATCGGGTAATACGGTCGAGTGACACCGGTCGGCGGGACCACCGGCCGGCCGCCCCCGAACGCGGCGAGGTGAGCCCACCATGTCCGGCCCCCACCACCAGCCCAAGGTCTCCGAGCGCGAAGCCCGTCAGGTCGCCGAGGCCGCCCGTGAACAGGACTGGCGCAAACCCAGTTTCGCCAAGGAACTGTTCCTCGGCCGCTTCCGGCTCGACCTCATCCACCCGCATCCGATGCCCGCCACCGAACAGGCCCAGCGGGGCGAGGAGTTTCTGGCCAAACTGCGGGACTTCTGCGAGACGAAGATCGACGGCGCCCTGATCGAGCGCGAGGCGCGCATCCCCGACGCCGTCATCGACGGCCTCAAGGAGCTCGGCGCGCTCGGGATGAAGATCGACACCAAGTACGGCGGCCTCGGCCTCACCCAGGTGTACTACAACAAGGCCCTCGCCCTGGTCGGCTCCGTCAGCCCGGCCGTCGGCGCCCTGCTCTCCGCCCACCAGTCGATCGGCCTGCCGCAGCCGCTCAAGCAGTTCGGCACCCCCGAGCAGAAGGAGACCTACCTCCCGCGCCTCGCCCGCACCGACATCTCCGCCTTCCTCCTCACCGAGCCCGACGTCGGGTCCGACCCCGCGCGCCTCGCCACCACCGCCGTCCCGGACGGTGACGCGTACGTCATCGACGGCGTCAAGCTGTGGACCACCAACGGCGTCGTCGCCGACCTGATGGTCGTCATGGCCCGCGTACCGAAGTCCGAGGGCCACAAGGGCGGCATCACCGCGTTCATCGTCGAGGCCGGCTCGGACGGCGTCACCGTCGAGAACCGCAACTCCTTCATGGGCCTGCGCGGCCTGGAGAACGGCGTCACCCGCTTCCACCGGGTACGCGTCCCCGCCGCCAACCGCATCGGCCCCGAGGGCGCCGGCCTGAAGATCGCGCTCACCACGCTCAACACCGGACGCCTGTCCCTGCCCGCCATGTGCGTCGGCGCCGGCAAGTGGTGCCTGAAGATCGCCCGCGAATGGACCTCCGTCCGCGAACAGTGGGGCAAGCCCGTCGCCCACCACGAGGCCGTCGGCGCGAAGATCTCCTTCATCGCCGCCACCACCTTCGCCCTCGAAGCCGTCGTCGACCTCTCCAGTCAGATGGCCGACGAGGACCGCAACGACATCCGCATCGAAGCCGCCCTCGCCAAGCTCTACGGCTCCGAGATGGCCTGGCTCATCGCCGACGAACTCGTCCAGATCCGCGGCGGCCGCGGATACGAGACCGCCGAGTCCCTCGCCGCCCGCGGCGAGCGCGCCGTCCCCGCCGAACAGCTCCTGCGCGACCTGCGGATCAACCGCATCTTCGAGGGCTCCACCGAGATCATGCACCTGCTGATCGCCCGTGAGGCCGTCGACGCCCACCTCGCGGTCGCCGGCGACATCATCGACCCCGACAAGACCTTCGGCGACAAGGCGAGGGCGGGCGCCCAGGCCGGCGTCTTCTACGCCCGCTGGCTGCCGAAGCTCGTCGCCGGACCGGGCCAGCTGCCGCGCGCGTACGGGGACTTCCACCCCGCCGGTCACACCGACCTGTCCGCCCACCTCCGCTACGTCGAACGCACCTCCCGGAAGCTGGCCCGGTCCACCTTCTACGCCATGTCCCGGTGGCAGGGCCGCATGGAGACCAAGCAGGGCTTCCTCGGCCGGATCGTCGACATCGGCGCGGAGCTGTTCGCGATGAGCGCCGCCTGCGTACGCGCGGAGCTGCTGCGCTCCACCGGCGACCACGGCCGCGAGGCGTACCAGCTGGCGGACGCCTTCTGCCGCCAGTCCCGCATCCGCGTGGAGGAGCTGTTCGGCCGGCTCTGGACGAACACCGACGACCTCGACCGCACGGTCGTCAAGGGCGTGCTGTCCGGCACGTACACCTGGCTGGAGGAGGGCATCATCGACCCCAGCGGCGACGGCGCCTGGATCGCCGACGCCACCCCCGGCCCGTCGGCCAGGGAGAACGTGCACCGCCCCATCCGCTGACCGGCCCCGAACGGCGTACGGAGGCGGGGGGGGGGGGGGGGGGGGGGGGGGGGGGGTGGGGGGGGGGGGGGGGGGGGGGCGGGGGGGGGGGGGGGGAGGATGTGTGCTCGGTCTGCTCAACGTATGTC
>NZ_JBWKJV010000024.1:0-5748 GCF_056432045.1 Streptomyces sp. NPDC045701 | reverse complement strand
TGCTTACCCTCTCCCTCCCGCAGTTCCGCACGGTTGCTGTGTCTGCCTTCCTCCCCCCCCCCCCCCCCCCCCCCCCCCCCCCCCCCCCGCCGCGGGGCCCGTCAGATGTCGATGACCCGGTAGGCGATGGTGTAGACGCCGCCGGACCCTTCGAGCGAGCGGTACTGGATCTCGGCACCCGCCTCGCTGCCGGTGGCGAGCGTCGCGCCCAGCTTGTCGTCGCCGCTCGTCGTGTCGTAGTCCCACAGCGTCATGGTGCGCGCCTGCTCCTTGCCGAGGACCAGGGCCGCGTTGCCGTTGCCGTCGGTCATCGACCGTACGTAACCCGGGCCCATCGTCTGGTACTTGAGGTTGCCCGGCCACACCTTGACGGCATTGCCGTTGGCGTCGGTGACCTTCAGGTAGGCCTCGTCGTGGTCGCCCTCGCTCTGCTGGTGGCAGGTCAGCTCCAGCAGTTCGATGCGGACGTAGTCGATCGGCTCGGCCTGGGCCGTCCCGGCGAACCCGGCGGCGCCGGCGATCGACAGGAAGGCGGCCGCGGCCACTCGAGCGATTCCACGCATTGTCGTTCTCCCCCATGGATGGTGTGGTGGCCCCGCGTCGTTCCGCGGGGCCCGTGCCGTCCCCCGGCACGACTCCACCCTGCCCGCCCGGACCACCCCGTATCTACGCGCGTTCCACTGAGCGGAACACCCCGGGCCACGCCCTCACGGCACCACCTCGGCCCCCGACCGGGCCAGCGCGCGGGACACGGCGGAGGCCGCCTCGGCGACCCGGCCCGCCACCACCTCCAGCCGCTGGCCCGACCCGACCATCGCGGCCACCGCCCCCACCACGGCCCCCGCCGGCGACCGCACCGGCAGCGCGGCACAGCACACCCCGGCGACCACGTCCTCCCGGTCCAGTACGGCACCGCCGCGCACCGGGCCGCGCAGCGCCTTGCCCAGCGCCGTGTCCAGCGAGAACGCCTCACCGTCGCGGACCGGCACCAGCGGCTCCACCCGGCCGGGCACCGAACACACGGTCAGGGCCTGCTCCTCGCGCAGCACCGCCAGCACCGCACTGCCCCCGGTGGCCGCCCGCAGCCGGTGCAGCGGCAGTCGTCCCGCCGCGCGCAGCCCCGGGTGCGGCTGCCACGCCTGGCCGAGCCGGTAGAGCTGCGCGCCCAGCCGGTAGCGCAGACCACGGCGCTCGACGGCCTCCAGGGCCACCAACTGCTCCAGCAGCCGGTGGGCCGTGCTCTTGGGTACCCCGCAGGCGACCGCGAGCTCGGTCACCCCCGCCTCGTCGCCGTGCTGCCGCAGGGCCTCCAGCAGCGCGAACGCCCCCTCCAGCACGCCGCGTCCCCTGCCCGTCGCCCGCGCGCGTACAGCTGTGTCCATGGCATCCCCCCGGATGACGTGGCCCGGCCGCGTCCCCCGAACGACCGCGCGGCCCCGGCACATGGTGTCCGCGAACATGTTCCCCGGACCGGCGCGCCGAGCGAAACCGTTCCGCCGTGTCGCCCCGCACACAACGCGGGGGACACAGCCGAACACGCCCGCCCGCCGCCCGGCGCGCCCGCCGCCCAGCACCTGAGACGCCCGGCGCCCGTCCCGCCCGGAACGGCAGGATGGCGCCGTGACCGTCATCGACATCCCCGGCTCCAAGTCCGTCACCGCCCGCGCCCTGTTCCTCGCCGCCGCGGCAGAGGGCACCACCACGCTCGTCCGCCCCCTCGCCTCCGACGACACCGAAGGGTTCGCCCAGGGGCTCAGCGCCCTCGGGTACGAGGTCGAGCGCGCCGCGCACCGGTGGCGGATCCAG
Source organism: Streptomyces sp. NPDC045701 (assembly GCF_056432045.1). Lineage (NCBI taxonomy): Bacteria > Bacillati > Actinomycetota > Actinomycetes > Kitasatosporales > Streptomycetaceae > Streptomyces > Streptomyces sp. NPDC045701. The sequence goes on along the minus strand of NZ_JBWKJV010000024.1, from coordinate 3,942 downwards.
GGCCGCCCCGCCGGGCCCGCCGCCACGGCCGCCGACGTCCACTGCCGTGACGGCGCCACCACCGCCCGGTTCCTGCCGGCGCTCGCCGCCACCGGGCACGGCGACTTCCGGTTCGACGCCTCCGCGCAGATGCGCCGCCGCCCCCTCGCACCGCTCACCCAGGCCCTGCGCACCCTGGGCGTCGACCTGCGCCACGAGGAGGCCGAGGGCCACCACCCGCTGCGGATCGCCGCCCGTGGCGTCAAGGGCGGCGCGGTCACCCTGGACGCGGGCCAGTCGTCCCAGTACCTCACCGCCCTGCTGATGCTCGGCCCGCTCACCGCCGAGGGCCTGTCCATCACCGTGACGGACCTGGTCTCGGAGCCGTACGTCGACATCACCCTCGCGATGATGCGGTCCTTCGGCGCCCGCCCCACCCGCGACGGCGACGTCTTCACCGTGCCGCCCACCGGCTACCGCGCCACCACCTACGCCGTCGAGCCCGACGCCTCCACCGCGAGCTACTTCTTCGCCGCCGCCGCCCTCACCGGCCGCGAGGTCACCGTCCCCGGGCTCGGCACCGGCGCCCTCCAGGGCGACCTCGGCTTCGTCGACGTCCTGCGCCGCATGGGCGCCGACGTCACGATCGCCGCGGACGGGACCACCGTGCGCGGCACCGGCCGCCTCCACGGCCTCACCGTCAACATGCGCGACATCTCCGACACCATGCCCACCCTGGCCGCCCTGGCGCCGTACGCGGACGGCCCGGTACGCGTCGAGGACGTCGCCAACACCCGTGTCAAGGAGTGCGACCGCCTCCAGGTGTGCGCCGACAACCTCCGCCGCCTCGGCATCACCGCCACCACGGGCCCGGACTGGATCGAGATCCACCCGGGCACCCCGGCCCCCGCCGAGATCGTCACCCACGGCGACCACCGCATCGTGATGTCGTTCGCCGTCACCGGCCTGCGTACCCCCGGCATCTCCTTCGACGACCCCGGCTGCGTACGCAAGACGTTCCCGGACTTCCACACCCACTGGGAGGCGTTCACATCCCCGGCTTAGGGGATGCCGCGTCCGGGCATGGCGCGGATGCGGCAAGAATGGGGGCATGAGCGACAGCCCAGCCCCCCTCGCAGACCCGCACATCGCCTTCGATCCGGCCGAAGGCCGCCGGGACGTCGTCGTCCTGGGCTCCACCGGGTCCATCGGCACCCAGGCCATCGACCTGGTGCTGCGCAACCCCGACCGCTTCCGCGTCACCGCCCTGTCCGCCGCCGGCGGCCGGGCGGGGCTCCTCGCCGAGCAGGCGCGCCGGCTTCGGGTGCGTACGGTGGCCGTGGCGCGCGAGGAGGCCGTGCCCGCGCTGCGGGAGGCGCTGAAGGAGCAGTACGGCACGGAGCCGCTGCCCGAGATCCTCGCCGGACCGGACGCCGCCACCCAGGTGGCCGCCTCCGAGTGCCACACCGTGCTCAACGGCATCACCGGCTCCATCGGCCTCGCGCCGACCCTGGCCGCCCTCGAAGCGGGCCGGACGCTCGCCCTCGCCAACAAGGAGTCGCTGATCGTCGGCGGCCCGCTGGTGAAGGCCGTCGCCAAGCCGGGCCAGATCATCCCGGTCGACTCCGAGCACGCCGCGCTCTTCCAGGCGCTGGCCGCCGGCACCCGCGCCGACGTCCGGAAACTGGTCGTCACCGCCTCCGGCGGCCCCTTCCGCGGCCGTACGCGCGCGGAACTGGCCCACGTCACCCGCGAGGACGCCCTTGCGCACCCCACCTGGGCCATGGGGCCGGTGATCACCGTCAACAGCGCGACGCTCGTCAACAAGGGCCTGGAAGTCATCGAGGCGCACCTGCTCTACGACATCCCCTTCGACCGCATCGAGGTGGTCGTCCACCCGCAGTCGTACGTGCACTCGATGGTCGAGTTCACCGACGGGTCCACCCTGGCCCAGGCCACCCCGCCCGACATGCGCGGTCCGATCGCCATCGGCATCGGCTGGCCCGACCGCGTCCCCGGCGCCGCGCCCGCTTTCGACTGGTCCACGGCCTCCACCTGGGAGTTCTTCCCGCTCGACACGGAGGCCTTCCCGTCCGTCGGCCTCGCCCGCCACGTCGGACAGCTCGGCGGCACGGCCCCGGCGGTGTTCAACGCCGCGAACGAGGAGTGCGTGGAGGCGTTCCTCGACGGGCGGCTCCCCTTCAACGGCATCATGGACACGGTCACGGCCGTGGTGACCGAGCACGGCACCCCGGCCGGGGGAACCTCCCTGACCATGCAGGACGTCCTGGAGGCGGAGACCTGGGCACGTGCCCGGGCCCGTGAACTGACGGCGAAGGCGACCGCGGAGGCTCGCGCATGACGATTCTTTTGACGATCCTCGGCATCGCGCTCTTCGGCGTCGGGCTGCTGTTCTCCATCGCCTGGCACGAGCTCGGCCACCTCTCCACGGCCAAGCTCTTCGGCATTCGCGTACCGCAGTACATGGTGGGCTTCGGCCCCACCGTCTGGTCGCGGAAGAAGGGCGAGACCGAGTACGGCGTCAAGGCCATCCCGGCCGGCGGCTACATCCGCATGATCGGCATGTTCCCGCCCGGCGACGACGGCCGCATAGAGGCACGCTCCACCTCCCCGTTCCGCGGCATGATCGAGGACGCCCGGTCGGCGGCGTACGAGGAGCTCCAGCCGGGCGACGAGACGCGGCTGTTCTACACGCGCAAGCCGTGGAAGCGCGTCATCGTGATGTTCGCCGGCCCCTTCATGAACCTGGTCCTCGCCGTCGCGATCTTCCTCGGCGTCTCGATGACCTTCGGGTACGCGACCCAGACGACGGAGGTCGCCGGGGTACAGAAGTGCGTCATCGAGCAGAGCGAGAAGCGCGACACCTGCGCCAAGAGCGACCCGGTCTCCCCGGCCCACGCCGCCGGGCTCAGGCCGGGCGACAGGATCGTCGGCTTCGACGGCGAGCCCGTCGACGACTGGGCGACCCTCTCACAGCGCATCCGCGACACCATCGGCCCCGCCGACCTCACCGTCGTCCGCGACGGCAAGGAGCTGACCCTCCACCCCACGCTGATCGAGAACGAGGTCCCCCGTAAGGACGAGGACGGCGAGGTGGTCGCCGACAAGTACATCCAGGCCGGCTACCTCGGCTTCGCCGCCAGGACGGAGATCCTGCCGCTCAGCTTCGGCCAGTCCGTGGACCGCATGGGCGACATGATCGAGAACGGCGTCGAGTCCATCGTCGCCCTGCCCTCCAAGGTCCCCGACCTGTGGAACGCGGCGTTCAGCGACGGCGAGCGCAAGGCGGACTCCCCGGTGGGCGTCGTCGGTGCCGCCCGGATCAGCGGCGAGGTGATGAACCTGGACATCCCCACGCAGAACATCATCGCGACGTTCCTGACGCTGCTGGCCGGGTTCAACCTCTCCCTCTTCCTGTTCAACATGCTGCCCCTGCTGCCCCTGGACGGCGGGCACATCGCGGGAGCGCTCTGGGAGTCCGTGCGCCGGAACGTGGCCAAGGTCTTCCGGCGGCCCGACCCGGGACCGTTCGACGTCGCCAAGCTGATGCCGGTCGCCTACGTGGTGGCGGGGATCTTCATCTGCTTCACGCTGCTCGTGCTGGTGGCGGACATCGTCAACCCGGTGAAAATCTCATAGTCGCACGGCGTACGTACGTGTGAACGACAACGGCCGGACACCCCTGCGGTGTCCGGTCGTGTCATCGAGGGGCTGTAATCTCGAAGCCGGAGCCCGCCGATCTCGGGACCTCGATCCACACCTTGGGGTTGCACAGCAGATGACCGCGATTTCTCTCGGTATCCCGTCCGTTCCGACCAAGCTGGCCGACCGCCGTGTCAGCCGCAAGATCCAGGTCGGCTCGGTGGCCGTGGGCGGGGACGCGCCCGTGTCGGTGCAGTCGATGACCACGACGCGGACGTCGGACATCGGTGCCACGCTTCA
>NZ_JBWKJV010000023.1:0-104450 GCF_056432045.1 Streptomyces sp. NPDC045701 | reverse complement strand
GCGTCAACGTCCTGTGGGCCCTGATCCGTGACCGGCGGTGCTACGAGGTCACACCCCCCGTGGCCGCAACCGCTTGACAACAACATTAGGAAGCGGTCACCGCGTCAGCCATGCCCCGGCGAACACGACGGTCCAGGTGACGACCGCCGCCACCACGCCGAGGAGGACCAGGCGCAGCTTGAGCCGCTCGTACCGTGCCGAGTACTCGGCCCGCAGTTCCTCGCAGCGAGTGGCGATGCCGCGCAGGACCGTCTTGGACAGTTCGACGCGGTCCTCGGCGTACAGGCGGGCGACCTCCTCCCGCTGTCCTGCGGTCAGCCAGGGCATGCGGCGCGCGAACGCCTCCGCCTCGCCGCGGGCCGTCCGGAGTTCCTGCTGGTAGATCAGGTATCCCTCGACCTCGTTGACGGCTGCGGCCAGCTCCCGGTCCGCCGGGGACCCGGCGGGCCTCATTCCTCGCCCTTCCCGGTGAGGGGTGCTGCTCCTTTGCCCGGTTCGAAGACGTCACGGCGGCCGTGGCTCACCGCGCTGTCGTACTCGCTGATGGCCGGGTGGTGGAGGTCGAACGCCGGGGACTCGGAGCGGATCTTCGGCAGGGTGAGGAAGTTGTGGCGGGGCGGCGGGCAGGAGGTCGCCCACTCCAGGGACCGGCCGTACCCCCACGGGTCGTCGACGTCGACCCGCTTGCCGCTCATGGCCGTCTTGTACACGTTGTAGAGGAACGGCAGGGTGGACAGGCCGAGCAGGAACGAGCCGATGGACGAGACGGTGTTGAGGGCGGTGAACCCGTCGGCGGCGAGGTAGTCGGCGTAGCGCCGCGGCATGCCTTCCGCGCCGAGCCAGTGCTGCACCAGGAAGGTCGTGTGGAAGCCCACGAAGAGGGTCCAGAAGTGGATCTTCCCGAGGCGTTCGTCGAGCATGGTGCCGGTCATCTTGGGCCACCAGAAGTGGAATCCGGCGAACATCGCGAAGACGATCGTGCCGAAGAGCACGTAGTGGAAATGGGCGACGACGAAATAGCTGTCGGTCACGTGGAGGTCCATGGGCGGTGAGCCCAGGATGACACCGGTCAGCCCGCCGAAGAGAAAGGTGACGAGAAATCCGACGGCCCACAGCATGGGTGTCTCGAAGCTGAGGGATCCCTTCCACATGGTGCCGATCCAGTTGAAGAACTTCACACCCGTGGGCACGGCGATGAGGAACGTCATGAAGGAGAAGAACGGCAGCAGCACCGCGCCGGTGGCGAACATGTGGTGGGCCCATACCGTCACCGAAAGGCCGGTGATGGCGATGGTGGCGCCCACCAGACCGATGTAGCCGAACAGCGGTTTGCGGGAGAAGACCGGGAAGATCTCGCTGACGACACCGAAGAACGGCAGCGCCAGGATGTACACCTCGGGATGGCCGAAGAACCAGAACAGGTGCTGCCACAGCATCGCCCCGCCGTTCTCGGGCGCGAAGACGTGGGAGCCGAAGCGCCGGTCGGACTCCAGCACCAGCAGGGCCGCGGCCAGGACCGGGAAGGCCAGCAGTACCAGGATCGAGGTCAGCAGCACGTTCCAGGTGAAGATGGGCATCCGGAACATCGTCATGCCCGGCGCGCGCATGCAGATGATGGTGGTGATGAAGTTGACCGCGCCGAGGATCGTGCCGAAGCCCGACAGGGCCAGACCCATGATCCACATGTCCGATCCCGGGCTGGGCGAGCGCTCCTCCCGGCTGAGCGGCGTGTACGCGGTCCAGCCGAAGTCCGCGGCGCCCTGCGGCTGGAGGAGGCTGGCGACGACGATGAGACCACCGAAGAGGAACAGCCAGTACGAGAGCATGTTCAGGCGCGGAAAGGCCACGTCGGGGGAGCCGATCTGCAGCGGCATGATGGCGTTGGCGAATCCGGCGAAGGTCGGTGTCGCGAACAGCAGCAGCATGATCGTGCCGTGCATGGTGAAGGCCTGGTTGAACTGCTCGGTGGAGACGATCTGCAGGCCCGGCCTCGCCAGCTCGGCGCGCAGCATCATCGCCAGCAGACCGCCGAGGAGGAAGAACGCGAACGACGTGATCAGATACAGGTGACCGATCTTCTTGTGGTCCGTGGTGGTCAGCCAGTCGACGGCAATACGTCCCACCCCTCGCCTCTTGACGGGAACGAGTGTGGTCGGCTCGGTGGTCGTGGCCATGAGAACCCCAGGAATGTGGACATGGACGCGCTCGCCGCGAACGCATGGAAGAGTCGGAGCAGACGCTACTGGGCGGAATGGCGCGTCGGCGGCGGGAACGGTCACCGAGCGAATAAGACGTTTCATGCGACTTACCCGATGCGGTGACCGTCCCCGCCCGGCGCCCGGTATTCCGGGTGCGATGGGGAAAGGGCGGCAAGCAGGGGCTCGGCCCCGGGCTTTGCCGCCCTAATCCGGTCGACTCGCTCCCCGCGGGGCGTCATTCCCCCCGCGTCACCCTGTCCATGAGGCCGCTGTACGCGAGTTGCAGCGCGTCCGCCCCGGCGACGGACGCCATGACGGCAACGGCGGTGCGCGTCGCCCGCGGCCATACGCAGCGTCCCGCGGTCAGGGCCGTGGTCACCCACATGCTCATGCAGAAGGGGCAGGTGAGCAGCTCGCCCGCGGCGTGCCGCAGGCCATGGCGGGGGCGCTCGCTGACCTCCGCGGGCCCCTGGGCGCCTTCGTAGGTGGTGAAGGGTTTCCGCAGCGGGCTGGTGACCGCGCCCTTCGTCAGGAGCCGGCTGACCCTGAAGGCCGCGATCGCCGTCAGGGCGATGTCGCTCGCGTCGTGCCGCTCGGGCAGGCGTCCGCGGCGCCGGATCAGGGCGGCCCACCCGCCGGCGTACGCGGCATACGTCGCCAGAGCCACCGTGTAGCCGCTCATCGGGCGTTCGTCGGCCTCGCCGCCGGTCACCCGCTCGTCCTCTTGCTCGCCCATGCGCACTCTCTCCGTCACCAGTCGCTCGTCCGTGGTCGATCGCCGACAGTCGTCAGCCGGCAGGCCGCCAGGTTCCCCTGTGGGGCCTGTTCAATCCGCCCTCCCCCGTACGGGCGGCCGAGGCCGGGGAGTACGGGGCGGGTGTGGCGGTGCGTCCGGCACCGCCACGCACCGCCCCTCGGCGGCCGCGGGTCAGCTCGGCGGCCGGTCCTCCTCGTCGGTCGCTTCCCGCTTGCCGCCACCGGATGCCTCGCCACCCCGGCGCCGGGCGTCGTCCGCCGCCCGCTCCTCCTCCGGGTGCACGTCGTTCTCGCCGGTGACACGCTCCAGCGGCGACTTGTCCTGGTCTCGTCTTCCGGGCTCTCCCATGACTCCTCCTGTGCCGACAGGCGCTCCCGCACCGCGCGCGTTCACGCCGGGGCGGGCCGGACGGCACGGGTTCCCCTCATGCCCGCCCGCATGCGAACGCCGGTCAGGCACCCAGTTCGCGGGCCATCGTCGCCAGGGCCGCCGCGAGGGTGCGCACCCGGTCCTCCGACGGGTCCGCGGTGCCGAGCCGGTCGACCAGATCGGCGCGGGTCATCAGCACGACGGCGCCGCGGTACGACTCCGACGCCAGTCCGGCCGGACCGACCACCTGGGCCCGTCCCTCCATCAGGACCAGCGCCGCGTCGTCCTCGGACGTTCCCAGCAGCTCATGGACGTGACTTTCCTCGATCATGCGGGCGATCCTCCTTGTCGTACGGAACCTGCGATCAGGCTATCCATTGAGCCTGATGCTGCTCCTATGAGCGCGTACGGGTTTGAGCGCGTCGCTCCGGGACACCCGTCAGATGTGCCGCGGTGCCCGCTTCCGGTTCCTGACGACGAGGGAGCACGGGTCGCGCAGCACCGCGGGAGCGTGCTTCCGGGTGCGCGACATCGCGGCACACCAACAGACTTCCCCCCGTCGCGAGGCGCGGACGGGGGCGTGTTTCGGCCATGTCCCGAACACCGGGCCGCGACGCCGGCATGAACCGGGGCGACGAGGGCACGAGCCGTAGCGAAGGGCGTGCGTGGCGCCCGATGTACCTGGGGAAAGGGACTCGTTGTGCTGATGGCTCACCCGGCTGTCCTGGCCAAGCTCATCGAAGAGTACGAGGTGCTGACCGCCCTCCATGCCGAAGAGAGCACGCCGGAGGTGCAGCAGCGGCTCCAGGACGTTTCCTACACGCTGTGCGTCTCCACCGGCACGTGCGACGTCACCGCCGCGCTCATAGCGGCGCGCCACCAGCTGCCCGGCGCGCGCCCCGAGGACGACTCCCTCCTCGGCGTGTAGCGACCCGGGTGACGGCCCGAGGATCTCCGTAGAACACGCACGTGCCCGCCCGGCCCCCCACTCCCGGGAGTGGGGGGCCGGGCGGGCACGTGCACAATGGGGGGGCTGTGGGATTGAGGTGTGGACGATGACTGATCCCTCCCGGCCTGCGGAGGCCGCCAAGAGGGCCGGCGCTGTGCGGCGCCTCCTGAGCGACGCGCTGGACCGGCTGGGCCTCGGCGCGTACGCGGTCGACGCGGACGGCTGCATCGTCGCGGTGAACGCTCAGGCGGAGGCCCTGCTCGGCCACGACGCGGACGGCCTCCTCGGCCAGGACGCGCACGACTTCCTGCACCGGGACGCCCACGGCAGGTACCTGCCACGCAGCCGCTGCCCGATGATGGAGGCCTTCGTCGCCGGCCGGGCCCGGCAGGAGGACCTGGGCTACTTCCAGCGCGGGGACGGGTCGCTGCTGGCCATGTCATGGCTGGTCGCGCCCCTCCGCATCGGACGTGGCGACACCGGCGCCCTGGTGACGTTCCACGAGTACGATCCGTCCGGCGCGAACCCGGCCGAGCCGGCCATCGAGGCGGGGCTGCTCCCGGAGCTGGAGCGGCTGGCCCTGCTGGCCGAGACCACCACGCAGCTGACCGCCACCCTGGATGTCGGGGAGGCGCTGGACCGGCTGGTGCGGCTGGTGGTCCCCCTGCTGGCGGACTGGGCCGTCATCGACCTGATCACCGAGAACGACGAGGTGTCGCGCGCCGTCGTGGCCTGCGTCGACGACGGCCGGATCGTCCGCCGCGACGACTTGCAGGGAGCCATGCCTCCGGTGCTCCCGGCCTCACCGCTGCCGCTGTCCCGGGCTCTGCGCGGCGCCGGATCCACTCTGGCGACCCCGCAGACGTACCAGGGGCCGCCGGACTCCGGCATCGCCCTGGAGCAGCGCAACCTGTTCGACGCGACCGGCATCCACTCGGCCGTCATCGCGCCCATCCGGGGCCTGCGGGAGGTTCTCGGAGCGCTCACCCTCGGCAGGTCCAAGCGGCCCGAGGCCTTCACCACGGCCGAGATCCCGCTGGTGGAGGACATCACCCGCCGCGCCGGACTGGCCCTGGACAACGCCCGCCTCTACCAGCGCCAGCGCAAGGTCGCCGAGACCATGCAGCGTCATCTCCTGCCCCAGATGCCCCACGTGCCCGGCCTCCAGATGACCGCGCGCTACCTGCCCGCGCCGCACGCCTCCCAGGTCGGCGGCGACTGGTACGACGCCTTCCATCTGCCCGACCACGCCCTCGCCCTGGTGATCGGCGATGTCGTGGGACACGATCTGGACGCCGCGGCGGGCATGGCACAGCTCCGCAACATCCTCCGCGCCTACGCGTGGTCCCAGCAGGATCCGCCCGGCGCCATCGTCAGCCGCTTCGACCGGGCCCTGCCGCACATCGCGGAGGTCGGCATGGCCACCATGATCCTGGGCCGGCTGGAACGGGTCAGCGGTGGCCGGTGGCAGTGGCAGTGGACGAACGCGGGTCACCCGCCGCCCCTGCTGGTGACCCGCGACGGCCAGGCCCGCTACCTCACCGATGGGCACGGTCTCCTGCTCGGCACCGAGGCCGGCGTCCGGCGGAGCAACGCCACGAGCGTCCTGCCGCCGCAGTCCACCCTCGTGCTCTACACCGACGGCCTGGTCGAGTCGCCCCGGCGCCCCATCGACCACGGAATGGAGCGGCTGCGCCGGCACGCCGCGTCCCTGGCGCACCGGCCGCTGGAGTCGTTCAGCGACCTGCTCATGGAACGGGCCCGCCCGGTCGACAACGACGACGACGTGGCCCTCCTCGCCGTACGTCTCCCGGCGCCGGGGGCGTCAGAGGCGCCCGGGACCGAGACGCCCTGAACCGTGCCGTCCGGCTGAGAGGCGTGCCGGGCACCCGGTATGTCCGCCAGCGCCCCGCCGGCCGTGTGCCCGGGCGCGACCGTGTGCCCGGGCGGAGGCCGTCACACTCCCCGTCCGAGCACTCTCCCGAGAGTACGACGGCGGCGCGGCACCGCGAGAGTGCGCCGGTCCGTCCGGTCCGGACGCCTCCGCCGCTCCCCCACGCGGTGTTCGGTAGGGTTGCGGGGGCCGACAAGGCCCCTGGGGAGGATCCGATCGATGCGGGAGAGAAGCGTGCGTACGTTCGTGACGTCCGGCGCCGCCGCCTGCCCGCCGTGACGCCTCGCCCCGGTATGTGAGCCGCCCCGCCCGTTCGCGCGGCCGTCGCTCCCCCTCCTTTCCGGCTCCGTCCCTCACGGGGCCCTCCACGGCGTGCCGACCCGGTACCGCCGTGTCCTCCCGCCCGCCCCGGCCTGCCGACGGGGTGTGCCCGAGCCCGACAGGTGCACGTCTCTTGTCCTCTGCTGTTGCCGCTGTGTCCCCGGCCGCGCGCCTGCGCGGGCTGAAGCCCGACTGGCTGCGTGACCCGAAGGTGTGGCGCACCGAGGTGCTGGCCGGACTGGTCGTCGCCCTCGCGCTGATCCCCGAAGCGATCTCGTTCTCGATCATCGCCGGGGTCGATCCGGCGCTCGGCCTGTTCGCCTCGTTCACGATGGCCGTGACCATCGCGATCGTCGGCGGACGGCGGGCGATGATCTCCGCCGCGACCGGCGCGGTGGCCCTGGTGATCGCGCCGCTCAACCGGGAGCACGGGCTCGGCCACCTGATCGCGGCGGTCATCCTCGCCGGGGTCCTCCAGGTCGTCCTGGGTGCGCTCGGGGTGGCACGGCTGATGCGGTTCGTCCCCCGCTCGGTGATGGTCGGCTTCGTGAACTCCCTCGCCGTGCTCATCTTCATGGCCCAGCTGCCGGAGATGTGGAACGTGCCGTGGGCCGTGTACCCGCTCATCGTGGCCGGCCTGGCACTGATGGTGTTCTTCCCGAAGGTCACCACCGTGATCCCGGCGCCGCTGGTGTCGATCGTGATCCTGACCGTGATCACGGTCGGGGCGGCCGTCGCGGTGCCGACCGTCGGCGACAGGGGCGCTCTGCCCTCCTCGCTGCCGGTGCCGGGGCTGCCCGACGTGCCGTTCACGATGGAGACCCTGACGACGATCGCCCCGTACGCGGTCGCGATGGCGCTGGTCGGGCTGATGGAGTCGCTGATGACCGCCAAGCTGGTCGACGACATCACCGACACGAACTCCGACAAGAGGCGCGAGTCCATCGGGCAGGGCATCGCGAACATCGTCACGGGCTTCTTCGGTGGCATGGGCGGCTGCGCCATGATCGGCCAGACGATGATCAACGTGAAGGTCTCCGGCGCGCGTACCCGCGTGTCGACCTTCCTGGCCGGCGCCTTCCTGATGGTGCTGTGCATCGTCTTCGGGCCGGTCGTCTCCGACATCCCCATGGCCGCTCTGGTCGCCGTCATGATCATGGTGTCGGTCGCGACCTTCGACTGGCACTCCATCGCCCCGAAGACCCTCAGGCGCATGCCGGCCGGGGAGATCGGCGTCATGGTGATCACCGTCGTCTGCGTCGTGGCCACCCACAACCTCGCCGTCGGCGTCGTCGTCGGCTCCGTCACCGCCATGGTCGTCTTCGCCAAGCGCGTCGCGCACCTCACCGACGTCACGGCCGTCGCCGCCCCCCGACGGCACCGGCGTCGTCTACCGGGTCACCGGCGAGCTGTTCTTCGCATCCTCCAACGACCTCGCCGGCCGGTTCGACTACGCGGGCGACCCCGAGGACGTCGTCATCGACCTGAGCGCGGCGCACGTCTGGGACGTCTCGTCCGTCGCCGCTCTCGACGTCGTCCAGACCAAGTACGCCCAGCGCGGCAAGACCGTCAGGATCACCGGCCTGAACCGCCCGAGCGCGGACCTGCACGGCCGGCTCACCGGCGAGCTGACCGGTCACTGACCGGCGGCGCCCACCGCCGGTGAGCGCCGCCGCGGCCCCCGGCCGCTGTCAGCCCGTTGTCAGCAGCCCTCCGAGGGGGCGGGCGCTCCGGAACCGATCCGGAGGGTGGACGGGGCGGCGCAGCAGCCGCCGGCCGGCTCGTCGGCGGCCTCCGGCTCGTCGAAGAGGCCGGCGCCGCCGCACACCCCCGTCTCGGGCAGTGTCAGCTCGACGCGCTCGGCGGCCTCCCGGTCGCCGGCGAGGGCGGCGGCGATGGAGCGGACCTGCTCGTAGCCGGTCATCGCGAGGAAGGTCGGGGCGCGGCCGTAACTCTTCATGCCGACCAGGTACACGTCCTTCTCGGGGTGGGCCAGTTCGTTCACGCCGTGCGGGTATACCGTGCCGCAGGAGTGGACGTTGGGGTCGATGAGGGGTGCCAGGCCCAGCGGTGCCTGGAGCCGGTCGTCGAGGCCGAGGCGGAGCTCGGACAGGAAGGACAGGTCGGGGCGCAGGCCGGTCAGGACGACGACCTCGTCGACCGGGTCGAGGCGGCGCCCGTCCTCGGCGACCAGGACCAGCCGCTCGCCGTCGCGCTCGACGGCGGTCGTACGGAAGCCGGTGACGGTGGCCGCGTGACCGTTCTCCACGGCCGCCTTGGCCGCGAGGCCGAGGGCGCCGCGGGCCGGCAACTGGTCGGCCTCGCCACCGCCGAAGGTGGAGCCGCCGATGCCCCGGCGCAGGATCCAGGTGGTGTGGGTGCCGGCGCCGTCCGCCGACGCGGCCAGACCGGCGAGCCCGGCGAGGGCGGTGAAGGCGGAGGCGCCGGAGCCGACGACGGCGGTGCGCCGGCCGGCGTGGCGGGAGCGGACGGCGGGGTCCGCGAGGTCGGGGACGCGGTAGGCGACGCGGTCGGCGGCCGCGTGTTCGCCGAGGGCGGGCAGGCCGTCGCCGCCGAGGGGGCCGGGGGTGGACCAGGTGCCGGAGGCGTCGATCACGGCCCGCGCCGTGAGCCGCTCCTCGGCGCCGTCGGCGTACCTCACGTGCACGGTGAACGGCTGGGCGTCCCGGTCGGCGTCCACGACGCGGTCCCGGCCGAGGCGGGAGACGCCCGTGACCCGGGCGCCGAAGCGGACACGCTCGCCGAGGACTCCGGCGAGCGGCTGGAGGTACCGCTCGACCCAGTCGCCGCCCGTGGGGCAGGCCGCCGCGTCGGGAGCCGTCCAGCCGGTGGGGGCCAGCAGCTTCTCCGCCGCCGGGTCGACGAGTTCGCCCCAGGGGGAGAACAGCCGGACGTGGCTCCACTCGCGCACCGCCGTGCCCGCCGAAGGGCCGGCCTCCAGCACCAGCGGATCCAGGCCCCGCTGGACGAGCTGGGCGGCGGCGGCCAGGCCGACCGGCCCGGCGCCGATGACCACGATCGGGAGAGCGGAGAACACGGTGGCGGACGCGTCGGTGGTGTCGGTGCTGCCGGCGGTTCCGCTGGGCGGCGCGGACATGATGACTCCCTTGATTCGACATCTGTCGATGGATTGCACGCCTTCAGCATGGCAGGTTGATTCGACAAACGTCAACATAGATCGCCATCGAAATAGTGGTTCGATGTGTGCCAACATAGACGCATGTCGAATTTCAGCCCGCCGCCGGTCCTGGTCCCGGACGTCACCCCGTGCTGCCCACCGCTGACCGAACGCCCGTTGACGGCCGAGGAGGCCGTCCGCACGGCCGCCATGTTCAAGGCCCTGGGCGACCCGGTGCGGCTGCGGCTCTTCTCCGCGGTCGCCTCGCACGAGGGGGGTGAGGCGTGCGTGTGCGACATCTCCGACGTCGGGGTCTCGCAGCCGACCGTCAGCCATCACCTGAAGAAGCTCAAGGAGGCGGGGCTCCTCACCTCCGAGCGCCGCGGCACCTGGGTCTACTACCGCGTGGAGCCGTCCGTGCTCGCCGCGATGGGACACATCCTGGGGCGGTACGCCGCCTGAGCGAGGCGCTGGTACGGCCGGGGGGCTCTAGGCCACCCGGAACCTCTTGCGCCAGGCGAGCGAGACGTACACGAGGGCCACCAGCACCGGCACCTCGATCAGGGGGCCGACGACTCCGGAGAGGGCCTGCCCGGAGGTCACGCCGAAGGTTCCGATGGCGACGGCGATGGCCAGCTCGAAGTTGTTGCCGGCGGCGGTGAAGGCCAGGGTCGCGGTGCGGTCGTAGGCGAGGCCGATGAGCTTGCCCAGCAGGAAGGCGCCGAACCACATGACGCCGAAGTAGACCAGCAGGGGGATCGCGATGCGGGCGACGTCGAGCGGCCGCGAGGTGATGGTTCTCCCCTGAAGGGCGAACAGGATCACGATCGTGAAGAGCAGGCCGTGGAGCGCCCAGGGGCCGATCTTCGGCAGGAAGCGGCCCTCGTAGCCGGCGCGGCCGAGCCTCTTCTCGCCGATGCGGCGGGTCAGGAAGCCGGCGAGCAACGGGACGCCGAGGAAGACGACGACGTTGAGCGCGATCCGCCCCATCGGGATGTCGAGCGGCTCACCCGTGCCCAGGCCGAGCCATCCGGGCAGGAGGTCGAGGTAGAACCAGCCGAGCACGCCGAAGGCGAGGACCTGGAAGACCGAGTTGAGCGCGACGAGGACCGCGGCGGCCTCCCGGTCGCCGCACGCCAGGTCGTTCCAGATGATGACCATGGCGATGCAGCGGGCCAGGCCGACGATGATCAGGCCGGTGCGGTACTCGGGCAGGTCGGGCAGGAAGATCCACGCCAGCGCGAACATCACCGCCGGGCCGAGGACCCAGTTGATGACCAGGGACGAGACCATCAGCTTCTTGTCACCGCTGACGGCGTCGAGCCGGTCGTACCGGACCTTGGCGAGGACCGGGTACATCATGACCAGCAGGCCGACCGCGATCGGCAGCGAGATGCCGCCGATCTCGACCTTCGCCAGGGCGCCACCGAGACCGGGGACCAGCCGCCCGAGCCCGAGCCCGAGGGCCATGGCGAGCAGGATCCACGCGGCGAGGAAGCGGTCGAGCGTCGAGAGCCTCGCGACGACCGACGGGTCCTCGGCGGTCACGGGCGTTCCGGTACGGGTCACGGGCAGGCCCTCTTGTTGTCAGCGGCGCCGCGGGCGGACTCGGCCAGCTCGGCGAACCGGCCGGCGAGCCGGGCGATGACGTCGGGCCGCAGCCTGTAGTAGGTGAACCGGCCGCACGGCTCGGTCTCCACCACCCCCGCCTCGCGCAGCACCTTCAGATGGTTGGACAGGTTCGTCTGACGCGCGCCGGTCTCCTCCACCAGGTGGGTGGTGCAGAGCGTCTCCCTGGCGAGCAGGGTGACGATCCGGAGCCTGAGGGGGTCGGCGAGGACCCGGATCAGTTCGGTGTCGACCGACGTCATCATGGACTGATACTTTCACATCAGCCGCAGCTGACACCACCGGGTGCTGATATCAGTCCGCCCTGATGCACCGCGCGCGCTCCATCCTCGCTTCAACCCGCCGCGACCAGCCGTGAGACCAGGAGAGACCTCGATGCCCCGGAAGCCCTCCGTCCTGTTCGTCTGCGTCCACAACGCCGGCCGCTCGCAGATGGCCGCCGCGTGGCTGACCCACCTGGCCGGGGACCGCGTCGAGGTGCGCTCCGCCGGCTCCGCCCCGGCCGACCGGGTCAACCCGGCCGCGGTCGAGGCGATGCGCGAGGTGGGCATCGACATCTCCGCCGAGCTGCCCAAGGTGCTGACGGTCGACGCGGTCAGGGCGTCGGACGTGTGCGTCACCATGGGTTGCGGCGACACCTGTCCGGTCTTCCCCGGCAAGCGCTACCTGGACTGGCGGCTGGAGGACCCGGCCGGTCAGGGCGTCGAGGCCGTACGGCCGATCCGGGACGACATCAGGAGGCTCGTCGAGAGCCTGATCGAGGAGATCGCCCCGGAGACGCCGGCCTGAGCGGCACCCCGCCGAAGAGGGCGGGCCTGAGCGGCACCCCCGTGGGGCGGGCCCGGCGCGGGTCTCAGACGGGGGCGTCGGCGCGCCGCGCGGCGGCGAGGGCCGCCTCGGTGTCGGCGGCGGCCAGGTCGGCGTTCACGCGGGCGCCCGCCAGGGCGCCGGCCGCGGCGGAGGCGCCGACCTGGGCGGTCGGGTCGGTGGCGTTGCCGGCCACCCACACCCCCGGCACCCCGGTCGAACCCGCCGCCCCGGAGGCGATGCGGCACCCCAGCCCGCCGGGCAGCTCCTCCACGGTGAGCCCCAGCCCGCCCAGGCCCTCGGTGCGGGCCCGCAGGGTGGTCGCGACCGCGAGGACCCTGCGCTCCACGAGGCGCCCGTCACCGAGGCGTACGCCCGCGACGGCGCCGTTCCCGCCGGTCACCACCTCCGCCACCGGGGTGTCGACGACCCGGACGCCCCGGGCGGCGAACCGTTCGCGGGCGCCCGCGTCGAGTGCCGTACCGCGGGTGAAGTAGACGAGGTCGTCGGTCAACTGGCGGAAGAGCAGGGCGTGGTGGAGCGAGGCGGGTCCCACGGCCAGGATTCCGACGGGCTCGTCGCGTACCTCCCATCCGTGGCAGTAGGGGCAGTGCACCACCCCGCGCCCCCAGTGCTCGGCGAGCCCGGGCACCTCGGGCAGGACATCGCGCAGCCCGGTGGCGACGAGCAGGCGACGCGCTCCGAGGGTGCTGCCGTCGGCGAGGGTGACCCGGAAACGCGGATCACCCTCGGCGGAAGGGTCCGCCGGGGCGGCGGAGATCACTTTCCCGGTCACGGCCAGGCCGCCGTACCGGCGTACCTCTTCGCGGCCCTTGCGCAGCAGTTCGGCCGGCGGGGTGCCGTCCAGGCCGAGCAGACCGCGCACGCCTTCGGCCGGGGCGTTGCGCGGGGTACCGCTGTCGATCACGACGACGGAACGGCGGGAGCGGGCGAGCATCAGCGCGCCGCTCAAGCCCGCGGCGCCGCCGCCGATCACGACGGCGTCGACGGTGCCGTCCGGCAGTTCGTCGGTCGCATACGCGGCTGTGGTCGCGGTGGTCACAGACATGGCGTCGCATCCTTTCCTCACGCGGGTCCCGCGGGTCCACGCGGATTCGCACGGCCCCCCGGCGATTCCGGGGGCGTACCGCCGACGATAGGCGCGCCTTGCTCTACGGGCATACGATGTTGCCCATGACGCAAGACGATGACGATCTGGACAGCCTGGTACGCAAGCGGATCCGGGCCCTGCGCGTGGCGCAGGGCTGGTCGCTCGAGGAGCTGGCCACCCGGGCCCGGGTCAGCCAGTCCACGCTCAGCCGCATCGAGAACGGCCGGCGCCGGCTGGCCCTGGACCAGCTCGTGACCCTCGCCCGGGCCCTGGACACCTCCCTGGACCAGCTCGTGGAGACGGCGGCCGACGACGTCCTCATCAGCCCGATGATCGACGCGGCGCACGGCCTCATGCGCTGGCCGGTCAGGGCGGATCCGGGCCTGAGTGTCGTACGTCAGCGGATGACGGACCCGCCGCCCGACAACCCCGCCCGGATGCGCGCCCATCCGGGCCGCGAGTGGCTGGTCGTCCTGTCCGGCACCGCGGTCCTGCTCCTGGGCAACCGGCGCATCCGGGTGGAGACGAACCAGGCGGCGGAGTTCCCCACGATGCTGCCGCACGCCATCGGGGCCGAGGGCGGGCCCTGCGAGGTGCTCGGCATCTTCGACCGCGACGCCCGCCGGGGCCACCAGCGCGGCGACGACGACTGAGCCGGGACCGGGCCCGGGGCGCCGCGCTCCTCCCGGCTGCCGCTTGCGCCTCCGGCAGCAGAACCGGCCGTCGTCTTGCGCATCCCGGGAACCGTGACGCCGCTGCGGCCCGGCGCTCCTAGCGTGGCCGTCATGACCCACACTCCCCCGCGCCCGGCCGCCACTGCCCACACCGCCCCGCGCCCGGCACCCGGTGGCGCGCACGCGGCCACCCGGCACGTACACGACTCCGGCGACCAGGCCGAGCTCCTCGACCTCGAAGCGGAGGTGACCGCCGAGCACCTCGCGTCCGTCATCGCGTGGCTGCCGGTCGGCAAGGGCCCCCGCCACATCACCGACCTGGGGTGCGGGACCGGGGCCGGCACGTTCGCGCTGCTGTCGCGCTTCCCCGGCGCGGAGGTGACCGCCGTGGACGCGTCGGCCGGCCATCTGGACCGCCTGCGGGAGCGGGCCGAGGCCCTCGGGCTCGCCGACCGGGTGCGCACCGTGCGGGCCGACCTCGACGCCGACTGGCCCGAGCTCGGCCGGCCCGAACTGGTGTGGGCGTCGGCATCGCTGCACCACATGGCCGACCCCGGCCGCGTACTGCGCGAGGTCCGCGAACTGATCGCGCCCGGCGGCCTGTTCGCCGTCGTCGAGCCGGCCGGCTTCCCGCGCTTCCTGCCCGACGACGCCCCGGAAGGGCGACCCGGTCTCGAAGAGCGCTGCCACACCGCCCTCGCCCGGCACCACACCGAGCACGTGCCGCACCGCGGCGCCGACTGGGGCCCCGAACTGACCGCCGCGGGGTTCACCGTCGAGGGCGAGCGCGTGATCACCGTGGACGTCGGCGGCTCCGACAGCGCGGCGGTCGGCCCGTACGCGCTCAGCGGTCTGCGGCGCCTGCGCGACGCCGCCGCCCACGCCCTCACCGCCGAGGACCTCGCCGCACTCGACCAGTTGCTCGACCCCGAGAACCCGCGCGGCGTCCTGCGCCGCGGCGACCTCGCGGTCCGCACCGAACGCACCGTGTGGGCGGCCCGCCGCCCGTGAGTCGCACGTCGCCCCGCGCCGCCCCCGCCCGGTGACGGCCGGGGGACGGCCCGGGGGGCGGGGCTCCGGCCCGCCGGAGCCCCGTCCGGGTCAGCCGGTGGGGAAGGCGTCGGGGGTGCTGATCCGGCTCTTGAGCAGCGCCCCGGACTCGGTCAGCACGCCACTGCTGCTGTAGTCGCCGCCGTCGCACGTACCGGGCCTGAAGGCCGCGCTGCTCTCATTGGCGTCGGAGTAGGTCCAGTTCGCGTAACCGATCTTCAGCTGATCGAGCAGGTCCAGCCACGCCGTGGTGCTCGCCCGGTCCATCGCGCCACCGCCGGTGGCGCTCACCGTGCCGAACTCGGTGACGAAGAGCGGGAGTCGCGTCGCCGCGCGGCTCAGGGTGGCGCGGTAGGTGTCCTTGTGGCTCGCGGCGTAGAAGTGGAACGCGTACATGATGTTGGTGGCGTTGACCGGGTTGTTGACGACCTCGCTCTCGTTGGAGCCGTCCGAGACACCGAGCGAGGACCAGCCACGGGTGCCGACGATGATCACAGCGTCCGGGTCGGCGGCGCGGATCACCGGGATGACCTGCTCGGCGTAGTTCTTGATGGCCGTCCAGCTCACGCCGTTGGGCTCGTTGGCGATCTCGTAGATCACGTTCTTCTTGCCGGCGTTGCGGGCGGCGACGGACGCGAAGAACGTCTTGGCGCGGTCGAGGTTGTGGTTCGGGTCGCCCGGCGTCAGGGTGTGGAAGTCGATCATGGCGTACATGCCCCGCGCCTCCGCCAGGTCGACGAGGCCGTTCACACGGCTGGTGAAGCCCGCCGGGTCGGTCTCGTACCCGCCCTCCTGCACGTACATGGCGATGCGCAGCAGGTCCGACTTCCAGTCCTTCGCCAGCGCGTCCGCGGACGCGGTGTTGTAGCACTTGCCGAACCACTGGATGCCGTGGGTGCTCATGCCCCGAAGCTGGATGGGCCGGTTGTACTGGTTGCACAGATGGACGCCGCACACGTGGAGCTGTCCGTTGATACCGACGGGGGTGCCGCCGCCCGGTACCGGCGGCGGGGGCTCCTCGTCGACGGAGCCGGTGCAGGCGACGCCGTTGAGTGTGAAAGCCGTGGGCTTCGGATTGGCGCCCGCGAAGGAGCCCACGAAGCCCAGGTCGGTCGCCGCGCCGGTGACCAGCGTGCGGTTCCAGTCGACGTTGGTGGCGGTGGCCGTGGAACCGGACTGCGACCAGGTGGCGTTCCAGCCCTGGACGATCTTCTGCCCGGCGTCCGGCAGGGCGAACGCGAGCGTCCACCCGGTGACCGGAGCGCCCAGGTTGGTGATCTTCACCGCGGCCTGGTAGCCGCCCTGCCACTGACTGGTGACGGTGTAGTCGACCTTGCAGCCGGCGGCGGCCACCGCCCGGGAACCGGCCACGGCCTGCGGACCGGCCACCGCGGTGAGGCCCAGGGCCGTCGCGCAGGTCGCCAGTAGGGCCAGGATGCGTTTCACAGCGTTCCTCCTCGTGCGAGCGGACACAGCGAGATGGGAGCGCTCCCAAGACCCATCGGCCCGAGACCGTACACCGGTACGAGGGGGCGCGTACAGCCATACGACCGACGAAGTGTGCGGCGGTGCGGTCGACCGGGCGCGCCGCTCGTGCGCCGCGTCCGGTCGACCGGTCGTGCCGCTCAGCCGCCCTCGCGCTCCACCGGGAGCCACAGCTCGGCCTCGCCCTCGGCCCGGTCCGCCGACAGGCGGGTACGCAGGATTTCCGGGCCGGGGCGGCTGCGGTACGGGTTGGAGGGGAACCACTCCACGAAGACGTCGCGCCACAGCTCCTGGATCGCCTCCGGCACCGGTCCGGAGGCGGTGAAGACCGCCCACGTACCGGCCGGCACGGACAGGGCCGTGGCGCCCTCCGGGGTGGGCGCGGACGTGATCACCCCGTGGTAGTAGTCGAGTTCGGTGCCCTCGGCGCGGCTCGGGTCCAGGTCGTCGCAGACCGCGACGATGCCGTGGGGCTCCTCGTCCGACAACTTCTCCAGGCGCTCCAGGACCGGCGGTTCGATCCCCCGGACGAAATCGATGATCGCCTGGTTGGGCCCCGTGTGCACCAAGGGCACCCTGGCCTTGTACCCGACCACGGTGAAGGCCGGACGGTCACTTGTGCGGTAGCGCATACTCCTGCTCCCTTCGACGGTGAGGCGGAAGGCCAACCGGGGCTGGGAGACGAGCACCGCGCCGGTACGCCGGGCCTCGCCCGGGCCGACACCGTGCATGGCGCGGAACGCCCGTGCGAACGCCTCGCCCGAGCCGTAGCCGTAACGCACCGCGATGTCCAGCAGTGACTCGTGGCCCGCGAGCACCTCGGCACCCGCGACGGTGAGCCGCCGGCGCCGGACGTACTCCGACAGCGGCATGCCCGCGAGCGCCGAGAACATCCGGCGCAGGTGGTAGTCCGACGTGGCCGCGATGCGCGCGAGCACGGCCACGTCGACCGTTCGGTCGAGGTTGCTCTCGATGTGCTCCATGGCCCGGTTCAGCCGCTCCAGCATCCTGGTTCCCTTCCTCTTCGCGGTCACCACGCTAGGCAGCGCACCACCACCGGGACCCGACATCTCGTGCCCGTTCCTGTCGGGTGCGCGCACGCGGCTGCCCCGTCCTGGTGGTTCCGGGCGGACTGGGCGAACGGTGATCTCGTACCGGAAGAACGCCGGTTCGAGGCCGGACCCCTCCGCCGCGTGCGCCGTGGGTACGGGCGCGGCGGAGTCCTGGCCCCGGCGCCGCCGCAGCGGGCCGGCGGGCAGTGCGGCAGCGTCACCGTGGTCGCGCCCTCGGCACACGGGCGTCCGGCTCCGCACCGGCCGGGTACCAGTGCTCGCCCCCGCAGGGCCGGGCCCGGGCCCCGGAGGGTGACTCCTCGCCGGCCGCCACGGTGATGCGGCGCTCCGCCGTGCCGTACTCGGTGGGGCCGATGGAGCCGATGAGGGTGACCGCGACGGCCGTGGTGGCCAGGCCGGTGCGGGCGACGGCACCGAGCGGCCGGCAGCCCTTCGGAACGCGGTGTCACATGCGGGATCATGTCGGCCGGTTGTCCAGCACCTCGGCCGTCGTACGGGCGGTGCGCGGGCCGGGGCCGGCGGGCGCCGAAAAACACGTGGATCCGCCCCGGTCCGGCGGCTAGCGTCACGAGATGAGCACTCGTACGTTCCGTATCACCGTCCGTGGAGTCTTCGACGGCCTCAGCGACGACCAGCGGGCCGAACTCCACGCCCGGTCCGCCGAACACGACATGCTGTGCGCGGAGTTCACGCCCGAAGGGCATCTCACCTACGACATCGCCGCCCGCCCCGCCTTCACCTTCCGCTTCCTGGACGGCGGGGAGGAGGAAGCGGACCTCCTGGAGGCGACGGAGCGGGCGGAAGGAGCCGCGAGGGCCTGGCTCACGCAACGCGGCTACGGCTACAAGAGCCTCCGGTCCACCGCCGAGGACCTCTCCCAGGCAGCACTGGGCAAGCGCCGGCGGCGGGCGGCGGCGCGGAATCCCGTCTGAGGGACCCCCTTGAGGTTCGACCCCGGACCGAACCTTTCGTCCGGTCCGTACGGGTAGGGTGCCGGCGCGGCACGACAGGCGTACGCGCGATGGCACCCTTGGACGGACGGAGCACTCATGACCGGCGAGCCGAACGGGCGCGGCGTGATCGTCACCGGGGCGGGTTCGGGCATCGGGCGCGCCACCGCCCTGGCCTTCGCGGCGCGGGGCGACCAGGTCGTCGTGGCGGACCTGAACGAGGTGGCGGCCGACGCGGTCGTCGCGGAGGTGCGGCGAGCGGGCGGCACCGCGACGGCCGTCACGGGGGACGTGAGCGAACAGGCCGTCGTGGACCGGGTGACGGAGACGGCGGTGGAGCGCTTCGGCGGTGTGGACGTCCTGGTGAACAACGCCGGGATCATGGACAGCATGTCGGCGTTGGGGGACGTGGACGACACGGAGTGGGAGCGCGTCATCCGGGTCAACCTGACCGCGCCCTTCCGGCTCACCCGTGCCGTGCTGCCGCACATGCTGGCCGCCGGGCACGGCGTCGTCGTCAACGTCGCGTCCGAGGCCGGCCTGCGCGGCAGCGCGGCGGGGGCCGCGTACACGGCCTCCAAGCACGGCCTGGTGGGTCTGACGAGGTCGCTGGCGGTGACGTACCGCAGGAACGGCATCCGCGCCAACGCCGTGTGTCCGGGCGCCACCGCCACGGGCATCGCGGTGCACGCCGACGGGACCGCGCACGGCCCCTCGGCGCTCGCCCCGCACTTCGTCAACCTCGGCCGGGTGTCACGGCCGGAGGAGCAGGCGGCGGTCGTCCTGTTCCTCGCCTCGGAGGCCGCGAGCGGCATCAACGGTGCGATCGTCCCCGTGGACGACGGCTGGTCCGCCGTCTGACACGGCGTCCGGCACGTCGTCGGGGCGCCGCGCACGGTGCCGCCGGCGCCGGTCGCACGCACCGGTGAGCGTCCCGGCGGCCGTTGCCTTCACCTTCCTCCATTGCAACGCTCCGTTGCTTTCACTCATGACACCATTGCATCAACCTATCGCTGCTGACTTGGGAATACGCGATTTCCATGATTGACCGTTTCCTGAACGCAACGTAGCTTTCCAGTTGCGTCAAACACGTGGCGCAAGGAGCCGAGGAATGGTCATGACCGCACCCGTCCACACCGTCGCGACCCCGCCGTCGGAGCGACGGCCCGGTTGCCCCTTCGCCCCGCCGGCCGAGCTGATCGACGCCCGCCGGCACGGCCCCGTCAGCCGCTACACCCACCCCGGCGGGAGACCCGGCTGGCTGATCACCGGATACGACCTGGTCCGGTCCGTCCTGGCGGACCCGCGGTTCAGCTCGCGCAAGGAACTTCTGAACGTCGTCGACTTCGAGCTCCCGCCGGCGCCGCCCGGCGAGTTCCTCCTGATGGACGAACCGCGGCACGGCCGCTACCGGAAGCCCCTGGTGGGCAGGTTCACCGCACGGCGGATGCGCCTGCTCGCCGAGCGCGTCGAGCAGATCACCGCCGACCGCCTCGACGCCATGGAGAGGACCGGGCCGCCGACGGACCTGGTGACCGCGTTCGCCAAGCCCATTCCCACCGTCGTCATCTGCGAGCTGCTGGGGGTGCCGTACGAGGACCGCGACTCCTTCCAGGAGCAGATCGACACGTTCATGAACGGCGAGACGAACGACGAGGACCTGCTGGCGGCCTACACCGCGACCCAGGAGTACCTCGCGGAGCTGGTGGCCACCAAGCGCGCGAACCCCACCGACGACGTACTGAGCGAACTCACCACCGGCGACCTGACCGACGAGGAACTGATGGGGATCGGCCTGATCCTCCTGGCCGCCGGGGTCGACACCACCGCGAACATGCTGGCGCTGGGCACCTTCGCGCTGCTGCGGCACCCGGACCAACTGGACGCGCTCCGCGCCGATCCCGCCCTCACCGACCGGGCCGTGGAGGAGTTGCTGCGGTATCTGAGCGTCGCCAAGAGCTTCATGAGGACGGCGCTGGTGGACGTCGAGCTGGGCGGCCACACCATCGAGGCCGGGACGACGGTCGTGCTGTCGTACCACACCGCCAACCGCGACCCCGAGCGCTTCACCGACCCCCACGCGCTCGACCTGCGCCGGCAGGACGGCGGGCACCTGGCCTTCGGCCACGGCATCCACCTGTGCCTGGGTCAGCAACTGGCCCGCGTCGAGATGCGGGTCGCGTTCTCCGCCCTGCTCCGGCGGTTCCCCACTCTGCGCCTGGCCGTTCCGGCCGAGGACGTCGCCGTGCGCCCGGAGACCGCGGACGTCCACGGCGTGAAGAGCCTTCCGGTCACCTGGGACGCCTGACGAACCGGGCAGGGGCGGTTTGGTGGCCGGGCAGGCGGCGCGGCGTGACCCCGGACGCCCCCGGTTCCCGTGGCGACAGTGGCCGATTCCCCATGAGCCCGACCCGAGCGGCGGGCGCCCGGGACCGGCTGCGCCGTGCTCAGCGCTTGTCCGCGCGCACTCGATTCGGGCGGACGCGTGCCGGGCCCGGCCCCGTGCGGGGCACGCGAACCTTCTCCAGCACAGGTTCGACTGCGGCGAGTCCTCGCACTGCCCGCCGTGATCACGACCGCCATCGGCTCCTGGCCCTGCTCGGCGGCCAGGTGCAGCTTGGTGGTGAACCCACCACGCGAGCGTCCCGGCCGGTGATCACGGGGCTCGGCGAAGACAACGCCCGGCGGAGTCCCGGCGGCACGGCCGGACGTCAGTGTCCGGCCGTGCCGACCCACCGCAACCGCACAGCGGGAACGGCCGGGGTGGATGGAAGTCGGAGAGCGTGCGTGCCGGGCGGTCGGCCCGGCTCGCCTCACCGGTTCCGGTGTCGCCGCTCCTGGATCTTCTTCACCTGCTCCTCGACGAGCTTGGTGCGGCCCTGGGCCATGTGCCGTGTCTTACCGCTCTGCTCGGTCTGGCCCTTCTGCTGCCGCAACTTCTCAGCCATGTCCTTGGCCCGCTGCCTCATTCCTTCCATGCCCATGACGGCACCTCCTGGCAGTCGCTTCGTGCCCAGTCACCAGACTGGCACTCGGACACGGACCCCGCATCCGGCAGGGCCCGCGCCCTTGCGGCCCCTCCCCCGGAAGCACCGCCCCTCCCCTGTCGGCCCTGTCAGCCCTGTCCGGCGGCCGGTTCGTCCTCGGACCCGACGTACAGCGGCTGAAGCTGCTTCCAGCACCGGTCGAGATGTGCGCGGGTCTCGCGCAGAGCTCGGTCGACGGTGGGGTCGAGCATGGACGCGTGGAGCCGTGCCAGCCGGTCCTCCGCCCCGTCGAGCGGCACATCGTGGTCGTGCCCGAGCATCTTCCACGTCTGCTTCAACGCCGCCCCGGCGATCATGCCGCCGGCGGCCCCGAGGGCCAGGCCGACGGGTGTGTGGGCGACCTTGGACACTCTCACCGGCGCGCCCTGTTCCGGCGCTTCCTGACCAGCACCAGCAGCACGAGGGCGGCCACCGCCGTCAAGGGCCCGCGACGCCGGCGCGTGGACCGCGTGACCTCACTCGCCTTCTCGCTGACCGCCGCCGGGGTCTTCTCCTGGAGCGTGCTCACCACCGTGGCCGCGGCCTGCGTGATCTGTTCCCTGGCCTGGGCGGCCGTCACGGCGACCGGGTCGGGGAGCTTGTCCTGTGCCACCTTCGCGGCCTGGGCCGCCTTCTCCTTGACCTGCGCTGCCTTCTGCCGCACCTGCGCCTTCACCTCGGTGGTCCGGTGCTGGACCTGCGCCGTGACGTCCGCCTTGCCGGCCAGGGCCTCCACCGTCTGTCCGAGCCGCTCGCGCGTCGCCTCGGTCCTCTCGCGCAGTTCCTCGGGCGTGGGGGTCTCGTCTGGGGAGTGCGGCTTGTCGCTCATCGGTGCGCTTTCTCCTTGATTTCGGCCACGTCGACCGTGACACTGTCGATCGCCCGCCTGCACGCGGGCGGGTTCCTCCGGGTTGTCCTGAGCGCGTCACCACAGCGCGTACCCCCGGGGCACCGGGCCATCCCCGATCCCCGCCGGAGGAGGCGGTTCACAGCAGGCGTCGCAGCCACAGCCGGGGAGCACGGTGGATCAGGCGGGCGGCGACCGCTCCGATGGCGGCGCCGACCGCCACGTCGCTGGGATAGTGGGCCCCCGAGTGCACCCGCTCGACCGCGACCGCCGCCGCCGGGACGGCACAGACGGCGCCCCACCCGAGGTGGGTGCCCGCTACGGCGGCGGTGAAGCCGACGGCGGCAGCGGTGTGGCCGGAGGGGAAGGAAGAACTGTCCGGCCGGTCGTGGACATCCTCGTGAGGGATCAGCTCCTTGGGCGGTCTGCGCCGCTCGTACAGCTGCTTGCACACCGCGTTGGAGACCAGTTCCGCCAGGCCCATGGCGGCCAGCCCCGCGACCGCCGCTTTCCGTTCCCGGTAGCCGCCGGTGGCGCACATGACCGCTGCGGCGGCCCACCAGAGCTTGGTGCGTTCGGCCGCCGCCTCCACCGCGGGCAGCGCCTGCCGCGCGAGGGGCGAGGTCCAGTGCGCCACGCTCCGGGTGATGCGACGGTCGCCTTCTTCGAGGTCAGCCAAGCCGGTCATACGCGGCAGGTTCCCGCTCCGGCGCCTGTCATGCGGGTGATCCGTCCGGGGCCGGCGGCTTGGGCGGGCGGCCTCCGCCAGGGCCGCCGGCAGGCACCCGAACACGGTGTGGTCGATCGCGAAGTGGCCCTCAGGAACTGCCATTGACATTCCGCCACGAAGCCGCCGGCGGTTGTGGCGGATCCTGCCAGGCCGGTGAGCGGCGTTTCCCGGCGGGGCTGCCCGCCGCTGCGTGGGAGGGCCCACTCATGGCCTGACAGCCTCAAGGGCCTGCCGTGCGGGAATCGGTATGTACGCGCCGGTCGGCGGCCCCTCGAAGAACGCGGCCGGAAACGGAGTGCGACCGACGACAGCCGCTGTCATGTGGGCTGCGAGCCGGTGCCAGGTGCCGGCATACCGCAGCATGCGGTGGCCGCCCCGGGGCATGGCGATACCGACGGCCCGCGTCCCGTCGGTGCGGGCCCTGCGGACGAAGTCCCAGGACGCACGCGCCGATGTGACGCGGTCCTCTTCGTCGTGCAGAACGACGATGGTGCGACCAGCGAGGTGGGTGACGGGTTCACCCGGGGGGCACCAAGGGGCAAGAGCCACGACGCCGGTCACCTGAGGTTCGTCGGCGGCCCGCAGTGCCGCCCTCCCGCCCATGGAGTGGCCGACCAGGACCACGGGCAGAGGACCGGCCAGGGAGCGCAGCTCACGCAGGGCGTGGCGCGCGTCCTGGGCGGCGTCGCCGCGTGGGCCGTTCCAACCGCGGTGGCGGTAGCGCACTTCGGCCACCAGCAGCGGGTACGGGCGGGACGCGCGGAGGATCGCAGCGGCGAAGGGCCTCATGCGCAGCGCCGGCAGATCGAGCCGGGGCGGTGGTGCCAGTGC
Organism: Streptomyces sp. NPDC045701; assembly: GCF_056432045.1. Taxonomy (NCBI): domain Bacteria; kingdom Bacillati; phylum Actinomycetota; class Actinomycetes; order Kitasatosporales; family Streptomycetaceae; genus Streptomyces; species Streptomyces sp. NPDC045701. The sequence continues at coordinate 80,610 of NZ_JBWKJV010000023.1, read as the reverse complement.
GTCGGCGCGCCCGCCGGGCAGCAGCAGAACGGCGGCCTGCGGTGCGCCGGGAAGGTGACGCAGGGCCAGGTGGGTGGTCATGCCGTCGGCCGGGGGTGTTCCGGTACCGGGCGGTGGTTCGGGCGTCAACGGGCACCTCGTGGGGGCATGGGGAGGAAACCGCTCGGGCGGGCGGCGTAGGGCGGCGGATCCCTGGCGCTGGACCATGTGCGGGCCTCCAGCCGTCGTCCACCGCTGCCCCGGGTCGGGAAGACGGCAGGGCCGGTGGCCCGGGTGGTTCTGGGCCCTTCCGGTACGGCTCGGTGAGGACGGCGTCGATGATGTGGACGGTCGCGTGGGCGGCGGAGACGTTGCCGCGTACGACGGTGGCGTTGCTGTTGACCTCGCAGGACTCGCCCGAGCCGGACGGGGCCGGTGTCCCCTTCTGCGGGGTCTCGAAGGTGCCGTTCTCCAACTGCTCGGGGGTGGGCTTCTGACTTGCGACGTGGTGGGTGAGGATTTCGTCAGAGTGTCCTTGTCGTTCAGGACCTTGTCCAGGTCCGCCTTGGGAATCTTCAGCGAAGGCGTCGTTGGCCGGCGCGAAGACGGTGAAGTCCTGGGCGTTGTTCAGGGTGTCGACCAGACCGGCCTTTCTTCACGGCCAAGGGACTGAGCCGCTCCGGGTACGACGGCTCCTTGGCCCCGCCGTTCGTCGGTGCGCCGGCTGCCGCAGCGGGCGTACACCGGACGGCGGTCGGCCCGCGGCGCCGGGCCGACCGGGCGGAGGCGGCGGGGCACAGACACGACTCGGTGGACTCGCACCACGTCGATGCCGAGGCAAGGGCTGAGAGGCCGCGTGAACAACACGGCTCCGGCCGCCGACACCCCGCGGACGGACGGCCACCACCACCCCGCCAAGCGCCCGAGCGGCACGCGCCGCGACCGACGCGACGGTGACGTGTGGCGGACGGAAGGCGGCGCGGCGGCGGTCGGACCGGCGCGGCGGACCGGGCAGCGGCACAGCGACGGCCCCGGCGTCGGACAACGGGATCAGCGCGGCGGCGCGGTGGTGGCGACGCCGTCCGGGGTGCCTGCCGAGCGATGGCTAGGTGTCGATGCCGGTCACCGCTGTCGGGCCGAGCGGCGCCTGGCCGTCGGCGATGCCCGCTCCGCGCAGGGCGGTGGCGGCCGCCTGCTTGGCGCGCTGTTCCGCGCTGCGGCGGTCGTCGGCCTCCACCTTGAGGCGGAGGCTGAAGGTTCCGTCGTCGTTGACCGTGAGGATGTCCAGGTCCTCGCTCTGGCCCAGCGTCGTGTGCTGCGGGTCGGCCGGACGTAGCTGCTGCACGAGAGCGGTTCGTTCCGCTTCGGTCACTTCGTGGAGGAACGTGCCCGGAATCGTGATGACGAAGGTGGTCATGCGGCTCCCTTTCCCGTGCCAGGCTTTCCGGCGCTCCCGCGGCGCAGCACGCGCCTGCCGCGTGCCGAGCGGGAGCGAAAACTCTTGAACGCGATGCGCCGCCCTTCCGCGGCGGTGACCGGGCGTCCTTCCGCTGCGACCGAAGCCGGTTCCGCGGCCCCCAGGGCCAACATCTTTTCCCGCTGGGCCTCGCTGACCTCAGGACTTTTCAGCGTGGCCGGCATCCGGAGCCACAGCCCCGTGACCGAATGCCCCACCACACCACCCGCCAGACGAGAACTCATCCCCACATCCTGCCTCGCCCCAACCGAAAATACCGGCTGAATGCCGCTTTCCTCACCCCATGCGTGCCACCCGGTAAAGTGCGGGAACGGGCAAGGCCTCACCGACCGCAGGTCCGAGATCCACGCGGGCTTCGATCCGCCCGCCGAAGGGCTCGCACCGCACGTCGGCGCCCACGCACATCACGGTGACGGTCCCCAGGCGCGAGCTTGGAGGACGGGTGCAGGCGGCGGCACCGGCCCGGCGGCGGGCGAACGGGTGGCGCTGGACGGGCGGCGCGGCAGGCAGCGACGGTCCGTGCACTGGCCGGGCGGGTGGAGGCGCGGGCAGGCGGCCGGCAGCTCCGCGGCGGGCCGCTGCCCCTTCGGGGCCGTGCTGCTGCCGTCCCCGAGGCGGGTGCGGGGTGGCCGGAGCGGGAGATAGCCTGACGGTGGACCCAGTCTGCAGTGGGATGTGAGACAGGTGGGCGATATGAACGGCACTCACGCCGAGCTGGTGCGCTGCGTACGGCACGTATTGCTGCGGGCGGGTTTCGGTCTGGCGGACGGAGCGGATGAGGAAACGCCCGGTATGCGAGTGGTCCAGGTTCCGGCTGGAGCCAGGGTGTCCTGGACCCCGCTGGGTGGGTCCGCCGAGCTGGCCGGACCCCCCGACAGCGCGGGTCTGAGCAGAGGGTCGGCTGTGTTCACCGCGGTGAGGGCCGTTCTGACCGGGCACGGCTTCACCGTCTTGGCGACCAGCGGGACGCTCGACATCATCGTCCTCCCCTCTCCCCAGACGGATCAGTAACGCGGCATGCCTTGCCGCTGGGCAAGTCCCATGCCGTCCGGGGGGTGCGAGGACCGGACTTGGACGACGACCGGCGGACGGCAACGAGAGACAGCGGCATCCACGCGCCGAGTGGTGGCTCTCGGAACGGGCCGCCGAGGCGCCGCTGCGCGCCCGCGTCCCGGGCACCCTGGCCCTGAGCGGCACGAGATCGAACGGGTCGCCCACGGACGCCTCTGTGTCGGCGCCCGGTTCCGGTCCGCCTCGTGCGTTCCTCACCGACCTGACGCCGGGTGAGGTGCGGCTGTTCGGCGAGGTCAGCCTCGGCCGGTTGACGAACGCCGCGGGCCCTCTGCGGTGACGGTCCTCCGGGCCGGTTGCCTGGTACGTGTTGGAGGGAGTGCAGCCACCCCGTACGACCCGAAACGGGCGGTCGTCCCGTCCGTACTCCTTCGCTTCGAACTGGTGCCGGGGCGTACCCAGCGCAGGCCCCACAGGCGGCGGCGTAACCGCGGCGTCCAGGTGCGCGGCCGAAGCATCGGCGACCTGCTGAGGGTTGTGCCGCGACCCTGGCCAGGCTCCTCAACGCTTCGAACGAGCGCCATACGCCGGACCCGCAGCAGAGTGCGGGTGACCCCTCGCTGCTGTACGGCAGTCAGTCCATGGGGGCCCATTCCACTTGTCGCCGAAAGAGCGAACCAATTCACCCGGACCATAATCGGATGCACGGTCAGGAATTGGTGGTGGTCAGAGGCGCACATCGCGGGGAAGCGCTCACTGAACCGAATGACGCCGGCGCTGACTCAGCCGGATTGGACATAGCCCCAACCCCACCACCCGCTGATCCTATAATGTTTTTAACTGATCCTTCTTCGTTTTGATCTCTTAGATTCATTCGTCCATGCTGAGGCGGTGACCGTTCTGATCACGGGTGCCACCGGATTCGTGGGCTCCCGCATCGCCCATGCTCTTCTGACAACGCGAGCCCAGCGTGTGATCGCGCTCGGCCGCGGTGATCTTCCCGATCTGCGACGTCGTGTCGTGACTGCCATCAGTCTGCACGGCGATACGGAAGCTGATGCCCTGCGCCGCCTGCACTGCGTCAGGGGTGATGTAACAGCGCCGTGGCTCGGGTTGTCGCCCGGCATGCACGCACGGTTGGCCGATCAGGTCGATGCCGTCTGGCACTGTGCCGGAGACATCGCGCTCGCCGGGGAGCGGAACCGGCTCTTCCGCGTCAATGCCCACGGCACGGCCCAAGTGCTCGCCTTCGCCGATCAGACTCGGCCCGAATGCCGTCTGGTACATATGAGCACGATGGCGGTTGCCGGAAACCGGCCTGCCGGATCGGTGGCCGAGGACGATCTCACGGACGCATACGGCTTCGTGACGCACTACGACGCCTCCAAGTACGAGGCGGAGCAGTTGGTCCGGGGCTGGGCCGCCCGTCGTGGCCGCCCGGCGGTGGTGCTACGACCCGGCATCATCGCCAGCGACCGCCCGCTGCCGGAAACAGCAGCTGATCATCCGCTGGCAATGCTGGGGCGGATGATCGAGACAGTGGCGATCGGCGGCGCACCCGGCATTCCGTCCGCTGCCGAACGCCCTTCGGGGACGGGGGTGCGGTTGCGGCTGAAGGCCTCGGCTTCGGCCACGTTCAACATCGTGCCGAGCGACTATGCGACGGAGGCGATGGTCCGCATCGGGTACGACACACCACATGACCGAGCGGGGGTGCACACCTATCACGTCGTGCATCCCAACCCCACACGACTCGGAAGCCTGCTGCGCGCTTTCGAACAGCGCTACCGGGGGTTGCGGCTGGAATGCTCGCAGAACCTCAACGACGCGACACCGGCCGAACAGTTCATCGCCACGCACCTGACCGGCTTCCTCAACTACTGCCGGCTCCAGCACGAGTTCGACCGCACCCACACCCTGGCCGCGACCGCGGGGCTGTCTGAACCTGCGGCCCTCGATGAACGGTATCTCCAGCGAGCGTTGGGCTTCACTTTCGTGGGCGCCGACGGCTCGGCCGCAAGCGACTCCTGACCGGGACCCCCGCTCCCTGTCCGGTAGCTCCCTCTCACGCGCATACGCGCGCCGTCGGTTCATCTCCTCTCCCCTTCCTGCTTGGAGCACCCGTTGCCTCTTCCTGTGCAGCTTCTGCCTGATGACGCCATCGCCGTGGTGGGCTCCGCCTGTCGCCTCCCGGGCGATATCCAGCACCTGGACGACCTGTGGGCTGTTCTGGCGGCCGGAGCCGACTTGGTGACCGAAGTACCGCCCGATCGATTCCCCGTCGCGGAGTTCGTCGACGCCACCAGGCGCCCGGGCCGGTCATACACCGCGGCAGGCGGTTTCCTCAGGGACATCTCCGGCTTCGACACCTCGTTCTTCACCGGCATCTCACCGAGGGAGGCGGCCCAGATGGACCCGCAGCAGCGGCTGCTGCTGGAGATGGCGGTGGAGGTACTGGATGACGCCGGCACCGACGCGGCGACGCTGAACGGATCCGACACAGCGGTGTTCATCGGCTGTTCGAGTCGGGACTACGGCGAACTCCAGTCGCTCTCACCGGAGTCGGGGAACGCCTACACCATGTCCGGAATGGCCGGAGCGATCGTCGCCAACCGGCTGTCGCACCACTTCGACTGGCACGGACAAAGCCTCGCCGTCGACACCGCGTGCTCCTCGGCACTGACCGCCGTGCACCAGGCGTGCGAGCACTTGCGTGGCGGGCATGCGCGTCTTGCGGTGGCGGGCGGGGTCAACGTCCTTCTCAATCCCCACGTCTTCTCCGGATTCTGCAACGCCTCCATGCTGTCGCCGACGGGGCGGTGCCGGCCGTTCTCCGCGCACGCTGATGGCTTCACCCGTGCGGAAGGCGGCGGGCTGGTGATGCTCAAGAGGCTGTCCGACGCCCGGGCCGACGGGGACCGCGTCCACGGTGTGATCGTATCCAGCGGCACCAACAACGACGGCCGGACCCCCGGCCTGGCACTGCCGAGCAGCACTGCGCAGGAGGCGCTGCTGCGCCAGGTGTACGAGCGGGCCGGACTGGTGCCCGACGACGTTGCCTACCTGGAGGCACACGGCACCGGCACCCCGGCCGGAGATCCGTTGGAGGTGGAGGCGATCGGCCGGGCCTTGGGTGTCGGCCGCAGCCGGGGGCCTCTGCCGATCGGATCGGTGAAGAGCAACCTCGGCCACATGGAGGCAGCCGCCGGAATGGCGGGCCTGTTCAAAGCACTGCTGGTCCTCAAGCACCGGCAGATCCCAGGCACGTTGTATGCCGAGCAGCTCAACCCCGCGATCGCGTTCGACGAGCTGAACGTACGCCCGGTCACGCGGCTGGAACCACTCGATGCGCCCGGCGTGGCCTTGGCGGGAGTGAACTCGTTCGGATTCGGCGGTGCCAACGCCCACCTGATCCTGGCCGCCCATCACCCCGCGCCCGCGGCGACAGCCGAGGCCGTGCCGAGCCGGGCACGGAGCGCCGCACTGCCGGTGGTGGTGTCCGCCCGGACTCCGGCAGCACTGGCACAGGCGTGCCAGCAGCTGGCGGAGCACTTGCAGTTCACCGACGACGACCTCTACGACATCGCCTACACCGCTACCCAGCGCCGCACCCGTCACGAGAACACCGCCTGCGTCTGGGCCGAGGACACGTCGCAGGCCGCCGAGGATCTGCTGCGGGTGGCCGGCGGCGAGCTGCCAGAAGCAGCCGCAACCACCGTCCGGGCGGCCCCGGGACGGATCGCCTTCGTCTTCGACGGCAACGGGTCACAGTGGGCCGGCATGGGAACCGACCTGCTGACCGAGCCGGTCTTCGCGGCCGCCATCGACGAGGTCGACGCGTGCCTGCGCCCCCACCTGAGCTGGTCGGTGCGTGAGGTGCTTTCCGCAGGCTCACCGGGACTGGAGCGCACCGAAGTGGCCCAGCCCCTTCTGTTCGCCCTGCAGGTCGGTGTCGTGCGGCTTCTGGAAGCCTGCGGCATCGAGCCCGACGCAGTCGTCGGCCACAGTGTCGGTGAGATCGCCGCCGCGTACGTCGCCGGCTGCCTCGATCTGGAGGAGGCGTGCCGTGTCGTCGCGGTGCGCAGCCAGGCACAGGCGGTCACGGCCGGCAGCGGCCGTATGGCCGCGGTGGGTCTGGGTCGTGAGGAGGCCGGCAAGGAGGTGGCGTCCTTCCACGGCCGTTTGGAAGTAGCAGGTGTCAACAGCCCCGGTGACGTCACCATCGCCGGTGACGCGGTCGCGCTCGAAGAACTGGGCGGGGACTTGAAGGCCCGGGGGGTGTTCTTCCGTGAGCTCGACCTCGATTACGCCTTCCACTCACGGCACATGGACCCGGTGCACGAGGAGGTCGTGGGGCCGCTGCGCGCACTACGGCCCCGCCGGGGCCGCTGTTTGTTCGCCTCCACCGTGACGGGCGCGCTCCTGTCGGGGCAACGGCTGGATGCAGACTACTGGTGGCGGAACGTACGCCGACCCGTCCTGTTCGCCGACGCCGTACGGGCCCTCGCCGACGAGGGGTGCACGCACTTCGTCGAAGTCGGCCCGCACCCGATCCTCGCCACCTACCTGAAGCGGCTGCTGCCCGTACAGACGGGTGCTCACGCGACGCTGCGCCGCGACGCCCGGGGCCCAGCGGCGGTTCGCCGCGCCACCGCCGCGGTCATCGCCGCCGGAGCCCGCGCCGGCGCGCGGTGCTTCCCCCGCCCCGGCAGCGTGGTGTCCCTGCCCGCATATCCCTGGCAGCGTGAGCGGCACTGGACGGGAACGCCCGACTGGTGGGTCACCATCCCGCAGGACAAGGCGCTCGTGCATCCGCTGCTGGGGCGACGGGCGGCTGTGGCCGAGCCCACCTGGCACCAGCAGCTCACCCCCGGCCGGATTCCCTGGCTGGCCGACCACCGGGTCGGCACGGACATCGTCATGCCGGCCACCGCCTACCTGGAAGCCGTCCTGGCAGCGGGGCGCGCCGGACTGGGCGCAGACTGTGAGGTCACCGACCTCGATGTGCTCAGGCCACTGACCCTCCCGCGCGCCGATGACCCGACGTCCGTATCGGTCCAGACCTCGCTGTCCGTCGAGGACGGTATCGTCCTCGTCGCCTCCCGCAGTGACGCCGCCGCGCAGTGGACACCGCACGCTCGCGGCCGGGTTCGCCGCCTCACGGCCCCTGCCCCGGCACCGCTGAGCGGCCCCGGTGCGGGCACGGAGGTGGAGGCCACCGTGCACTACGAGCACGCTGCCCGTGCGGGTCTGTCCTACGGACCGGCGTTCCAGGTGTTGACCGGTCTGAAGGTGTCCGACACGGCGGTCACCGCCACCTACCGACTGCCCCCACCGGCCACTCCTGGGCATGCCGAGTTCGAAGCACACCCGGTGGTCTGCGACGGCGCCCTGCAGGCAGCCGCCCCGCTCCTCGCCCGGGCAGCCGACGGCCGCGTGTTCCTGCCCACCGCGATCGAGTCCGCCCGCGTATGGCGGCGGCCGGCGGCCAGCGGGATGATTCACGTGAGTCTGCGCCACCTCACGGGTTCGGACGCGGTCATCGACGTCGCCGTGACCGGGGACGACGGCACCGTTGCCGTGCATCTGTCCGGCTGCCGCCTGCACGCCGTCACCCCACGGGAGCAACTGCGAGAGCTGACCACCGTACTGCGGTACGCACCGCGTCCCGGCCGGCCGACGGCAACGACCCCCGCACCACTGCCCGACCCCGCGCATACGGTGGCCGCCACCGCCAAGGCCCGGGCCGCCTTCGAGCTGGAGCTGGCGGACGACTACCCCCACTTCGCTCCCCTGGTGAAGACCGCGGCCGGGCACTACGCAGCCGCGAGCTTCGCCGCTCTCCTGGGCACCCCGGACAGCTTTCGGCTGAGCGACCTGCTGGAGGCGGGCCTGCGACCGCAGTACGTGTCTTATGCGCGACTGCTGGCCGGACTCGCGACCCGGGCCGGCCTGCTGCGCCGCCTGCCCGCCGCACCGACCGGCGAGGAATACTGGCAGTTCACCGGCGCAGAAGCCGCCCCCGAAGCGCGCTTGCGGCAGTGTGCGGAGCTGTTCCCCCAGTGGATCACCGCCATCGCCCTGTACGCCCGCTGCGGCACGCACCTGACGGACATCCTCACCGGCCGCACCGACGCCCGCCAGATGTTGTTCAGCGAGGCCGACCGCCACCTGGTGGAATCGTTCTACGCCGACACCCCGCAAATGCGAGCTCACAGCCACTACGCCCGCCTCGCGCTGGAGGAGGCGTTGCGCGAGTGGCCGGCCGACCGGCCGCTGCGCGTCCTCGAAGTCGGTGGTGGCACCGGTGGCCTCACCACGGCGCTGCTTCCCGTACTGCCGCCCCACCTGACCCGCTACACCTTCTCCGACATCACACCGGCCTTCTTCCCCCGCGCACAAGCCCGGTTCGCCGACTACGACTTCCTCGACTACCGCACCCTCGACCTCAACCGAGACCCGGTCGAGCAGGGCCTCCACCTCAACTCCTTCGACGTGATCGTCGCCGCCAACGTGCTACACGCCACGACCGACCTGCGCGCCACCTGCACGCGCCTGGCGCAACTGCTCGTTGAGAGCGGGCAGTTGCTGGCAGTGGAGAGCCACGACGAGGAGATCCTCGGTCCCTGTTTCGGGCTGCTGCCGGATTACTGGTCCTTCAACGACAACGAGCTCCGCTCCAGCCCTCTGCTCCCGCGCGCCGCGTGGCAGCCTCTGCTGTCCGAATGCGGCTTCGACGCCGTCGTCGACACCGGCAGCGACAGCCCCGAGACCTCGGAGGACTACTGTCTGCTGGTTGCTCGCCGCGCCACGTCACCGCAGGCTCCGTCACACAGCGCACCACCGGCCACAGGGGAGTCCTTCCGTACCGACGCCCCCTGGGTGATCATCACTGACTCCGCCGGCCGGTGCCTGAGCACCGAGTTGGCCGCTGCCCTTGAGGCAGCCGGGGCACACGTCAGCACCACCTCCTTGCCCAGCACCGTGGACGCCTGGGACCAGTCACCCACCGACCTGGCATCGCGGCACATCGTGATGCTGTTCGGCGCCGACCAGGACCGGCCCGATGCCGATGTCATCACCAGAGCCGCAGGTGCCTTGAGAGGTGCGGCAGCCACAGGCACCGCGGCCGGCGGGACCGACCCCCAACTGTGGGTGATCACCCCGCCGACCGGCCTCCACCCGGCCCCCGCTGATACCTCTGGCAGCCCGTGGGCTGCGGCACTGTGGGGAATCAGCCGGGTCGTGGCCAACGAGCATCCCACGCTGACCGTACGCCGAATCAGCCTCGCCCCCTCCAGCGATCACGCGGCCGATGCCGCCCGGCTCCTCACCGAACTCCTCGACCCCGGCGAGGAGGACGAGATCGTGTGGGAAGCCGACGGGCGCTTCACCCCCCGCCTGCGCGCCCTTCCCTCCGTCACCCGGCATGCCGGTCGGCACGACACCTACCGACTGCGGCTGAGTCGGCCGGAACGAGGCCGTCGGCCGGTCTGGGCACCTTTCGATCCGGGAAGCCCCGGCCCCGGCGAACTCGTCGTCAGCGTCAGGGCCGCCGCCCTCAACTACCGTGACGTGATGCTCGCCGAAGGGGTGCTTCCACCCGGAGCCGAACCGGCCACCCCCACCGGTCCGCTCCTCGGCCTGGAGTGCGCCGGTGTCGTCACCGCTACCGGACCAGACGTCACCGGCTGGTCGGTAGGGGACCGGGTGTTCGCCTTCGCACACGGCACCTTCGCCTCGCAGGTGCGCGTACGCATCGAGCAGGTCGGCCGTATCCCGGACCACATGACCTTCGAGCAGGCGGCGACCCTGCCCGCTGTCTGCCTCACCGTCCAGCACAGTCTGGAAACGCTAGCCGGCCTTCGGGCCGGGGACACCCTGCTGGTACACGGTGGCGCCGGCGGAATCGGTCTGGCGGCCCTGGCCCATGCCCGTCACGTCGGCGCCCGGGTGATCGCCACCGCCGGCACCCCGGCCAAACGGGACCTGTTGTGCGCCCTGGGCGCCGACGCCGTCTTCAACTCCCGCGACCTCTCCTTCGCGCACCCGGTCCGTGAGGCAACCGACGGCCGAGGCGTCGACGTCGTCCTGAACTCTCTGGCCGGCGAGGCCATCGCCCGCAGCCTCGAGTGCCTGAAGCCCGGCGGCCGGTTCGTCGAGCTGGGCAAGCGTGACATCTACGCCAACACCCCGTTGTTGTTGCGACCCTTCCGGGACAACCTGGCCTACTTCGCAGTCGATGTGACCCGTCTGATCGCCGACGCTCCCGAGCAGGTCGCAGCCGCGTTCCGTACGGTCACGGACCGCGTCGCCGACGGCACCTACCGGCCACTGCCCCATCAGGTCCACCCGGCGCCGCGCATCGGCGACGCCTTCAGCGCGCTACGCCACTCCCGTCACCTGGGCAAGGTCGTCATCACCTTCACCGACAGCCTGCCCGTCTCCATCACGGAGCCTCTCCCAGCACCCCGCCTCGACTCCGACGCCACCTATCTGGTGACCGGTGGGCTGAGCGGCCTGGGAGCGGCAACCGCCCGTCACCTCGCCCGCCGCGGCGCCTGCCACCTGGCCCTCGTCTCCCGGCGCGGCATCGAAGCCCCGGAGGCCGCAGCGCTGCTCGCCGACCTCGAAGACGCTCATGTGACCGCCCATGTGTTCGCCGCCGACATCACCGACCCCGAGGCCGTACAGGCGATCTTCACCGAAGCGGAACAGTGCGGCCGCCCGGTACGCGGAATCGTGCACGCCGCCATGCGCCTCGACGACGCGCCCATGGACGATCTCACCAGAGAGCGGTTCGCCGACGTCCTGGCGCCCAAGGTACGCGGCGCGGAAATCCTTCACGAGCTCACCCTGGGCAAGAGTCTGGACTTCTTCGTCGTCTACTCCTCCGTCGCCGCTCTGATCGGCAACCAGCACCAGGCTCCCTACGCGGCCGCCAACCTGTACATGGAAGCGCTCATGCGAAGGCGCCGGGACCACGGCAGGCCGGGTCTCGCACTGGCCTGGGGCGGCATCTCCGAAACGGGCTATGTGGCCCGGACCCGGATGGCCGACACCATCATGCGCTCCGGCATCGGACTGATCACACCCGCCACCGCCCTGGCAGCCCTCGACCGGCACATGACCCGCCCCGATGGTCAAGCAGCCATCGGCGTCATGGACTGGGACAGACTCACCCACCTGCTGCCCGCACTGTCCGTCCCCCGATTCAGCGCCCAGCTCTCCCACGGCAGCAGCCGGGTTCAGCGCACACAAGCCCATGACCTGCGCCGGCGACTGAAGAATGCCGAAAGCGAGCAGGTGCGTCTCGACCTGATCACCGGGACGATCGTCGACGCGACAGCGCACATCCTGCAGACCACACCGGACCGGGTGGACCCGGCTGCGAATCTCGCCGATCTCGGGCTGGACTCACTGATGGGCGCAGAACTGTCAGTTGCCCTTCAGCAGACCTTCAGCTGCGAACTGTCCATGATGGAGCTCATGGCCGCCGCGACCATCGACGGTATCGCTCACCGCATCCATCGCGTGCTCCACGGTTGACGGAGCAGCGGGCACAGGTGAAGGACCCCGGCCTGCGTCGGCCGTCCTTCCCTGTGCCCGCTCGCTCAGCCGCGAGCCTGCCGTGATTTCGTTGGAACGTGCTGGTGACCGTCTTGGGGTGACGACTGCTGGTTGCCCGTATCGGCTCTGGTCGTCCGCTCGCGCACGTCGCGGCCGAGACGGGTGTCTCGCGGGCGACCGTGACAAGTGGATACGCCGCTGGCGGGTCGAGGGTGAGGCCACTGGGCCCGGCCGGGATCGGACCGGTCCCCGGCGTGCCGGCATCGACCGTCCACCCGCATCCTCGTCCGCATGGCGGGCACCGCCGGGCCGGGCTCGACCGGCCCACCGGCGAACCCGTACGCCGCTACACCGACCTGACTCGGCCCGTCACAGAAGCTGCCGACTCAACCGTGGGGGCAAGCTCGGGAGTACGGTCGCGCCAGCTTCCCGGCTTGCCGGCTTGCCGGCCAGGGAAGCAGCGGTGATTCTCAGTCCCGCTTCCAGGGGCGTGGCAGGTTTCCAGCCGAGCACCTCGATGGCGAGGCTGATGTCCGGACAGCGGACCTTCGGGTCGTCGACCATCCTGGGTGCCGAAACAATCCGGGAGCGGGAGCCTGTGAGGTCGCGGATCATCTCGGCAACGCGCCGCACGCTCAACTCGTGGGGGCTTCCGATGTTTACCGGACCGCAGTGAGATGAGCGGAGGAGACGGACGAGGCCCTCGACCGTGTCATCGACGAAGCAGAGGGAGCGAGTCTGTCGGCCGTCTCCGTGGACGGTCATCGGTTCTCCCGCGAGGGCCTGCCGGAAGAAGGTCGGCACCATACGGCCGTCGTCCGCTTGCATGCCTGGACCGTAGGTATTGAAGATCCGCGCGATCTTCGTGTCCAATCCGTGGGCCGCGCGGTAGGCGGTGGTCAGAGCTTCCGCGAAGCGCTTGGCCTCGTCGTAAGAGCTGCGTGGTCCGATCGGGTTCACATGGCCCCAGTAATGCTCGGTCTGCGGATGTACCTGTGGGTCGCCGTAGACCTCACTCGTCGAGGCGAGGAGGTAGCGGGCGCCTTTCCGCCGCGCCAGCTCCAGCAGATTCCGTGTCCCGATTGATCCTGTCAGCAGCGTCGCCACGGGCCGGGCGAGGTAATCGGATGGAGATGCGGGCGAGGCCAGATTGCACACCGCTGCGACGTCGCCGGGGATAGCGACCCCTTCGACGATGTCCCTATGGACGAACCGGAAGTCCCGGCATGTCGCAAGGTCCTCCAAGTTGCTTGTCCTACCGGTACTCAGGTCGTCCACGCAGGTGACGGAGCACCCGTCGGCCAGAAGGCGGCGACAAAGGTGAGAGCCGAGGAAGCCGGCGCCACCGGCCACGACGACGTTTCTCCGACCATTCACGAGCAGGCCTTCCTCGCGACTGGCAATCCGGCTTGGCCCAGAGCACGCTCCACGATGCCGCAGGCCGTCTCGATGCCGGACTCGTCACGAAGACGGCGCCCGAGCTGCTCGGCCCTGTGGCGCATCGCCTGATCGCTCACCGCCTGCCCGATGGCTGCGGCCAAGTTCTGGGACGTCAAGTCATTCGCGGGTAGCGGCCGGGGCCCGGCGCCCAGGGCATGAACCAGGGACCCCCAGAACGGCTGGTCGAGGAAGTGGGGGCAGGTGACCGTGGGAACTCCCGCTGTCAGACCGGCGCCCACCGTACTGGCCCCCGCGTGGTGGACGACCGCGGACATCCTCGGAAAGAGCCACGCGTGAGGAACGCTCGACACCACGTGGCTGAGGTCGTCCGAGGGCGTCACTGCCGGGTCACCGAGGAGGACTCCGCGCACGCCGGCCCTTTGAAGCGCATCCCGGATCAGCTTGTGGCGACGTGTCGGATCATCGGTGACCATGCTGCCGAAGCCGACGTATACGATTGGCGGCCCCTGCGTGTCGAGGAACGCCGCCAGCTCGGGGGAAGGCTCCCAGTCGCGCGGGCGGTCGAACAGCCAATATCCCGTGACGTGTGCCGTCGCGGGCCAGTCGCTGGGAGCGGGAAGTACGGAAGGGCTGTAGCAGTACAGAGTGGGCCGTTGCTCCCGGCGCCTTTGACCGAAGGGGCCTGTCAGCGGCCACGGCGGGAGGCCCAGGCTCGCGGTCCGCCATGCGTTGACACGCTTGCGGAAAACCTGCCAGAACGCTTGTTCCGTCACCCGCAGACTCAAAGCGTTGCCGATCGGGCCCAAGGAGCGACTGAAGCCGATCGCTGGAAACGCACGGGTCGGGTGCGCCGGCATGAAGGAGGCCACGAACGACGCGGCCTCCCAGCGCTCCGCCAGACTCTCCGCCGGTAGGGCGAAGGGAGAGTAGATGACACAGTCGCTGGGCCGCGCCGCCGTGGAGATCCCCTGCAACAACTGGTCCAGATTGGAGCTGACCACCTGCCGCATCCAGCGCGCGAAGCCCAGCGAGTTCGATCCTGCGGTCAGCCACCGTTGACCGTCAGGCGTTGCCAACAGCGACTCGAAGTCGGGTTCCAAAGCGCTGAACTCGACGCCGGTGCCGGACACCGTGTCCGCGTATCGGGGTGCTCCGACAAGGTGCACGGCGTAACCTCTTCGCTGCAGGGCAACCCCCAGAGCGGCGAGCGGTTGGGTGTCTCCGCGGATACCCACCGACACGATGGTGATCCTTTGCGGCATCGATATTCCTTCCTGTACGCCATCGGCGCGCAGAGCACAGCAGACAGTGGCCCAATCCCCAACGAGTCGGGAACCCGGCATCCCGGTACGATCGTTGCCGTCTGGTGGCTGGGGACCGCACGTGCGGGTCGCTACGCGGAGGCATCGACTGCGGCCACCGAGGCGGTGGTGCGCGGGGGCGGTGGCAGTTTCGGAGGGTGTGGCAGGCGACGCCGCAGGGGGGCCGGGAGCCACCAGTTGGCAGCACCGGCCAGCTTCATCACGGCCGGCACGAGAAGCGGACGGATCACGGCGGCGTCCAGGAGGACGGACAAGGCGACGGTGACGGCGATGCCCTTCACCATGGCCACCTCCGTGGTCGCAAGCGCCAGAAGGACGACGAGGACGACGGTGGCGGAAGCGGTGAAGAGAGGCGCGGCGGCCTGAAGGCCGTCCGCGGTCGCGCGGGTCGTGTCACGGGTACGGTGGTACGCCTCCGAGATCCGGGCGAGAAGCAGGATCTCGTAGTCCATCGACAGCCCGAAGGCCAGGAAGAAGGCGATCAGTGGCAGCATGAGGTCGGTGGTCCCGGTAGCGATGAAGTCGCCGACCAGCCAGCGCAGGTGCCCCTGCTGGAAGATGAAGACCATCCCGCCGAAAGTCGCCGTCAGGCTGAGGACGTTGATCAGCAGGGCTTTCACGGGCAGGAACAGGCTGCGGGTGAAGACCAGCAGCAGGACCAGCGTCCCCAGTGCCACGGCGGCGAGCGCGCCCGGCAGCCGGTGGAGGACCACGGTGCGGGTGTCGAGGAACTCGGCGGCGACGCCGCCGGTGATGGCGGGCGCAGGGGCCGACTGGGCGCGGATGCTCTGCAGCAGGTCGATGCCCTGGGGGCTGTAGGGCCGTGGCTTGGAGCTGATGGCTAGCCACGTGCCGCTCGACAGGGTGAACTGCCGCAGCCCTGTGCACGGACTGGTGGGGGCCGGGACGGCGGAGGGTGTGCAGCGTGGCCCGAGAGGTTTCCCGTCCAGGTAGGTACCCGTGGCGGTGCGCAATCCCTGTACTCCCGGCAGGCTGGAGAGCCGGCGGGCGTAGGCGTCGAGACGGGCGGCGCCGTCACGGCCCGTCGGGTGCCAGTCGGGCAGGACGACGTCGACCTCCGTCCCCACTTGAGGGAAGTCGGTGCGCAGGTCCTGCATGGCCCTGACCACTGGCGAGTGAGGGGGGAGCGCCTGCTCGTCACTGAAGCCGAAGACGACGTCGCGGAAGGGTAGCGCGAGCAGGAGCAGCAGTCCGCTGGTGACGGTGAAGACGGTGAGGGGGCGGCGCATGACGGCGGTGGCCATTGCGCGCCATCGGGCTGCGTTTCGGGCGGCGCGGCGTCGGCGGGCGAGGATGTCGCGGTTCGCCACGCGTTCGCCGAAGCAGGCGAGGGCGGCGGGGATGACGAGCAGGGACGCGACCGCTGCCAGCACGACGACGCTGATACCCGCGATGGCCAGGGAGCGCATGAGGGTGAGAGGGAACAGGAGGAGTCCCAGCAGCGAGGCGGCGACGACGCCTGCCGAGACGGCTACGGTCCGACCGGCTGTGCGGAGGGCGTGGATGAGAGCCTGGTCGTGTGAGAGGCCGGACATCCTTTCCTCGCGGTACCGCGCGACGATGAACAGGCTGTAGTCGACGGCCAGGGCGAGTCCGACGGCCGTGGTGAGGCTGAGGGCGAAGGCGGACACGGGGGTGACGGTCGCGATGGCGCGCAGGATCGCGGTGGTCCCGGCCACCGCCACGGCGCCGACGGCGAGCGGCAGAAGTGCCGCCGGGACGCTGCCGAACACCAGGAGGAGCAGTACGAGCGTGGCGGGCATGGCCAGCAGCTCCGTACGCAGCAAGTCTTGCTCACTGTGGAGCTGCAGCGCGCGCGTGAAGGCGGCCTGACCCGCGGCCTGCGTCTCCAGTGGGCCGTCGTGCTCAGCGGCCCGGGTGAGTACCCGTTCCGTGACCTCGAGCCGGGTGCGTCCGTCCGCCTCGAACCACAGGGCGACGAGGGCCGTACGGCCGTCGGCGGAACGCAGCAGCGGGTCAGGCGGAGGAGGGGTCGGCAGGTTCTTGGTCGCCGGGCCGAGTGGCCCCGTCCAGTACGAGTCGACGGCTGTGACGCCGGCTTCGCGCCGCAGGTCCTCGACGAGCCGGACGCCGGCGGCGCGCGCCGGTGCGTCGTCGACGGAGCCGGTGGTGCGGGCGAGGAACAGGAGGGGCGGCGTGCCGCCGCGGGGCGTCTCGCCGAGCATGCCGCGTACACGGCCGGAAGGGGTGTCCTCCGCGATCCAGCCCCCGGCACCGAGGTTCGCCGAGACTCCGCTGGAGAGGAAGCCTGCCACGGCGACGAACAGGGCGGCGGCGGCCAGGACCAGCCGGTTGCGGCGTACGGCCCAACGGGCGAGCGCGGCCAGGGGGCCCGGGGGGTACGAGCCGTCTGGGTGCTCGGACCGCTCGCACTTCACAAGTGGCTCCTGCGGGGGGATGGGTGGACACGTCGGCGGGATTCGGCTGCTGGACGGGGTCACGTCGGGGGCTGATAGCCGAGGCGGATCAGAGCGCGCCTGGCGAGGTCGGTGATGCCCTGGGCGTTGAGGAACTCCAGCGTCGGCAGTTCGCAGCCCAGTCGGCGGCGGGCGGCGACGACGGCCTCGACGGCCATGAGGGAGTCCAAGCCGAGTTGGTCCAGTCGGCGGTCGCGGTCGAGTCGTGCCGGGTCGGTCTGCAGGATGTCGGCGAGGACCTGGGTGATGGCGTCGGCCGCCAGGGTGAGGGCCTCGTCGGGGGTGGCGGTGGCGAGACGGTGGCGCAGGTGGTCGGGGCCGTCGTCCCGGGGCGTGTGGGCGGGGATGAGGCCGGCCAAGCGGGGCGTCTGCACGGCCGGCATCATGCTGCGGACGCGGGCCCAGTCGATCCGGGCGGCGGCACGGACGTCGGTGTCGCAGGCGATGGCGTCCTCGAGGGCGGCGCAGGCTTCGCGGGGCGTGAGGTTGTCGAGGCCGAGGCGGGCGAGCATGTCGGTGATGCCGTGGCGGGCGGCGTAGCCGGTGTCGCCGATGGCTCCCCAGGCCACGGTGGTACCGGGCAGCCCGGTCCCGCGCCGGTTGCGGGTGAGCGCTTCCAGGTAGCCGTTGGCAGCGGTGTAGTTGGCCTGGTAGGCGTTGCCGAACCAGGCGGTCACGGAGGAGCAGGCGGCGAAGAAGTGGAGATCGCGGTCCCGGGTGAGGGAGTCCAGGTGTGCCGCTCCGAGCATCTTGGGTGCCAGGGCGGTGCGGAGGCGTTCGTCGGTCAGATCGGCGAGCGGGGCGTCGTCCAGGGCCATCGCGGCGTGGAGGACTCCGCGCAGCGGGTGGGGGGAGGCGTCGACGGCGTCCAGTACCCGGCGCAGGTCGGCTTCGCGTGTGACGTCGGCCGTGTGGGCGGTCGCCCGGGCGCCACGCTCGGCCAAGTGCTGGATGAGGTCCTCGGCGCCGGGGGTGTCGGCGCCCCTGCGGCCCAGGAGGGCGAGGTGGCGGGCGCCGCGGTCGACGAGGCGGTGTGCGAGGGCGGCTCCGAGGCCGCTGAGTCCTCCGGTGATCAGGTAGGTGGCGTCCGGGGACAGTCGCAGGGGTGGATGGGACCTGTCGAGGGGCGGCGGTTCCTCGAAAGTGATGACGACCTTGCCGAGGTGGCGGGAGCGTTGCAGCGCCCGCAGGGCCTCACCGATCCGGGCGGCCGGGTAGGACAGGTGGAGCAGCGGCCGGTAGGTGCCGTCCGTGATCCGTTGTGCCATCTCGTCGAAGCAGGTGCCGGCCTGGGGCAGGCGGCCGGAGATGAGCTGGTGGGCGTCGACGCCGAAGAAGGCGATGTTGTTGCCGAAGGGCCGCAGGGCCAGCGGCGTGGAAGCGTAGATGTCGCGCTTGCCCAGTTCCACGAAGCGTCCGCCGGGCCGCAGCAGCTCCAGGCTGCGGCTGATGGCCTCGCCGGCGAGGGAGTTGAGGACGACGTCGACGCCCTGGCCGCCGGTGAGGTCGAGGACGTGCTCGGCGAAGTCCAGGGTGCGGGAGTCGAGGACGTGGGGTACGCCGAGCATGTGCAGCAGGTCGCGCTTGGCGGGAGTGCCGGCGGTGGCGATGACGGTGGCGCCTCGTGCCCGGGCGAATTGGAGGGCGGCCAGGCCGATGCCGCCGGCGGCGCCGTGGACGAGGACGGTCTCGTCCGGCTGGAGGTGGGCGAGGCGTTCCAGGGCGTGGTGGACGGTGAAGCACACGACGGGCAGGGTGGCGGCTTCGGTGAACGACATGCCCTCGGGGACGGGGCCGACGAGGCGGGCGTTGACGGTCACGTGTGAACTGATGCTGCGGGGTGCGAGCGCGTAGACGCGGTCGCCCGGTGCGAGGTGCGAGACGTCACGGCCGACGGCGGTGACCGTACCGGCGCATTCGAGGCCCAGGGCGGGCCCGTCCGGCAGCGGTGTCTCCGCTCCCGGCGGCAAGAGGCCCACGGCCAGCATGACGTCGCGGTAGTTGAGCGCCGCCGCTTCGACGGCGATGGTGACCTCGTCCTCGGCGGGTCGCTGCGGGCGGTCGGCCACCCAGCTGAGCCGGGGATGGAGGCCGCCGTCGTGCAGGCTCAGTGTGAAGGGCCCGGGGGCCGGGGCGTCGTGGGTGTCGGCGGCGGTTCGCAGGGCGACGGTGCGAGGGACGAAGCGTCCGCCGCGGGTGAGGACGATTTCGTCCTCGTCGCTGGGGTGCAGGAGCTCGGCCGCCAGGCGCCGAGCGTCGTCCGCGGGCCGGGGTCCGGCGTCGAGGGAGACGCGGCGGACGGACAGGTGGGGGATCTCGTTGGCGAGGGAGCGCGTCGCGCCCCACAGCGCCGCGTCCTGCGGGACTCGGGGCTGTTCGGGGGCGGCGTGGACACCGCTGGGACGCGTGACGATCCACAGGTCGACGGTGGTTCCGGCCGGCAGGTGCGAGGCGGTGCCGGCGAGGTCCCGTAGTACGCCGAGACGGGTGACGGCCTGCTCGGTTGCCTCGGAGGGTCCGGTGTGGGGACCGCCGGCGTCGAAGACCAGGACGGTGTTCGGTGGCTTCCGGTCGCTCGCGAGCCGGTCCCAGTGCCGGGGGGCCTGGTCCAACTCGGTGAGGCGGACGTCGGCGCCCGTGGCGGTGAGTGCGTCGGCGAGGCCGCGGGTCAGGTCGCTGTCCGGGTTCTCACCGGCGAGCAGCCATTGGGTGTCCTGGTCACCTTGCGGTGCCATGGGGCTGGCGTTGGTGGTGGCGGCCCGCTCGGTGCGGCGGGCGCAGAGAACGGAGTACTCGAGTTCGGGCAGGGGCTGGTCGTGCCCGAGTTGGGCGATCTCGTCGAAGCCGCACTCCCGTAGCAGCGGGGACCAGGCGTCAGCGGGGAGCAGAGGGGAGCCCTGCCGGAGTGCGGTGTCGGTGAAGTCCCAGAATCCGTCGAGGGTTCCGAAGCAGGGGGCCAGCAGGCCGGGCTCGTGGGTCTCGTGGGCGAGGAGGTGTCCGCCGTCGGCGAGCAGGTGGGTGATGCGGGCGAGCGTCGTGCGCAGGTCCCGGGTGGCGTGCAGGACGTTGGTGGCGATCACCACGTCGAAGGACGCCTCGATGAAGCCCTGCTCGGCGGGGTCCTGGTTCAGATCGAGGGTTCGGTAGTCGACGAAGTCGAACTCGGCGAAGCGGGCCTTGGCGGAGGGGAAGAAGCCGGCGGAGAGGTCGGTGAAGGTGTAGGCGGTGCGTTCGGCCGGGAGTTCGGGCAGCAGCAGGGCGGTACTGCTGCCGGTACCGGCACCGGCCTCCAGGATCCGCAGCGGCCGGTCGGCCGGCCAGCCGCGGACCTGCTCCCGCACCAGGGCGCGCAGCAACTGGTTGTGGAAGCGGGGCTGTGCCGCGTCGCTGTAGAAGTACTCGATCAGGTGGCGATCGGGCTCGTCGAAGAGCAGCGTCAGCGGATCGCGTTCGCCGCGCAGGACGTCGGCCAGGTGCAGGCAGCACCGGCCGAACAGGGAGATCTCGACGGCTTGGTGCGGGAAGTCCCGTACGAGCTGCTGGAACAGCTCCAGCGACGGGGGGCCGTCCGTGTCGGGGAGGTGCCAGCGGGCGGGCCGGTCACCCTGGGGTGGCCGGGCCTGGCGGATCAGGCCGCGGGTGGCGTGGGCGAGGAGTTCGGCCAGCCGGGCGTGCTGGGGTCGCATGCCGCCCGCCACCAGATCACCGGTGTCGAACTCGACCTGTCCCGGCGGCAGGAGCCGAGCGAACGCATCGGAGATGAGACGGGCGCAGCACTCGCGGAGGCGTTGCAGTCCGACCCCGTGGCCCTCCGCGCGCCAGGCGGCCTCGAGCCGGTCCCGGCGGGGCAGACACGCCTGGGCCAAGGCGGTCGGTGAGGGCAGGGGCGCCGGCCGTGCCGGGTCGGTGGCGCTGGGGGCGGCGCGCAGCACGTTGACGAGGTGCTGCACGGGTTCGGTCGGCGTGTTGCCCATGCGGCGCAGTCGGCAACCGGTGAGTTCGAGGCAGACCTCCCCCTCGGTGTCGGACACGGTGATGTCCCAGCACAGTTCCTGGGGACCGCTCTCGCGCAGGCGTACGTGGATGAGTCCGGTCTGCGGCGGGGTGTGCCACAGGCGCAGCGCTTCGGCGGCGACCGGGAGGAACGGCAGGTATTCGCCGTCGACGGTGGTCAGGCAGCCGCCTGCCTGCAGGGCTCCGTCGAGCAGCGCGGGATGGACGTGGTAGCCGTCGGCGGATTCCGTCTGGGTGTAGGAGGCGAGGACTTCCCCGTCCCCGAGGTGAAGGTCGGTGAGGACCTTGAAGGCGGGGCCGTAGACGAGACCGGCGCGGCCCGCACGGGCGTAGTGCTCGGCGGCGTCCAGCCGGGTGTGCAGACGCGCGCGCAGGGCGATGGGGTCGACGGGCGCCGGGGCGGCGGCCAGCAGACGCCGTACCCGGGCGCGGGCGTACGGCTGCCACGGCACGTCGTCGCCGGTGCGTGCGGCGATCTCCAGGGCCTGGTCGGGCTGATGGAGGGAGACCTGTACGCGGACGTCGGTGGTGTCGTCGTCCCAGGGCAGATCGAGCGCACGGGTGATGAGGAGGTGGTTCACCTCGACGGGGGCGTCGTGGACGAGCCTGCCTGCTGCGAGCGCCATCTCCAGGTAGGCCGCGGCGGGCATGACCACGGCGCCGGCGACCTGGTGGTCGGTCAGCCACGGGAGTCGGGTGGGCTCCACCAGGTTGGACCAGGCGGCGTGCTGGACCGGGACGCGCGCCCCCAGCAGCGGGTGCTGGACGGGAGTGGTCTCGCCGGCGACACGCAGCCACCACTGGGGGTCGCCGCGCCAGTGCCGTTCGCGCTGCCAGGGATAGGCGGGCAGGCCCACGGTCCGGCCCGGCCGGGGGAAGAAGGCGTCCCAGTGGGAGCGGGCGCCGGCGGCCAGCAGTTGGGCGGCCGCGGTGTCGACGGCGTCGGGCCCGGGCACCGCGCGGGCGCAGGTGCCCGTGGTCAGTGCCGGCCGTTCCAGGGTCTTGGTGGCCTTGCGGAGGTAGGGCCGCAGGACGGGGTGGGGGCCGACGTCGACGAAGGTGTCGTAGCCGTCGTCGAGCAGCGTACGCAGTGCCGGCCCGAACAGCACGGGTTCCCGGACGTTGCGCCACCAGTAGCGGGCTCCGAGGTGCTCACCCGGGCAGATGGTGCCGGTGACCGTCGAGACGAACGGGATGCCGGTAGCGGACGGGCGCAGCCCTTCCAGGGAGGAGATCAGATCGTCCTGGATGGGGTCCATGGTGCGGCTGTGGAAGGCGTAGTCCAGATCCAGCATGCGGAAGAACACCGCACGTAGGTCCAGGTCACGGCCCAGCGCGCGGAGGTCCTCCTCAGGGCCGCAGACCGTGACGTCCTGGTCGCCGTTCACGGCGGCGATCTCCAGGGTTCCGGCGTAGGGAGCGAGCTCCTTGGCTGCTTCCTCCGCGGACAGGCCGATCGCGGCCATGCGTCCCCGGCCGCGGGTCGCGGCCTGGGCACGGCTGCGTTCGGCGACCACGCGCGCGGCGGTGGGCAGGTCGAGGGCGCCGGCGACGTGAGCGGCGGCGATCTCGCCGACGCTGTGGCCCAGGACGGCGGCCGGCCGGATCCCACGGGCCCCGAGCAGTTCCACCAGACCGATCTGGAAGGCGAACAGCAACGGCTGGGCGATCTCGGTGGCCTGGACACGGTCTGGGTCGGCCGCGATCATCTCGTCACGCACCGACCAGCCCAGGTGGGGGCTGAGGGCGTCGTCGACCCGGGTGAGGGCATCCCGGAACACCGGTTCGTCGCGCAGCAGATCCGCGCCCATGCCGGCCCACTGAGAGCCGTTGCCGGCGAACGCGAACACCACCCGGCCATCCGTCACCGCCTGTCCGGTGGCGGTGGCGGCGGGCAGCGGGAGCGCGCCCCCCGCAACGGCCTCCAGCGCGCCGGCTGCGGCACGGGCCTCGTGGGCGAGGACAACGGCCCGGTGCGGGTGCAGGGTGCGACGGCGTGCGGCGGTCCACGCGGCGTCGTAGAAACCCTCCGGGTCCTC
The DNA here is from genome assembly GCF_056432045.1 of Streptomyces sp. NPDC045701. Lineage (NCBI taxonomy): Bacteria > Bacillati > Actinomycetota > Actinomycetes > Kitasatosporales > Streptomycetaceae > Streptomyces > Streptomyces sp. NPDC045701. The sequence goes on along the minus strand of NZ_JBWKJV010000023.1, from coordinate 57,338 downwards.
CTCCCGCAACCGCTCGGCCATGTCGGCGGCCGCGGCCTCCAACGCCTCGGGGGTACGCGCGGAGACCACCACCGGCAGGGTGCCACGGTGTCGCTCGGGCGGGCCGGGGACAGGAGTCGCCGGTGCGGCGGCGAGGACGACGTGCGCGTTGGAGCCGCCGAAGCCGAAGGAGTTGACGCCGACCACCGGCCGCTCCAGGTCCAGGGGCCTGGCCTCGGTGCAGGGGTCGAGTCCCCAGCCGTCGAAGTCGATGTGGGGGCTCAGCGGTTGGGCGTGCAACGTGGGCGGGATGTGACGGTGGCGCAGGACGAGCAGGGCCTTGAGCAGCCCGGCCATGCCGGAGGCGGCCTCCAGGTGACCGGTGCTGCTCTTGACCGATCCGATCGGCAGCGGACCGGTGGTGCGGCGGCTGCCCAGGGCGCGCCCGATGGCGTCACACTCGATCGGGTCGCCCACCGGGGTCCCGGTGCCGTGGGCCTCCAGGTAGGCCAGGTCGTCGGCCGTCACACCGGCCTGGGTGTAGACCTGCTCCAGCAGTGCCGCCTGCGCGTCGGCGCTGGGCAGTGCCAGTCCGGTGGTGCTGCCGTCACTGTTGACCCCGCTGGCGAGGATCACCCCGTGGATGCGGTCACCGTCCGCCAGCGCGTCGGCCAGGACCTTGAGGGCCACCACGCCGCCTCCCTCCGCGCGCACGTATCCGTCGGCCTCGGCCGAGAAGACCCGGCAGCGCCCGGTCGGCGACAGCATGGAGGCGGCGGAGAAGCCGGCGAAGCCGAAGGGACTGAGCAGCACGCTCACTCCGCCTGCCAGCGCCATGCGGGATCGGCCGGCCCGGAGGGCCTCGCACGCCTGGTGCAGGGCGGTCAGCGCCGAGGAACAGGCGGTGTCCACCGTCATGCTCGGCCCGTGCCAGTCGAGGAGATGGGAGACGCGGTTGGCGGCGTTGGTGGCCGCGAGACCGGCCATCGTGTAGGCGTTGGGAGCGTCCGCGCCGGATGCCTGCAGGTCGGCGTAGTCGTGGCTCGACATGCCGACGAACACCGCCGTGTCGGAACCGGCGGTCGCGGCCTGGTCGATACCGGCGTCGTCCAGAGCCTCGACCGCCATCTCCAGCAGCAATCTGTGCTGCGGGTCCATGCGGGCCGCCTCACGGGGCGAGATCCGCTGGAAGTAGCCGGTGTCGAAACCGGTCACGTCCGTCAGGAATCCGCCTGCGGCCGTGTAGCTCTTGTTTCCTTTGCGCCGCTTCGTGTCGACGAACCGTTCCGGGTCGAAACGGTCGGGCGGCACCGCGCTCACCAGGTCGCGCCCGTCCCGCAGCGCCTCCCACAGGGCGTCCGATCCCGAGATGCCGCCCGGCAGGCGGCACGAGAGGCCGACGATCGCCACGGCGCGCATGTCTGGATCGGCGGGGGCCATGGTCACGGAGTTCTCCCGGTGAACGAGGTGGTGGGGGCAGCAGCACTGCGTGCGATGGCCGCTCGGCGGTGTGTTTCCGTCGCCGAAGCCTCCGCGATCCTAGGGAGTGGGGACACGACCCTTGCGCCCGTTACTGCTTTAGGGGGAACGCGATGGCCGGGTTCGACACGTAACGAGGGGCGCTGCAGGCGGATCACGCCGATGCCGACCCCCGTTTCCTCACCCTCGCGGGTGAATCTGAGGAGCCCCGTCACCGGTCGCCACCTGCCGAGAAGCCACATCGAGAGGCGAGGCGCCGTCAATACGCCACGCACCAATCCCCGGAAGGGTCACGGAGCCCCGTCCGTCCGCCGCTCGCCCGGTAAGGTCGCCGTCGTCCCGATGCTGTTCCGCAGAGCCCGTCACCCGCCCGTTCCGAGGCATCGCATCCGTTTCGCGGTGGCGCTCACGAGTGGCCGGCCGCGGCCGGCTCGATGACGGGCCATCCCGGGACGACCTCGACAACGCTCCCTGAAGGTAGGCCATGAGCAGTTCACCGGTTGCCGCCCCCGTCCGCAGCGATGTGACCGCGTGTAGCTGGTGGCGCCCGTGCTCGGTGCAGCTCGTCGGGGAGGTACCGGCCGGACAGCAGGCATTGCGGGCGTTCCTGGACCGCCTGATCGCTTCGTTCGAGGATCAGGGCCACACCGTCCTGGACCGCTCCCACGGCGACGTCGACCTGATGCTCATGTGCGGGCACGTCCCGGAGGGGCCTCAGCCCCTGCGGGAGAGGATCCCGGAGGACTACCCGCCGTTGAGCGCGATGCTGCGCCAGCGTCACGGCCTTCGCCGCAACCCGCGGCACGTCGTGGCCGTGGTCGAGGTGCCCGAGCGTCTCAGCACCCTGCCCCATGCCGAGGTCGTCGCGGCCGCTCGCACGGCCATGGGGCGGCTGGGGGCGGCCAAGGTCCTGTTCGTGTCGCGCGGTGAGGCTCCCGGTCAGGTCAGGGAGGTGACCTTGTGCACGATGGAGGGCGGCCACCCCACCGAGGTGGACGGCATCGCCGACCGCGTCCGCGACCGGCTGGTCACCGCGGCATGCGCCCAGCAGGTCGCCGAGGACTACGACACCATCCGCGACGCCATCACCGCCGAGGCCTGGCAGGCCAGCACCACACCCGAGCGACTGGCCAGTGCAGGCCGCCGGATGGGCGAGTTGGGGCTGCTGTCCCCGCCGCTGAAGGTGTCCGACTTCGTGTCCGAGCAGCTGGCCGACATGTACGAGATCTACATGGGGGTGCGGGGCTTCAGCGAGGGCATGCTGTTCGCCTTCGACCCCGACCTCGACTGCCTGGTGGTCAGTGCCTCGGGTTCCTGGGACGTCGACAAGCGGGCCCTGACACGCGAGCAGGTCGTGGCCGTCGAACCGAGGCTGGCCGACGGTCGGCGCCTGCGCGTCCTGGCGCCCGGCGGCGTGCTGCCGTTGCAGCCCTCGGTGGAGACGTGGGAGGTCTGCGCCCTGATCGAGGCCTGTCCCACCGTCCGCGTCAGCAAGGACCAATCGGGTACGTGGGTGCTCGACCCGGACGGGGAGCGCGAGGTTCCCCTCATCAGGGCGGGCATCCACGCCCACGTCGGCGTCACCTCCAGCGACGACACGGTGATCGAGACCGTGGAGGCGGACCGCGAGGAGTTCCCTTACGGGTTCGGGTGCGGCACCGACCTGACCGTCGAGATCGCCCGCAACACCGTCCGCCGCTCCCACGCCATCAACGATCCGGACGACCCGCGCGCGTACGTCCGCTGGCCCCTGCTGTACCACGGGGAGATGGCCGTCGAACTGTGGAAGCCCGGCCTGACCTCCCAACCCTTCCAGGGCTTGCTCGACCTGTACGGGACGGCGGTGCGGTTCACTCCCGACGACGTCCCCCAGCCGGTATGACCGGACACCGGCGCTCCCTCCGGCACGGGAGTCCTCCATGCCCACAGCGGTGATCACCGGCGCCACGTCGGGCCTCGGACTCGCCTTCGCCACACACCTGGCCGGCACCGGCCACGATCTGACGCTGGTCGCCCGTACCGAAGAGGACCTGGAGGACACCGCTGCCAGGTTGCGGCGCTCCGACCGCCGGGTCACCACCCTCGCCGCCGATCTGGCCACCGCCGCCGGCTGTCGCCGCCTCACCGACAGCCTGGCCGAAAACGTCCCGGACCTGCTGGTCAACAACGCCGGAATCGCTCTCTCCGCGCCCTTCCCCATCGGCGACCCCGGTGCGGAGGAGACCCTGCTGCAACTGAACATCGGCTGCGTGCTGCGCACGACCCGGACCGTCCTGCCCGCCATGATGCGCCGCGGCTCCGGAGCCGTCGTCAACGTCGCGTCCGTCGCCGCCTACGGACCGACCTGGCTGGGCAGCACCTACCCGGCCAGCAAGTCCTGGGTGCTCGCCTTCACCGAGTCCATCGCCCGCTCCGGACCGGTCAGGAGCAGCGGGGTACGCGTCATGGCCCTGCTACCGGGCTACGTCCGCACGGCATTGCACCAGCGGGCTGGGCTTGGGATCGACCACGTCCCCCGGTGGATGTGGCTCAGCAGCGAGCGGGTGGTCGCCGCCGCACTGCGCGACCTGGCCGGAGGCCGCCTGATCAGCATCCCGAGCCGCCGGTACCGGGCCTGCGCCTGGGGTCTGCGCCACCTGCCGCGGACCCTGACCTCCGCGTTCAGCCTGGACCTCGCACCCGAGCGGCCGCTGCCTCGCCCAGGCGGTACCACCCCCTCCGTGGACGCGGGGGCATGACCCTCCTCCCGTCGACCCGCCCTCACCGCGCGGGACTCCCCTCCCCCGCCTCCACCCCACCGTCCGACCCGCGTATCGGCCGGGGTCTCCTTCGCGGCAACCGGGCGCTGCTCGCTCTGGCCGCCGTGCTGTCCCTCGCCTCGGCCGCCGCCGCCCTGGCCGGGCCGTGGCTGGCCATGGATGTGACGAACGCCCTGACTCGGCGCGAGTCGATCATCGGCCCCACCGTGGGCATGAGTGTCGCCGTCCTGGGCGCTGCCGTGCTCCAGACCCTGTGCGGATGGCTGCTGGCCGGAGTGGGCGAACGCGCCGTGCTGCGGCTGCGCCGCCGGGCCCTGGAACACCTCTTGCGACTACCCCTGCGTACGGTCCGCGAGGAAGGCGTCGGCAGCCTGACCGCCAAGGTCACCTCGGACGCCGCGCTGCTGCGGATACTCGTCGAGACCGGTCTCGTCCACCTACCGGTGGCGGTGATCGCCACCGCGGCCACGCTCACCGCCATGGCCGTCATCGACCCGGTACTCACCTTGGTCGCCGCCGGATCCTTCGGTCTGGCCGGAGCCTGCGTCGCCCTGATGACAGCCCGCATGAAGCACCTCGCGGTTGCCCAGCAGCGCGCCCTCGGGCGACTCGCTCAAGGCCTCACCGCCCACCTCACAGCCCTCGTCACCGTCAAGGCCTGCCGCCATGAGGCCGCGGCCGGACGGAGCCTCGGGCGGGCTGCGGCCGACGTTCGCTCCGCCTGTCTGCCCGCCTCCCGCCTCCAGTGCCTCATCGGTCCGGTCGTCAGCCTGGGCCAACAGGTCGCGGTCCTGGCCGTCGCCCTGGCCGGCGTGCATCGGATCGCGCAGGGGGAACTGTCGCTTCCGGCCTTCAGTGGCTTCTTCCTCTACCTACTGCACCTTTCTTCCCCCGTCGCCGTCGCCGCCGTCGGCGTCGGCCACCTGCAGACCGGTCTGGCCGCCCGAGGCCGCTTCCAGCGCCTCTTCTCCCTCCCGGCGGAGTCCGACCGCCCCGGCCCGCCACCCGCCGCGCGACCACCCCGCCAGGGGGGAGCGGCCGTCGTCTTCGAGCATGTCTCCTTCACCCATCCCGGGCGCGGCCCCGTCCTGGACCGCGTGAGCTTCCACGTCCCCGCCACCGGCCTGACCGCCCTCATCGGCCCCTCGGGGGCAGGGAAGTCCACGGTGCTGACCCTGATCAATCGTCTCGCCGAGCCCGACCGGGGCGAGATCCGTGTCCTGGGGCGGCCCGCGGGTGACTGGCCGCTCAACGAGCTGCGCACGCGCACCACCTATCTGGACCAGCAGTGCACTCTCGTGGAGGGCACCGTCCGCCAGAACCTCCAACTCGGCCTCTCACGACCGGTCGATGACGAGGAGCTCCTGGAAGCCCTGGAGACCGTGGGCCTGCGCGACACCGTCCTGTCCCTTCCCCGGGCCCTCGACACGCCCCTCGGTCGCGCCCTGGACCTCTCCGGAGGCCAACGCCAACGCATCGCCGTGGCCCGCGTACTGCTCACCGACAGCGACATCGTGCTCCTCGACGAGCCGAACTCCCAGCTCGACGGGGTAAGCGAACGCCGCGTCACCCGAGCCATCGAGCACCTCGCCGCCAGTCGCTGCGTCATCGTGGCCGGCCATCGACTGTCCGTCGCGCGCAGCGCCCGTCATGTCATTCTGCTCGACGAGGACGGAACACTGGTCACCGGCGGCCGTGAGCACCTGCTCTCATCAGCAGCCCTCACAGGGCAGTGGTCGCCGGTGACGCCGTGACCGCCTTTGGAATCGAGTCCCTGCGCGTCGGCGCACCTCCGCCCTACCCATAGCGGCAGTTCAGCAGCCATTCGGCCGCCTGCCGCCGGCACCCCGTGCTGCTCTTCCGCGACAGGTAGTCACCACCGTCCACCGGGCTGCCTCGGCACCCTGCGCAGAAGGCACCGACGAGTGCTTCGCCAACACGGCGCGCGGCAACCCGCCGTCGTCTTCCCTCCAGCAGGCTGGTAACCGCTCAGGCGAAGCCCCGTCTTATCGCCGCGATCCTCCAGATCACCGCTCATGCCCGCTGCGCCCGGCATGATCTCGACGACACGGACGACCCCGGCCCTCGGTGGCGTCGCTCAATTGCCGGACCTCTGTCCTGGCGCGGGGCGTCGCTGACAACAGGTCAGGGCTTCCCGCACGGCGGATCCAGCGGACCGCAGATCTGCTGGGACAACCGCTCCGCCGCTGACCCGGGCCGCAGAGGCCACGGGCGCGTGTGTCAGCGGCGGCGGAACGCGGTCCGGTAGGCCGACGGCGTTGTACCCACCTGCCGGGCGAAGTGGTGCCGGAGCGTCTCGACCGATCCGAGTCCGGTCGCCTCGGCCACTCTCCCCAGGGGAAGGTCCGTCGTCTCCAGCAACTCGCGGGCGCGTTGCACCCGCTGGGCCAGCAGCCAGCGCAGCGGCGTCGTGCCCGTCTGGGCGCGGAAGTGCCGTGCCAGACTGCGCCGGCTCATCATCGCGTGCGTGGCGATGTCGGCGAGGGAGAGCGGCTCGGCGATCTTGCCGCGCATCCAGCGCAGGGTCTCGCCGAGGTCGCCCGAGTCGATGCCGGGTGTCGGGTACTCGATGAACTGGGCCTGCCCGCCGCTGCGTTGCGGGGGCATGACGAGGACACGTGCGGCGGCCGCCGCGACGGCCGCTCCGTGGTCGCGGCGCATCAGGTGGAGGCACAGGTCCAGGCCCGCGGCGATGCCCGCCGATGTGAGCACTTGTCCCTCGTCGATGTAGAGGACGGAGGGGTCGACGTCCGTCCCCGGGAACCGCTCGGCGAGCGCGTCGGCGAAGCGCCAGTGCGTCGTCGCCCGTCGTCCTTCGAGCAGGCCGGCGTGCGCGAGGGCGAAGGCTCCTGTGCAGATGGACGCGATCCGGGCTCCTCGAGCCGCCGCCGTACGCAGGATCCGAACCCCCCGCTCGTCCGGCGACCGGTGGGCGGGGATGCCGGGCACGACCACGGTGTCCGCGTCCAACGCGTCGTCCCAGGACCACGAGGAGGTGAGCCGGAACGGTTCCGTCGGCCCGGCGGTCGCCGTCATCTCCCGGTCGACGCAGACCCGGACCTCGTACAGCGGTGTCCCGTCCGTACCGACAGCGAGCGCGAACACCTGGCACGGAATGGCCAGATCCAGGGCCGAGACGCCTTGCAGCGCCAGAACCGCGACGGTGTGCATGCCTCCGGAGCCTACGCCAGGTGGCCGGGCCCGCGGATCGTGCCCCGGTCTTCGTCGGCCTGCGCGTGAGAGCCACCCGAACGTGAGCCGCTCACCTACGCGTCCCGAGTTCGGCTGTGTCGTGACCGACCCCCGGCCGCTGACCACGATGCAGCGACGACACAACGGCTGGACCGACCTCGCCAACCACTTCTACCGGTAGGAGCACATTTCCCGCGTGCGGGACCTCGCTGCACGCCGACAGTCAATGCGGAGGGGCTGCGGGGCGGGCATGGAGCTGCGGGACCGCCGAGCTACGCCCGTGCGCACGCGCCCGAACCCGCGGGCCGAGTCCGGGTCCCGCCTCGTCCACCCCTGTTGCCGGCCAGTCCGTCGGCCGAATCGTCAGCTTGGCCACCGACGGCGTCCGCCACACCGGCCTCGTCCCGGTCCTGGCGGGTTGCGGTGCCTGCCCACTGCTGCCGGGTGATGCATGACGTGGACCACCTCGTGGCCGGGCTGGCGCGGCTGGCACGATCTTGGGCGTCGTAGGCACTTATGCCACTGTCACGGTTCCTCACCAGCCGGAAAACTGAGGGTGCTTTCACCGTCCGGGTTGCTCGGGGCATCCGGACGCCGGGACGCCTGGGCCCCCTGGCGCCACACTCACGTTCCCGCAGGGAGGAATCACTTGTCCCCTCTAAACAGACGTCAGACGCTTCTCACCGGTGCCGCCACGGCGGTCGGCGCGGGCCTGGCAGGAACCGCTTCGCCCGCGATGGCTGCGGGCGAAGCGGCTGCGGCATCCTCAGCTTCGGTGCCGGCCCGCCCGCGCCGCGGTCCGCTGCGGGTCCATACAGTGCTGTACGACGGGGTGGAGGAACAGGACTTCGCCGGCCATATCGAGGTTTTCGGGATCCTCGGCGAGGAGCGCGTCACACAGTCCCTCGTCTGCGTCGACGGGCCCCGCGCGGTGACGACGGCCGCTGGTATGGAGATCGTCTGCCGTGACCCCTGGTCGCCGCGTACAGCGGACCTGATCGTCGTTCCCGGTGCCGGGTACGGTGACGGATCCGGTCTCCAGCGCGAGGTACGGCGGGGTGTACTGCCCCGGGCCCTCGCCGCCGCACGGCGACGAGGGCTGACTCTGAGCGCGGTCTGCAGCGGGACCATGCTCCTGTCCGCCGCCGGCATCACCGCCGGCCGGCCATGCACCACCCACCACATCGCCAAGGCCGACCTCGCGGCGCAGGGCGGCCGAGTGGTCGGCGGCCGGGTGGTCGACGACGGCGACTTGGTCACGTGCGGCGGAGTCACCTCGGGCATCGACCTGGGGTTGTGGTTGGTCGAGCGCTTCTTCGACCCGGAGACAGCCGTGTTCGCCGAGGAAGTGCTCGAGTACGAGCGCCGTGGAACCGTCTGGCGCGCCTGACCTCCCATCACCCCGCCGGAGCAACACGGACCAGAGACACCCGATCACCCGCCCGCCTCACGAACGCTGGAGCGACCAGCCGTGACAACGTACGGAATCCTTCTCTTCGACAGAGCGGAGGAGCTTGACTTCGCCGGCCCCTGGGAAGTGCTGACCACCTCCGCCGCTCTGCGTGAGGGCGCCGACGACGCCGTGCTCATCGCCGAGCGAACGTCGTCGACGGGCAACTGCTCACCAGCCAGGGCGTCTCCGCCGGTATCGACAGCACTCTCTGGCTCATCGGTCACCTGCACGGACGCGACCACGCCCGTGCCGTACGCCGCGCCCTGCAGTACGACCCGGCGCCCCCATACCTGGCGGATGAACCGATCGTCGGTTGACCGAACCCTCGGACCCCCGCCCCTCGGCCGTACCGGTGTCCCTGACGACCGTGGCACTGGACGAACCCGAACCGGTGAGCACAGGACCGCCGGTCGCTGTGCGTCACCCCTCACCTCTCGAGGAAGTACCTGTTGTGAACCGACGCACCCTACTGCGCACCACGACCGCACTCGGCGCCGCGACACTCGCGGCCGGCGCGGCGGACCGCGAAGCGGCGGCATCGATCCGCGCTCCACGTCGTGGAGGACCACTACGCGTACACGTCGTACTGTTCGACGGGGTGGAGGAACTCGACTTCACCGCGCCCTACGAAGTGCTCGCGGCATCCGGGTACTTCACCGCCCGGAAAGTCGACGTCCGCTACGTCACCGTGGACAACACCCGTTCGATCAAGGCCGCCTATGGAACCAGGGTGCGCGTGGAACACAGCTGGGGGCCCGATGCGGCGGACGTCCTCGTGGTGCCCGGAGGCGGCTACGCGCGTCGTGAGGACCCGGGGGTGTGGGCGGAGATCAAGCGCGGCGTCCTCCCCAGGGCACTGGCCGCCGCACCGCGCCGGGGACTCACCATCAGCGCGCTGTGCACCGGGGTGATGCTCCTCTCCGCGGCCGGACTGACCCGGGGACGACCCTGCACCACCCACCACCGGGCACGTGCCGACCTTGAGAAGCAGGGTGGCGTACTCAAGACCGCGCGCGTCGTCGACGACGGTGATCTCGTCACCGCCGGAGGTGTCACCTCGGGACTGGACCTCGCCCTGTGGCTCGCCCGCCGGGAGCTGGGCGCCGACGCGGCGATCGGTCTGGAGCAGATGCTCGAGTACGAAGCACGCGGCACGGTCTGGACAGCGGAGAGGGACCGGGGATGAGAGCCGAAACCGCGTCTCGTGGCGTCTTGGACGCCGGCTCGCGCCACGCTGACAACGTCTTCCTCCGAGGGGGGTGGGGAACGTGTTCACGGTCTACGTGATCGTCACCGCCGTCGTCATTGTGGCCAACCTCGGGAGTGCCGCCGCGGACTTCGGGAGAGCCGGGTTCGTACGCGCCAACTCGGCAAAGGTGGGTGTCCCGGCACCCTGGATCCCGTGGCTGGGCCTGCTCAAGGCGGCTGGAGCGGCCGGGCTCCTGCTCGGCCTTCTGGGTTTCCGGTTCATCGGCTTGGCCGCTGCCGGGGGGCTCGTCCTGTTCTTCGTAGGCGCAGTCATCGTGCATATCAGGGCTCGCGTCTACCACAACATCGGACTCCCCGGCATTCTCCTGGGGTTGGCCATCGCCACTCTCGCCCTGACTGCGGGAACGAGCGGTTAGCCGGTCGTCAGCTTTGTCCCGCCCCTGCAACGGCGGGACACCGCTGCGAACTGCGGGTGAGGGGAGCCAAGAGGAGAGACAACAGAGCAAAAGTCAAGAGTTGTGGGTGAGCTGGTTCAGCTCTCGCTGCGGTGGTTGAGGCCGTTCCTGGCAGTGTTGCGGATCCGTTTGGTGCGGCCGAGTTCGGCCAGGATCTTGATGGCCTCGGTATTCGTCCCGGCGGCAGTCTTGAGCTGGAGCCAGTTGGATGATGCGAGCAGGTCGTCCGGCTGCCAGGACAGCTTGAGCGTGACAGCGCGGAAGAGTGCCCACTCCTGCAGGCGCCGGGTCAGGAAGGGGTGGTCAATCGTGGCCTGGGTCATCGCCTGCGCCCACGCCTCGTAGGCGGGGTCGGAGTAGAGGTCAGCGGCTCGGCGGTCCAGGTGCCGCAGCACGGCGGACCGGGCCATTGTCTGGTCCGGATCAGTGAGCACACGGTTGACCAGGTCGACCTCGTCCGGGACGGCAACGTGCTCCAGCTTGTCGAGGTAGGCCGCGAAGCGGACGTGCTCGTCCGGATTCTGAAGGATGTCGCGGAAGTTCATGCGACCTGCTCCTCGCGCTCGACCAGGGCGCCGTTCTCGAATCGTGCGCCGGCGCGGACCAGGGACACCAGGTGAGCTCCGGTGATCGCGCGCCATCGCGCCTGAGCGGCCTCGACCAGCTTGAACACCATCGCGAGGGCGGCCGCCGGGCTGCCAGCGCCACGGGTGACCTTGGTGCGGAGTTTGACCGTGGAGAAGGTCGACTCGATGGGGTTGGTGGTCCGCAAGTGGATCCAGTGCTCGGCGGGGAAATCGTAGAAGGTGAGCAGCTCGTCCCGGTCCTCGATGATCTTCGCGACGGCCTTCGGAAACTTCGCCTTGTAGGTTTTTGCGAACGCCTCGATTGCCTGCTCGGCGTGGCTGCGGTCCTCGGCGTTGTAGATCTCCTGCATCGCCTTCGTCGCGCCGGGCTGTGCGGACCTGGGCAGGCAGTTGGTAACGTTGCGGGCTTTGTGAACCCAGCACCTTTGCGGCCTGGCGGCCGGGAACACCTCGGCCAGTGCCCGCCACAGGCCCATGGCACCGTCGCCAACGACCAGCTCGGGATCGCGCATGCCGCGACGGCGGCAGTCGCGCAGCAGGTCGGCCCACGACTCGGTCGACTCCCGCAGCCCCTCGGCCAGAGCGATGAGCTCCTTGGTGCCGTCCAGCCGGACCCCGAGGAGGACCAGGACGCACGAGTGAGCCTGGCCGAGCCGGACCTTGGGATGCACCCCATCGGCCCACACGTAAACGAAGTCGCGATCCGACAGGTCCCGGTTCTGGAAGGCTGCGTGGCCCTCGCTCCACTGCCTGGTCAGCCGTGTCACGGTCGCGGCCGACAGGCCAGCGGTGCCGCCGAGGAACTGCTCCAGCGCCGGGACGAAGTCGCCGGAAGACAGGCCGTGCAGGTAGAGCAGCGGCAGCACTTCAGAGATCTTCGGGGACTTGCGGCACCACGGCGGAAGGATCTTCGAGGAGAACCGCTTGCGCTCGCCGGTTTCGTCGTTGATGCGGCGGTCGTTCACCTGCGGGGCCTTGACCTCGACAAGTCCGGCGGCGGTGACCACGGTCCTCACCTTGTGGTGGCCGTTGCGGACCACGAGACGTCGGCCGTACTCGTCCGTCTCGGCCGACAACTCGGCTATGTACTGATTGACCTCCGCTTCCAGCGCGGCGGCCAGCATCCGGCGGGCGCCTTCCCGCACGATCTCGTCGATCAGGGAGCCGGACTGGGTGGAGCCGTCGTCGGTGACTACGCTGAGCACGGGCGTACCTTCCCGACCCGCGCTGCAACGCGGGCCCACTCGGAGACCATCAAAGGATCATTCGGGAAGGTACGCCCTCCGCATGCCCTCCCGGAACCGATCCACAAGTCCTGAGCATTGCTCGAGACAACATGAGTCACAGCCTTGAGCCTTCCGGCCGCCCGCCTTTTCGCCGTCCGCACGCACAGGATTCCCGGCTGAATAGCGCCCGTCGCGCCACGGATGCTGGACAGCTGTCCGTGAAGTGTCGTCGGGCCGACGGGCGTATCGGGGCAGGTCACCGTAAGTGCCGCCGTTCACTCTCCGTATGCCGGCCAAAGCGCCGGATTGCCGCAGCCCCTGACCTACCACTGCGCTGACGTCCCGGGTCCCGGTCCGACATAGGATCGGGACCCATTCCCTTTCGCAACGGACTTTCGTATTCGTTTCGGCGGCATCTGCGTCGGACCGCGCTGACCCCTGTGTCCCACGTAAACGCGGCGGCGGAACGGCGCAGCACTCATGGGCGCTGGCCGACGGCCCCATGGTGCCGGGCGACACGGTAGACCTCATGCATGGCTCCGCCGGCTGCAGCAGAAGCCCGGCGCCTTCTTGCTCCTGGTGATTGATACGCAGCCTGGGTCGTTGGTGCTGCCAGAGCAAGAGGGAGCCTTCCCGCCGCGTCGCCCGACCCGGCCGAGGATATCCCTGTACCGGGCCGGGCCACGCCAGCGGCGACAGGGCGTACATCTCGTGCCGCACCGCACCCATGTTGTGTTCACGCCAGCAGGCATAGCGCTCGTACTGGGGAACTGGATGGCGAACCGGGGGGCCGGCGTATGGTCGGGCACACGACAGGAGTGCAAGTGGTCGGGACAGCCATGTCCAGCGCGAGGTGATTCTGGCGCTATGGTGACGGCATTCTGTGCGGTGGTGGCGGATCTGGGTCGGGCCTGCGAGGGAATTCACAAGACTCTACACTCCAGGGAAAAGCTGGTGGCGCCCTACACCGTCCGACCATCAATTGGCGGAACGCGCACCTCGTGCGGCGCGTCAAGGCCCCTGCGGCGAGCTTTGCGTGACTACCTGACGACGGCAGCACGGCGGTCCTGCCTACTCACCTACGACGCTTCGTTCCATCCCTCGGCATTCATGCCCGCGCCGGCGGACGGAGGTGCATATCGGGGTCGTCCGCTTCGGTCGTTCACACGCATGTACCCGGCAGCCTCAAGGATAGTGGTGCAACGAGATCGGTAACGTCGGTTGACCGCGAGCAGGACGGGCACGAGCGCCATAAGGACAGCCCAGATGACACCGGCGATGAGCCAGGATGTGACACCCTCTCCGAGCTGAAGACCGAGCCCCGCAGCCGCCACAGTAAAGCCGAAACCGGCGAGCGCGATGAGTTGCTTTTCACTGTAACGAGCGGCGAGGTCCAATCCGATACGCGCCCGTAGAAGTGCAACCGTGTCGGCTTGCAGGGGAGGGAGTGCACCACCGCCACCAGCATCCGGGTACCGGCTCCAGGATCGTGCGGCCTGCGCGCGGGCTTGCGGGCTTGGGTCGGGTGTGAGCAGCATGACAAGTCCATTGCCCTGCGGTCCACCACCTTGCCGTACCCCCGCATAGTCGTAGCCGAAATGCCGGGCGAGGCAGGCGAGGCGAGCGAGCTTCCGTATGGAGGCCATGCGGCTCGTTACTTGTACCGGCTCTCCAGTGGCGATCTGCTGCATGATTTTCCGCGTTTTTCGGGACTTCACCCATACCCCCAGACCTAGTAATCCATGGCAGCCGTGGCAGCACGACCACCACGAAGAACATTGACCGCGACTGCGAGGCATGCGACTGCCAACGCCACCTCGGCCGTTCCATCAGCCAGCTCACCTTGCTGGGTTCCGGTATGCCTCGGCATAAGCCCGGCAGCTCTATCCTTCAAGTGCGGCGGTTGGGACACCGCAGGGTCTGAATCCTCCACTATGGGGTGGGCAGCTTGGGCTGCATTTCTTCGGAAACGTTGTCGAATATTCCCCAGTATCCTTCGACCCAGCTGCTGTCGGGTAGACCGGTCTTGGTGTCTACGTGGGTGAATGCTTCCACTCCGACCCAACCCTGGAATTTTCCGGAGTCGTCGATGACCTGCAGCATGGGGCGGGGGTGTGAGTTGTATTTGTAGCAGGGCTGCCCCTGGGCCAAGGACTGGCACCAGTATTCCTCGGTGTTCCGGCGCCCGCCGCCGATCTCTGCGATATAGCGCACGCGGTCCTTATCCGTTCCGGCGCAGCTAGTGTTGGGCTGCAGCCAGCCCATGCAGGGACCGTTGGAACACACCTTCCACGGGTTGGCCGTGTTGCCGAAGGTCCAGGTACCGCCCGCCCCTTCACGCCCTACGATCCCGACGCGGGTGGACGGGTCGGCAGAAGATGCCTTGGCCACAACGAACGCGCCCTTGTGGGGCCGGGCGTTGTAGCGGGGATCGGTGACGAGCTGGTTCATGGTGGCGCGGGTCTCTCGGTCCAGCGAGGCGTTGCTTCCGTAGCCGATGCCGAAGTTGGCGGTGTAGTTGGAGAATTCACCGGGGGCCGGTATCTCGACGTTGTTGCCGTATGCGCCGTAGAAGGTGGGGCTGGTGATCCGTGCTGCGGCGCCGTTGGCGATTCCACTTTCCAGGTTCCAGCGCTCGGTCAGAGAGCTGCCCAATGGAGTGCCAGAGGCGTTCTTGGACCAGGTGATGATTACTCGTCCGTCGTTTGCGTAGGTGTAGGTGCCCTGGAAGCCGCCGGTGGGGGTGCCGGCGAAGCCCTCGACGGTACGAATCGCACAGGTAGGAACGTTACCGCCACAGTCTGCGGTCACCGCGTCCACACGTTTGGGTTCGTCACGCTGTGCCCAGTTCCAGTAGGAGGTGGTCACGGTGCCGTCAGCACCGAAGACGTAGTACCCCAAGCGCACCCAGTTCCGGTAGTTGTTGCTGCTTGCGCTGTCCATGTGCCCGACGGAGACCACCCAGTTCGCCTTGCCTCCCGGCAGCGCCTGCCCAGCTTGGGCGGGTGCCGCAGCGATGAGCTGCGAGGCGAACAGGGCCAGCACGGCAGCGGCTGTGGTCATCGTCAGTCGTCTTACGGCTCGTATCAAGAGGGCTCCTCCGGGGGCAGTACAGCGCCGGATGCGCCGGCGCCGCGCGTGTCGGGCACTGTTCTTTACCCGCTCGGGCCGATCGGGTTCACGGCACCGGATGGTCGGCATGAACCCGATCGGCCCGAGCGGGTAAAGATGGGTGCGCCCATGACATGGCAGACACGGAGGATCACTTGCACGGTCGGCACCTCGAGGACGGCGATGACGCGGACGTCATCGCCGACTCATTGACCCAGCCCGAAGCCTTCGGTGCTCTCTTCCATCGTCACGCTGCCGCCATCCAGCGGTACGCCGCCCGCCGTCTGGGTGAGGAAACAGCCGACGACATCACGGGCGAGACGTTTCTTGCCGCCTTCCGTGCGCGGGGGACGTACGACCTCGCCCGGCGCAACGCACTGCCGTGGCTGTACGGCATAGCCGCCAACCTCATAGGCAAGCATCACCGCGCCGAGGTAAGGGCACTCAAGACTCTGGCTCGCAGCGGGCATGACCCGTTGACACATTCGTGGACGGACCGCTCAGACAGCCGGGTGACCGCTCAGGCCATGCAGGAATCGATCGCCAGGGCCCTGGCGAGCCTGTCGGCGGGGGATCGCCACGTACTGCTGCTCATCGCCTGGGCCGACCTCAGCTACCTCGAAGTCGCGGACGCGCTGTCTATCCCGGTCGGCACGGTGCGCTCCCGCCTCAACCGGGCTCGTAAGAAGGTACGTACCGCTCTCGGCGGTGACGACACAGTCGTCGGGCGGGAGCTCCGGGAGGCACTGAGCCTTGGATGAGTTCGAAGCGGTGCGGAGGTTCCGCAGCGACATCCCTGCACCCGACCGGGCACAGTTGGCCGGCATCGGCCAACGTCTGTTCGACGAGATGTACGAGCGCCCGCATCGGCGCTTCGGATGGAAGGTCACCGCTGTCGCTGCTGCCGTTGCGGTGACCGCCGCGGCCACACTGACCACTCTGCCTGGGAAGACGGACGACCGGACGGTTGCGACACCGGCTCCGGTCGCGGAACGGTGGGTCTACCAGAAGATCCGGTGGGACACCTGGCAATGCGGTAGTGGCGCCAGCACGCAGGGGCCCAGTGAGGTGGTCTCCTTCAATCTCGGCTCACTCACGCAGCCCTGTCGGGCTGCGGCAGCGGAGCAAGTGGAGCAGGAGAGGTGGGTCCGCTATGACGGAGGTGCATTCGCAACGGCTGACGACAGCACGACGGATCCGGACGACGTCGATCTGTGGAACGGCCACTATCAGAGCGCGTGGCAGATACTCCCGCCGCAACCTTCGGATGCTCTGGTCGCTACGCTCCCTGACGACCCCGGCATGGCGTTGCGGACCATCCGTGAACACTCCCCACCCGGCCGCCACGCCGAAGCTCGGCAGGTGACGCGACAGCAGCGGGACTTCGCCGAGGTCGTGGAAATTTTGGCCAGCTCCTCACATGTTCCCGCGACGAAGGCCAAGGTTATCTACGAGGTCCTCCATACATTGGCAGGCTCTGCGCAACTGCCCCTGGTCATGGACGGGGAGGGACGGCCGGCTATCGCCATCGAGGCCAGAGGGGCATACCGGGACTACACGAATGAGCGAAACGCGATGCAGGTACTGCTCGACCCGGAGACGTACGCCTACCGCGGAGTGCGGTACGTGGCAGGCATCGACTACCGAGTGGGGGGGCAGGCCTCATCAGGCCCGTGGGTCAAGAAGGGCACTGTCGTCGCCACTGCCACCAGGGTGGTTACGAAGGTCGTCGGCAGCCCTGGCCAGCGCACGTGACCGGCTGCCCATCTCGAGCCGGCCAGGTAACCGGCGCTACATCCTCGCCAGAAGGGCGTTCGCGGCCTCGGCCGCCGCCTGGAGGGCCTGGCCGGGACTCTTCCTTCCCGTGAGTGCGGCCCGGATCTCCGGCGCCAGCAACTGCATGACCCGGCGTGCCGCAGGGTGAGGCTCCCCCGGGAAGGCGCTTGCCAGGGCCGCTTGGTAGTCACGTGCGTAAGGGGAATCGCTGGGCACAGCGACGTCCACACGGGGGGAGAAGAACCCGCTTGCACGTCCGAGCGACTTGATCTGGCGGGCTTTCACCATGAAGGAAAGGAACTGCTTCGCCCCCTCCTTGTTGCCGACCGCATTGACAGCCAATGCGCCAGGCATACCGAAGGCCACTTCCCTGACCGGGCCCTTGAGCGGAGCGCCGATGAGAACGTTCTCCGGACCCCAGAGCCGGGCAGCGAGGTCGGCGTTGCGCAAACCAACGGCGAAACCCATGGCGGACTCCTGCCTACCCAAGGCCTGGCCAGCCAACCAGTTGGAGTTCTGCAAGGACGAAGACGGAATGGCGCCCGCTTTGTACAGATCGACGAGGAAGGTCAGCGCTTTCACCCCTTCCGGCCCGTCAAAGGCGACCTGTCGACCGTCCTCGGTGAATACGCGTCCACCGGCCTGCCACAACAAGGGATAGAAATTGAGGTTGAGAGAGGCATCGTCGTGAGCGGAGTAGTCGAGGAGTGTGAAGCCCGCCGCCTTGGCTTTCGCAGCCGCGGTTCGTATTTCATCCCAAGTGCCGGGCGGCCTCGTCACGCCGGCCGCCTTCAGTAGGCGCATGTTGTAGATGGTCGTGGCGACGGTCTGGTAGATCGGCGCTGCATAGAGGCGCCCTTCGCGGCTCACAGCTCCCACGGCAGCCGGAAAGAGCCTGTTCACGTCGTCACCCAGCGCGCTTTCCACCGGGCTAATCCAACCCTTGTCCGCGAGCAGCGGGATCTGGTCAGGGGCCAGAAGCGCGACATCGGGCCCCCTTCCCTGCTCGAAAGCGGCAACGAGGCGCTCGTCCCGCCCTTCCCACGGCTGGTGGTCGATGACCAGGTCAACACCCAACTCGACGTCTTCGAAATCACGTTCGACGTCGGCCCAGTAACGCTTGTTCGCCTGTTCATCAGCGATGACCGGATACATCCACACCGTCACTTGCGCGCGGCGTTCATTCACAACTCGATCGCCGCCCGGCAATGAGCAGAGCAATATTAGGACCAGCGACATGACCACGCGGTTGGAGCCCGATTGTGACACGGCCCATCACCGTCCCCCTGCTACGCAAACATGGCACCGGTCATGCGCCATGAGCACCGTTCATTGCTGCCATGTGTCTCGCAGCCTACGCCACGTCGTGCCAGCGGCACGGGACGCCCCATTGCCTTGGCGCAGCACTGGAAGTCCGAACTGCAGCGGACCGGCTATAGCTGCATGGCAGTCCTCCGGCGCGGGCCCGCAGCACCGCGAAGCGGCACCCGGGCAGCAGTGAGCGGTCATCTCGCCCGGGACGGGCCGTCCGGCGGCTGGCCGGCAGCAAGGCGGCGAGCGTCCGCCCACGGAGGGGCAGGGCCCGCCGGGGCGCGGTTGGCGATCCTACGCCCGCCTCGTAAGTTCGCCCAGGGTCCCTCCTAAGGGTCGTGAGCTCGGTACGCAAGCCACGCGCCGGGGCTGACCGTCCGACCTTTCCCCGGCATCCCAGGACTTGCTGTGGACCGGCACGTGCACGACCTGCCTTCGCCAGGAGTGACGGCGAGGTGTGTGGAGTGCCATAGATCGGTCATGAACCCGTTGACGGTGGGCGGGTAAAGAGGGGTGTACGCCAGGGCAGTGCCTGGTGCGGAGCGATTGGTTGAATCGATGCGGAAGTTCCTGAAGGGTGCGGCCACACTCGGGGCTGCAGCAGCGCTGATGACGGGATTCTCCTCCTCTGCCTATGCCGCAGACACAAGTTTCGAGGTGTCCTACGGCAACAGCGTTGCGACAGGAAAATTGACTTGGCTGAACCGGTCCGTCAGCTTCAGCGGAAACAATCACGTAGCCAGCGGCTGCCGAGTGGTTCACTTCACCGCCTGGGCGCCTGACGGCTCAATGCGGGCGGGTTCGTCGAGCAAGCTGTGCGTGGGCATGGAGGCCGACGGGACGCGCCCCTTCGCTGGAAACCTGGACTTCTCCACAGTAGTGGGCGGTCCGGCAAAGGTCCTCGTCAGCTACTCGGTTTCTGAGGACGGCGGTTTCGGCTGGATCACCAAGGACTCGGTCACCTGCTATCGGAACACCGGTTGCAACTGATCCGTTTTCGTAGGACGGGCCACCCGGGAGCATGCCGGCCCGGGGCCCGCTTCCCTCGACACACCGATGCTGGTGCCCGCCGCGCGAGGGGCATTGGGAGTGCGGGCACCAGCTCGTGGGGCGGCCCGAGAAGGTGCCGCCCTGTCATCCCGGACCTGGAAAGGTCGCGGTACCTGCCGCTACTCCCGGTCGCCGACGGGCGAGCCCTGAGAGCCGGGGCTAGCCGGCCGACGCACCGCTCCACCACCAGGCTCGACCCTGTTGACACCCGGAAAGCCGCCCGGCGTGATATCTGTTCGCGTCCTCCACATAACACCCGCTCGGCCTGCCGCTGGTGAGGAAAAGGGTGCGCCCGGCAACGGTCACCCCGACGCGGCCCGCCCAACGACACTGGGGTTCATAATAGTTGTTCTACCTCTGACCAGCCCTGGCGGCGATGTCGGTCACATGCTGTCGGTCGATGAGAACCGTCACAGGGCAATCGACACGAGCGAGCGCAACCGTTCCCGTTGCCCGCTCTGTCCCCGCGCTGTGGTGAGTTGTCGAGGGGCGCCGTCAGAGACGTGGATCAGCCGATGTCACGTCGGAGCCAAGAGTGCATACGATCACCGACCCGGCGTGGTGGCGCACCGCCTTCCCGGGTGTTGGGCGCGGAGCCCCGAGGGTTTCGGTACGCGACGCCGACCTGTCCACGACCGGCCGTATCCCGCTGTTGTCCTATGTTCCGGAGAAGGGGACCCATGAAGACTCGCCATGCCCTCGCGACGGCCGTCACCTGTGCCGTCGCCACACCCGCCCTGTTGCTCTCCGCCGGCCCCGCGTTCGCGGACACGGGCTCATCCGTCGCCCTGTCGCGAGCTGTCACCGCGCCGTCCGTCGCGGAGCTGGAGAAGGCCGTCGCCGAGGCCAAGAAGGCATACGACGCCGCCGTCGCTGCCGAAGCCGAGTTCCAGAAGGTCCTCGACGCCAAGCTCAACGACACCACTCACCCGCTCGCCGTCGCCGCCTCCCAGGCGAAGGCGGAGGCCGAGAGGGCCGCCGCGGCGAAGACAGCCGCCGACAAGGCCGTCACCGACGCCGAGGCCGCCGTCAAGGCGGTCGTCGACGACCCGACCTCCACGGACGACCAGAGGGTCGCCGCCTTCAAGGCACTCGGTGACGCGCGGAAGGCCGCCGAAGCAGCCGCCGAGGCGAAGTCCGCCGCCGACGCCAGGAGCACCGCCGCGAACACCGCGCTCTCCGACTACCGAGTGCAGCTGTTCCGGCAGCTCTCCGTCCTCCAGAAGGCCACCAAGGACGCGCTCACCACCCTCCAGGCTGCCGAGAAGGCCCTGAAGGACGCCAAGGAAGCCGGCAGTGGCGGCACCGGCAGTACGCCCAAGCCTTCGCCCGGCACCCCTGGCACCGGCGGTAGTGCCACGCCGACGCCGCCCGGCACCGCCACCCCCGGCACCAGCAAGCCGCCCACTTCCGACAGCGCCCCGCAGGGCGGTGCGAGCTCCGCCTCGCCCGCCGCGGTCGGCGCCTCGACCGGCGACGCAGACGGCTCCCTCGCCAACACCGGTTCCACCTCAGCGCTGCCGAAGTACGCCCTCACGGGCGCGGCCGCCGTGGCCCTGGGCGCCGGGGCGGTGTTCGTCGTACGCCGCCGTCAGACCGCAGGGCGTACCACCGCCTGACCCTCACGCGGTCCCGATGGATGAGCCCCGGCCAGGATGGTTCTCGGGCGGGGGCTCTTCCGCATGCGGTCTTTCGCCGGTCTCTGTATTGCCGCCTGGCTCCGGCGCGGCCAGACTGTAAGCACGCGCGCCGCTTCGTCCGCATCCGCGCGGGCTGCGGATGGGAGCGTCTCGGTGAGAAAGCGGAGCAGCGTACCGTCGGTTCCCCCTGGAGGCCGGACCGGTCATCTTCCCAGGCGTGGTTGTCGTGTCGGTGCTGGCTGATGTCCTGTCGTGGTGAAGCGGGAGTCATAGCTGGGCATGGCGGCAGGGTCATAGAGGCGAGCCAGGAACGCCAGGTGCCCCCATACCGGCTGACCGGCCCGCGGCGGCGGGAGCTGGTGACTTGAACCGCGGCCGCGTCACAGTTTCACGCGCAGCTCCCACAGCCTCCACAGCAGAACGTGTGTGTCACCGATCCGGTGCGCCTTCCGGGCGGGCGGCGTGCCGGCCGAGTGGGCGGCTCAGCGGGTGGCGGGGGTTCGTGGCGCGGGTGATGGCCGTTTCGACGGCGGCGATCCGGTCGGCGAGCAGGCCGAGTGCGGCCACCGCCCGGCCGGGAGCGTCGTCCCCGGAGCCGCCGAGGGACCGCGTGCGGATGTACGCGGCGGTGATCTGCGCCCAGCGCGCTGCCTGTGCCTGGCTGAGCGTGCCGCGCAACGCGGCCAGCTTGAGCAGGTTGGCTTCGGCTCCGTTGGTGAGGGCCTGTGCCTCGCCCGTGTAGTGGTCGTCGATCACGGCGGCGAGTTCGTCGTCGGTCATGACCGACGAGACGCGGGCGGCGATCTTGTTCATGTTGCGGTAGGAGCCCTGGAGCTGGAAGGGCGGTTCGGTTCGGGTGGCGTCGGTCTGGGCGGCGGAGGCGATGTACGCCGCGTTGACGGCGAGAACCGTCTCGCGGGCGGTGAGCAGGTGACGCAGTACCGCGAGGATGCGGTCGAGCTCGGCGGGGGCGTAGGGGTGGGTGAGCCGGTCGCGTCCGGCGGTCGGGTCGTCGGCGGCGAGCCGGACCAGCAGTTCCAGGTCGGCGCGGTCCCGCGCGGCCAGGGGCGCGAGATCCGGGTGCGAGGTGAGGGCGTTCTCGATGAAGCTGAGTGCGAAAGCGTCCTCCTTGCCGGTCAGGACGTCGCCGAGGTTCCAGACGTCGGCGCGGTTGGCGAGCATGTCGGGGATGCGGAAGCGCTGCCCGGTTTCGGTGTGGGGATTGCCGGCCATGCAGACGGCGAATCGCTTGCCGCGCAGGTCGTGGCCGTTCAGAGTGCGAGTGGCGTCGCAAAGGGGGATGAACTTCTGGAGCAGCTCGGGTGAGGTGTGCTGGATGTCGTCCAGGTACAGCAGGACGTTGTTCCCCGCCGCCAGGGCAAAGTTGATCTTCTCGATCTCCTGGCGGGCGGTGGCGTTCGGGGCTTCCGCCGGGTCGAGGGAGGTGACGTTGTGGCCGAGGGCCGGGCCGTCGACCTTCACCAGGAGCAGGCCGAGGCGGTCGGCGACGTACTCCATGAGGGTCGTCTTGCCGTAGCCGGGCGGTGAGACGAGCAGCAGCAGGCCGCTGTTGTCGGTCCGCTTGCCCTCTCCGGCCGCGCCGAGCTGCTTGGCGAGGTTGTCGCCGACGAGCGGCAGGTACACCTCGTCGACGAGCCGGCCCCGTACGAAGGAGGACATGACGCGCGGCCGGTACGTGTCGAGCCGCAGGCGGCGTCGCTCGTCGGCGACCAGAGTTGCCCTGCGCTGCTGGTAGGCGCGGAAGGCGGGCACCACTCGGCGGGCGAAGTCGCCGGTCCTGGCCAGGAACTCGTCGAGCCGCAGGGTCAGGGTGCCGTTGTCGATTCTCGGGTGCGCGCCGAGCAGGCCCTCGACCGTGGCCGTCAGGGAGCCGTCGGATTCGAGGCGCGCCAGCCGGGGACACACCTCCACCGCGACGGCCTCGGCGAGGTCGCCGGCTTCCACGTCCTCGCCGCCGGCGGTGGCGTACGAGACGAGCCAGCCCTCCACCAGCCGCCGCGCAGCAGTGGTGTCCCCGGCGGCCAGCCGGTCCTGTACGTCCTGCGCGTACGGTGGCGAGCCCACCGCCCGGTGGAACTTCTCCAGCAGCGTGCGGGCAACGGGGCTCACCACGAACGACTCGCCGGCCGCCAGCTCTTCGACGAGGTACTCGGCGGCGAAGCCGGTCAGGGCGCCCGCGCCCGCGAGTTCGCCGCGCAGCTCGTCGAGCGCCGGCGCGGTACCGAACATGTCCCGTGCCCGGACGAGGGAGGCCGCCTCGCGCGTCCACGCCTGCCGCGCCTCGGGCGTCGTGCCGTGGGCCCAGAACAGCTGGGCGGCGGCGCGGTCGGCGGCCGGGTACCGCAGCAGCCCGGCCCGCCCGTGCAGGTCCAGCAGTGCGGAGAGGATCAGGGCCGTGTCGTGGTCGTGGACGCCGCGCTCGTAGCCCTCGTCGTAGGCGGCTTCGGCGGCCCGCCGGGTGAGGGCGGGAAGGCCCGCGCCGGCGAGGGCGTCCGCGCCGTGCTCGGCCAGGAGCTTCGCGGCGAGGTGCTCCGCCCGGTAGACGTCCGCGTTCTCGGAGGGCAGGAGCTGGTCCCAGCAGGCGCGGGTGTCCGCGAACTCCGGCTCGGTGACCGGGCGGCGGTAGTCGGTGCCGGTCAGTGCGAACGCCATACCTCCGTCGCCGTGCGGTACGAGCGTGAGCTCGGGTGGCTGGGTGTTGACGGCGAAGCGGTGCGCGCCGAGCCGGATGGTGTCGCCGCCGTCCGCGTACAGCTCGGTACGGTCCCGCAGCGCCCGCCCGGTCTCCTGGCGGGCGGCCTTCAGCCGTCCCTCCAGCTCTTCTGCCCGTACCTGATCGCCGAGGTGGCGCAGCTCGTCGGCGGTGCGGCGGACCTTGGCCGCCCTCGGGTCCGAGGTGAAGTAGGTGTTGACCGCGTCGAGGTCGTCCAGCGCGGCCGCCCGGCGGGCGATCGTCTCCAGGACACGGCCGGCGGACTCGGCGAGACGCTCGGCGCGCCGGGCCCGGGCGTCCCGCAGGGTCTGCTTGCGGCCGGAGAAGGCGTCGTGGACCTCGGTGCGCTTGCCGGCGATGTCGGCGAGGAAGCCGTCGTGATCGGCGAACCGCGACTCCAGGGCGTCCAACTGGAGCAGGAGGCCGGCCAGTCGCGTCTCGCATGCCTCTGGCGTGCCCGCCGCAGCCAGTGCGCCGGTGACCGACTGGGCGAGCAGGGCGAACTCGGCCGCGAATGCCGCCCGCCCCTCCTGGTCGACGAGCTCACGGCGACGGGCCGCGAGGACCGCCCGGGCGCGGTTCAACCCGCCCAGCACCTCGGCGATCCGCTCCAGGATGGCGGTGCGCACCGTGGCGTCGCCGATGTCGAGGCCGGTGACGACCTCGGTGAGGGTCTGGAGGCCGGAGACCTGCTCGTCCAGCCGCTCCGTGACCGTAGCGGCCTCCGCGGCCGTGCTGATCGCCCCTGCCTCGGCGGTGAGGCGCTCCACCAGCGCGTGGTGGCCGCTGAAGGCGTCGTCGCGCCGGAGGAAGGCCACCGCCCGCTGCGCGGTCGAGACGATGTGGCCCTCGGTGTCCTCGGTGAGCGCGTCGATGGCCTCCGTGTCCGCGTACCGCATCTCCTTGAGGGTCACCAGCCGACCCTGCGCCCGGCGCAGTTCGGTGATGCGGTCGATCCACTCCTCGGCGGTGGCGGGCGCCTCGCCGCGCACGCGCCGGACCAGGCGCTGAACGCGCTCGGCCGCCTCCGCGAGCGCCTCGGCCGCCTGGCGGGTGAGGGACCGCACGGCCGCGAACTCCTCCAGCACCTGCTCGGAGGTGGCCCGCACCTCTTCCAGAGGAGCGCGCAGGTCACCGGCGTCCGCGTCGCCCAGCCAGTGGAAGCGGTCGGCGGTCCGGGTGCAGGCGGCGACGAGCGTCTGGTACATCTCGCTGCCAGGGTGGGTCTCGGTGGCCTGGCGGGCGATCGCGAGGCAGTCGGAGATGCCGCGTACGAGGTCGGCGTTCCCGATGCGGGCGAGGGGCCCGTCGTCCGCCGGCGCGGTGTGGGTGTCGGAGACGTACGGCGTCCGCCACACCTGAACCGGGTGCACGCGCGCCGGCTCGCCGGACTCCGGGCGCAGCAGGACGAGGGTGCCGTCGTCGAAGAGGGAGTAGCCGTGGCAGATCAGTGGTGCGGCGGCCTCGTTGCGGATGAGGTTGTAGGAGAGGAGGAGGGTGCGGCCCTCGGCCCGGGCGTGGTAGGCGAACAGCACGTCCTCGCCGTTCGGCGACCGCACCGCACGCTCGAACTCCAGGCCCGAGGTGTCCACCGCGTCGAAGCTCTTCACCGCTCCGGTGGCGAGGCAGTAGCCACCGGGGAAGACGATGCCCTGGTCGTCCGGGAGGCGACGGCAGGACTGCCCGATGCCGTCCAGCCGGACGACGGTCCTGGTGAGCGTGTTGAGGACCAGGTGACGCCGGTTCTCCTCCTTGTAGGGCCACACACGCAGCAGGAGCAGCGTGCCGACGACCGCGTACGCCACCTCGGCGTCGGCGAGGGACTGCAGCGGCTCGTCGACCGGCTCGCTGTGGAGGATGTCCGCACCGCTCGCCACGGTGAGTGTGCCGCCCACTGTCGAGACGAAGACCGTGCCGTCGGCGATCGAGATGTGCGGATGCCGGCCGAGGACGTGGTCGTCCCGGGTCGTCTCCGTCCAGGAGAAGTCGTACGGGTCGGGGAAGACGTGGTCGCGCTCGCCACGGGCGTCCAGGAACCGCACCTCGCCCGACGGGGACACGGACCAGCGAAGGACACGGATGTCCTCGGCCTGCTCCCCCGTCCGGAACACCGCCAGCAGCTTCTCCTCCACGTGGCGCAGCTGGAGCAGGCGCGCACCCTGGAAGTAACGGTGCAGAGCCTCGTGTTCGCGTACGAAGTCGGGGTCGTCGAGCAGCCCGGGCACCGCGTCGTCCGGCAGCCGGTTCAGGTCGCGGTCGTAGAGGGCGAATACGTCGGCGGGCGGGGCCTCGTAGCCCACGAGCAGCGCGTCGCCGACGGCGACGACGTCGCGGGGTACGACATCGCGGTCCGTGAGGATCCGTTCGGTACGGAGCAGGGTGAGGCCGGTGGAGCCGAAAGCCGTCATGCGGGCGGTGTTGAGGGCCTCGGCGCGCCGGGCCAGTTCTCCGGCCCGAGCACCGAGGCGGGCGCGCAGCACCTCGTACGTACCGGCGTCCATCCCCGTCGTGTCCATGCTCTCCCGCTCCCTCGTGTACGTGATGGTCTTCCTCCGGAGCTGCCGCCCCCCGCGCGGCAGCTCCGGAAGCTGTGGGGCCGGGCGGTCAGCCGGTGGCCGCACCGTTCAGCCCGGCGCCGTGCAGCCCGGCGAGTTCGGCCACCGGCATGTCGGCGAGGCCCAGTTGCCGTGCTTTGCCGATGAGCTCGTCCAGCTGCCCGGACCCGGCCGGCATGAGCTTCATCAGCAGGGCGGACACGGTCAGGTTCTGCACGTCGGCGGTGGAGACCGACCCCAGGACCTTCGTCAGGTCCTCGGTGAAGGAGGCCGAGCCGTCCAGCCACGGACCGGCCAGCGCCTGGGCGGTCCGTGAGCTGTCCATGAACCCGTCGACGCTCCTGCCGAGGGAAATGGCACCGACGATCCGGTCGAAGAAGGCCGACTCGCCCCCGACGATGTTGATGTCGGCGTTCTCCAGCCCGGTGGCGAGCACCGCGGCCTGCGCCTCGGCGACCTGCCGCTGCACGTCCAGCCCGGCCAGCCGGATGTCCTTCTCGGCCTCCAGCCACAGCCGGTACTCCTCGTGCGTACGGGAGGCGTCGTCCAGGGCGGCCATCGCGGCGGCCTTCTCGGTGAGCCCTGCCGCCTCGGCCTTGAGCTTCTCGCCGATGGCCGTGGCCTCGGCCAGTGCCTTCTCGCGGGTGCCGGCCGCCTCGGCGCGCAGCCGGGCCTCGGTGGCGTCGGCCTCCGCGCGGCCGGCCTTCTCGATGGCGTCGGCCTCCTTCTCCCGCACCTGGACGGCCGCCAGGCCCTCAGCCGCCACCTCGGCCTGGATGCCCTCGGCGAGGCGGACCTTCGCCCGAGCGTCCATGTCGGCGGCCTTGTGGCGGGCCTCGGCGAGCGTCAGCTCCTCCGCCGCCCGGTGGACGGCGGCCTGCTCGGCGGCTTCGGCGGCCTTGATGTCCTTGACCAACTGCTCCTGTGCCTCCGCCTCGGCGGCGATGATCACCGCTTGCCGCTTGCGCTCGGCCTCCTCGACCGCGCGGAGCTTCTTGATGGACTCCTCCTGCTCGGCGACCGTACGGTCCACCGCGACCCGCTCACGGATGACCTCGGCGATCTCGCGGCGCTCGGCCTCGACCTCCTTCTCGGCGGAGATGCGGGTCAGTTCGGTCTCCCGGTCGCGGGCGATGACTTCGAGCAGCCGGTCCTTCTCGATCCGCTCGTTCTCGATGGCGATGACCCGCTCGCGGTTCTTCTGCGCGACGGCCACCTCGCGGGCCTGGTTCTCCCGCTGGATGCCCAGTTGCTCCTCGGTCTTCAGGAACGCGCTCTGGGCGCGCAGCCGCTCCTCCTCGACCACCCGGGCGGTCTCGGCCTCCTCCCGGGCCCGTACCGTGTCGATCTCCCGCTTCTGCTTGATCTCCGCGTCGGCCTGGCGGCGCTCCAGCTCCAGGATCGCCTCGCGGGCGTCGACGTTCTGCCGGGTGATCTCCTTCTCCTCCGTGCGCCGGAACTCGTTGGTGCGCACGTGCTCGACGGCCGTCAGCTCGGTGATCTTCCGGATGCCCTGGGCGTCGAGGATGTTGGAGGCGTCCAGCTGCGCGAGGGGCGTCTGCTCCAGGTAGTCGATCGCCGCGTCCTCCAGGCTGTAGCCGTTCAGGTCGGTGCCGATGACCTGGATGATCCGGTCCCGGAACTCGTCGCGCTTGGTGTAGAGATCGGTGAAGTCGAGTTGCTTGCCGACCGTCTTCAGCGCCTCGGAGAACTTGGCGTTGAACAGCTCCTGCAGGGTCGCCTGGTCGCTGGCGCGCGCCGTGCCGATGGCCTGGGCGACCTTGATGACGTCCTCGACGGTCTTGTTGACCCGGACGAAGAACGAGATCCGGATGTCGGCGCGGATGTTGTCCCGGCAGATCAGACCGTCCCGGCCGGTGCGGGAGATGTCGATGGTCTTCACCGAGATGTCCATGACCTCCGCCCTGTGCAGGACGGGCAGGACGACCTGCCCGGTGAAGGTCACGTCGACCTTCCGCATCTTCGACACGATCAGCGCCTTGCCCTGTTCCACCTTGCGGAACAGCCGGCTGATCACGAACAGCATGGCGACGGCGATGAGCAGGACAACGGCCGCGAGCACGCCGATGCCCCAAGAGATGGCATCCATGAGGAATCCCTGGATCGAAGGGTGTGAGCTGTAGCGGTAGGGGGCGGCGGTCAGCCGCGGGGGTCCAGCGCCTTGTCGAAGGGCGCGACCCAGAAGAACGCGCCGGCGTCGTCGTACGCGTACAGCAGCCCCGTGCTGCCGAGCGCCAGCGGGCTGTCATCGTTCTGACGGACCTGCACGACGGCGGTGGAGCCGTCCCGCGCCGCGACCTCCGCCTGGCCGAAGTCCACGTCGACCCGCCCGGTGCGGATGGTGCAGATCGACCCGACGAAGTCGTGCAGGGACGGCCCGGGTTCATCGGGGAAGAGCTTGGCCAGCGGGCGGACGAACGCACGGGTCAAGCACCAGGAGCCGATCACGAAGGCGATCAGCAGGACGGCGTCGAGCAGATGGACCAGGGCGTCGGACCAGCCCGTACGGGCCAGCACCACCGACCCGGAGACGCTGAGGAACCAGCACAGGACCACCAGCGACGAAGCCGACACCGAGACGGGCACTCCGCCGAGACTCAGTGCGTCGGTGTCCATGTCCGCGTCGAAGCTGTCGTGGCCGGCGACGCCGAGCAGTACCAGCAGCCAGAAACCCATGACCACCACGAGAGCGGCGGTGAAGAGCACGGCGGGGAAGGTGGCGACGGCATGCAGGAACTCGGCCATGACTCTTCCCCCTCGATCCGGTGCTGTGACGTGTTGCCTTCCTGGCTCCGGCATCGATTCCCGACGCCCGGCCCCGGCGGGCTCATCGTGGCAGCGTGGCGCAGGTGGTCGCATTGCCGTCCACCGGCAATCTTTTCGCCCCCATGATGCCGGTGGCCGTCCCGCCGCCGACGCATGGCAGTCTTGACGTTCACGCGTCAGGAAGGCGTCATCGGCGCGTCAGGAACGGGGAGCGGTCATGGCGGAGCGGGGCACCACCGAGAAGTATGTGGAGGGGTACGCCCGGATCCTCACCGATGCCTGTGCCACGGGCAGGCGGTTGAGCCGCGACGAGTTGGAAGCGCTGCGCGCCCAGGGTGAGCGGGCGGCGGAGGCCGGCGTCGGACTCCGTTTGCTGGTGCGGGCCCACCTGTCTGCCGCTCAGGACGTGAGGACACGACTGCGCGGGACTGCCGCTGACCATCTGCTCGCGGCGGTGGAGCAAGCCGTGGACGCCTTCGCCGAAGGCCACGAGCGGGCACAGCAGCTCGCCATCCGCCGGCAGGAGGCCGCCCGGCGGGAGTTCATCGACGACCTGTTGCACGGCCGCAGTGACGTCGGCCGTCTCGCCGGACGGGCCGAGCGTTTCGGATTGTTGCTGTCCCATGCGCACGCGGTCGCCGTGGCGCAGGGCCCGGAGCCGTACGACGACGGCTATTCAGTCACGCGTGGCATCGAGTCGTCTCTCGCGGCCCGCTTCGGCGACCGCCGGATCCTGCTGACCACGAAGAACGGGAAGCTCATCTGCATCGCGCCGGGCGACCAGACCGACCTCCTGGCCTTCTTCGCCAAGCAGGCGTACGCCGCGACCGACGGCGGCCGCGTCGCCATCGGCCGGGCCCACCCCGGGGTCGGCGGAGTCGTCCACTCCTACGAAGAAGCGCTCAACGCCCTGGACCTGGCCGAGCGGATGAACCTCGACGAGCCCGTGCTGCACGCCGCCGACCTGCTCGTCTATCCGGTCCTCACCCGCGACCGGCAGGCCATGGCCGACCTCGTACGCACCGTGCTCGGCCCGTTGCAGCAGGCGCGCGGTGGGGCACGCCCGCTCCTCGACACCCTCACCGCGTATTTCGACACCGGCTGCGTGTCCGCCGAGGCCGCCCGGCGCCTCTCCCTGAGTGTGCGGGCCATGACGTACCGGCTGGAGCGCATACACAAGCTGACCGGCGCCGACCCCGGCGACCCCGTCCACCGCTACACACTCCAGACCGCCGTCATCGGCGCCCGCCTGCTGGACTGGCCCGACCAAGAGCTCTGACCACCATCCGTTCACGCACCGAAGGCCGCGGCCGGCACTGGGCGCAGCCGAGACCGTGCGGCTGATCGGCGGCGCCACGGCGCCGGTGCCGAAGCGAGCGGCGTCGGTCACGCCGCTGCCGGACCGACTCCCGCTCAGGCCATCCTGCCGGCAACGTTCCCGGTGCTCACCCGGGCGGCACGGCAGCGGTCATCACGCCCGTACAGCAGCCGCTACCGCGTCCGGCCGCTCGTCCATGAACTCCACTCGGGGTCCGGGAAGCTCCAGACCGGTGACGAAACCGGGCACCGCAAACTCGCCCTTCCTCGAGCGACCTGGTGTTACCCGGCGGTCGACCTGCCCGCACAAGGGAGCCTGGCGCTCCATCAGCACCAGCGCCGCAGGCACCATGTCAGCGTGAAGGTCACCCGTAACGCCCCCACAACCGCAGCTCATTCCGCTACGCCACCGGCTTCGGAATCACGACGCACTGCAGATGCTGCGTCGCGGGCCAGCCCGCGCCGGACACGACGGCTGCCAGTCGCCGCCGCACTCACCTGTTGCGGGAGGCCCGCCACATGACGCTCCGGCGCAAGAAGGTCTCAAGCTGTTCGGTGAAGCCCGGTGCCGCGGCGACGAAGTGACCGGCGCCCGGGTGTACGCTGCGCTCGCCGCTGAGCGCAGCCGCGAGAGCGTCGCAGATCCGCTCGAGCGCGGCCGCGTGGCCTCCGGACGCGACGAGCACGGGGACGCCGGCGTCACGGATCGCGTCGAGCCGTGGGCGTGACTCGCTGGGCAGTCGGCCACCGTGCGCCCGCCGAACGCCGGAGGCCACCTCCTCGGGGAGCGGGCCGTCGCCGACGGGCGCACCCGCGAGACGGAGGAACTCGCGCAGCTCGCTCGGGTCCGTGTCCATTCCGTGGGTGAGGACCGCGTCGCCGATGCGCTCGAGCCGCGCCACCTCGGGATCGTGAGGGACGAGGTGGGTGAGCGGCGGCTCGATCAGGGTGAGCGAGCGTACGCTGCCCGGCGCGGCAGCGGCCGCGATCAACGTCCCGAGGACGCCGTACGAGTGCGCGACAACGTGCGGACGGCCGACGAGCAGTGGCGCGAGGTCCAGGGCGTCGACCTCGAAGTCCTGGCCCTCCCGTGGTGGTGGACTCGGCGGATAACCACGCCGATGAACATATGCAAGCGTCCACCGATCGGCCAGCGAAGACAGCGCACCCCACGTCGTCCGCGGCCCGGCACCGCCATGCACAAGCAGGATCTCCGGCCCAGCACCGTCGCGCACCACCACGGCCTTGCCCACGAGGCGAGCATACCCACACCCGTGGAACACGGCACCAGGCCGTGTCCGCAGGTCAGGGCAGCCGGAGTCGAAGGCAGGCGAGGGTGTCCAGGGCTTGGTAGTGGCGGGGCGCGTTTGACGTAGCGGGTGGCCAGGGCTTTGTTGTGCTTGGGGTTGTTGAAGCAGCGCTCGACGACGTCGCGGCGCCGGTAGGCGGACCGGTCCAGTCGGCAGCGGCTCTCGCCGTTCGGTCTGCCGAAGCCGCCCTCACCTGACCACGCCTTGGACCGCGGGCCGCCCCTGACCGGCACCGCCAGCGACATGAGGCGCATGATTCCGCCGCACGGCCACCGGGGTCGCATCGCCTCTACGAAAGGGCACCCGACTCCGTCCATCAGCACAGGTCAACGGATTCTTCCTCGCGGCTTGAGCGCCACCAGCGGAAGTTCGGGCGCGGGCAGCCGGCCCCCGTCGTAGCCCCTGATGAGCGACATGGTCGACCAGGCGCTCGTCTCGCCCAGGTACCTCGCCGGCCCCGGAGACCTGGCATGGGTCACCGTCCCCCTGCACGAAGCCGTCGGCTGGAGCCACGGACACGAGCCGCTGCTGCCAAGGGTTGTCCTCTCCAGCCCGGACCAGAAGACGCTCCTGCGGCTCGAACCGAATCCGAGCGATCAGTGGTGGCGGATCACCCACAACGGCGGCACTCCCTCCAACAGTTGGTACGCGTCCTTCGGCGGCCGGACGCCGGTCGAGCTGATCGCCGCGGTCACCGACACCCTCACCGACCCCGCGCACAACGAGCGGGCCGCCGCCGATCCCCTCCGGCCGCTGCGTCGGCAGGGATGGGAGACGGCACCGTCCGGCGAGTTCCGCTCCCCCGACGGCATCGTCAAGGGCGAGCGGATCACCTTCTCCGGCTCGAACAGCTGGTTCATCACCGCCGCTTTCGACGAGGACTACGTGCTGTGGCAGGCGCGCTTCGACAGCCGCACCCCCGCCGGCATCGTGACGGCCTTCACACAGGCGCTCGCCGATCGCGAACCGCTGCGGCGCACCCACGAGCAGACCCGCGGCCTCAGCCGGCAGGGCATCAACCTCCACTGGCACCAGGCCACGGCTGCGAGCGTTGCCTCCGCGCTCCCCGCCCGCGTCGAACGCCTCGCCGCCCGCCGTACCGGCACTCCTCCGCCCCCGTCGCAACCGCCGCGGACAGCGCCCCGCCGTACCCGCTGACCCTCACACCGCCCGCCGACCCCGGCGTCCACAAGGAACCCGCCCTTGCCCAGCTCCCCCTCCACCAGCTCCGACGGCCACGACATAGCCCTCAAGATCGGCGGCGGCGCCC
Source organism: Streptomyces sp. NPDC045701 (assembly GCF_056432045.1). Taxonomy (NCBI): domain Bacteria; kingdom Bacillati; phylum Actinomycetota; class Actinomycetes; order Kitasatosporales; family Streptomycetaceae; genus Streptomyces; species Streptomyces sp. NPDC045701. The sequence goes on along the minus strand of NZ_JBWKJV010000023.1, from coordinate 24,117 downwards.
TCGCGATCGGCTTCCCCCTCGCCTCCTTCGCCTGGCTGTCCGGGAACCTCGCCGCCTGGGCGACCGGGACCGGCCCGTGGGTGCCCTACCGGCCGGCCGACGCTCTCCTCCACCCCGGGCAGCTGTGGCCCAATGCTGGAGAAACGACCCTGCTCGTCGCCACTCGCATTGTGCCCGTCCTGCTGACGCTCCTGATCGCCGCCGGCGCCGCAGGTATCTGGGCCCGGCACAAGAACCGGGCCAGTGGCCGGAAGAAGAAGGTCAAGGGCATGGCGAGCGCCCGCGACATCGAGCCGCTGCTCGTGAAGGCGATCGAGGCCAAGGCCCGCTCGCTGCGCCCGAGCCTGAAGTACGCCAAGCACATCGAGCCTCGCGACACCGGCATCCTCCTCGGCAACCTCCAGGGCACGAAGCACGAGGTCCGCATGGGCTTCGAGGACGTCGCCGTCGCCATCATGGCGCCACGTTCCGGCAAGACCACCTCGCTCGCGATCCCCTCCATCCTCACCGCGCCGGGACCGGTGCTGCTGACCTCCAACAAGGCCTCGGGCGACGCGTACACCGCGTGCTACGACGCCCGCAGCCGAGTCGGACGGGTGTGGTCGATGGACCCGCAGCAGATCGCCCACGCCGAGCGGACCATGTGGTGGAACCCGCTCACCGACGCGCGCACCCTCGACGGCGCGGGCCGGCTGGCCGGGCACTTCCTCGCCGCCTCCGTCGATGCGAACCAGCAGGGTGACTTCTGGGCCAAGGCCGGCAGCAACATCCTCAGCCAGCTGTTCCTGGCAGCAGCGCTCGACGAGCGGCCGATCACCGACGTCATGCGGTGGCTCGCCTTCCCGTCCGACCGGCGCCCGCTCGACATCCTGCGCGATCACGGATTCGCCTCCGTCGCTTCCCAGTTGAAGGGCACCGTCGAGGGACCGCCCGAAACGAGGGACGGCATCTACGAGACCGCTCGCCAGTACGCCTCCGCCCTGCTCAACTCGGAGATCGCCGCCTGGGTCACCCCGCAGAAGGACGTGCCCGAGTTCCGGCCGACCGACTTCGTGACCTCCTGCGACTCCCTGTTCCTGCTGTCGAAGGACGGCGGAGGCGGCGCCTCGGCCCTGATCGCCGCGTGCGCGGACTCCGTGATGCGGGCCGCGACCGCCGAGGCCGAGCGCGCGGGCGGTCGGCTCGACCCGCCGATGCTCGCGATCCTCGACGAGGCCGCCAACGTGTGCAAGATCAGCGACCTGCCGGACCTGTACTCCCACTTGGGCTCGCGCGGGATCATCCCGATCACCATCCTGCAGTCCTACCGCCAGGGGCACAAGGTGTGGGGGGACGCGGGCATGGACGCGATGTGGTCCGCGGCCACTGTGAAGGTCATCGGCTCGGGCATCGACGACCCCGACTTCGCCGACAAGCTCTCACGGATGATCGGGGACCATGACGTCGAGACCACCTCCACCTCCGTCTCCGACTCCGGCAAGTCGACCTCGATCAGCATGCGGCAGGAACGGATCCTGCCGGCCGACGCGATCCGCGCCCCCCCAAGGGCTCCGCGCTGTGCCTGGCCACCGGTATGCGCGTCGCGATGCTCGACCTGCGCCCCTGGTACGCCGAGCCCGGCGCCGACGAGCTCGCCGCCGCGTCCTCCCGCGCGTCGAAGGCCATAACCGCCCGAGCACTCGCCAAGACCAGCCCCCAACAGGCCGACTACGACTCTGCCGCGTGACCGCCCGTGTGCCGACGCAGGACGTCCGGCACTTCCGGCCAGGACGGCATGTCGCGATCGAGTTCGCCGTAGCCGCCGGCGCGCCCGCGCCAGAAAGGAACACCTCCCATCACAGCCTCATCCGCTTCGGATACCGCGCCGTTCGCTGAAAGGCACTCCCACGTCGACTCCTGGAACACGGTCCCGAGGTCCGGCATCTGGGAGCGAGGACGGCGCCGATGACGTCCGGATCCGCCTCCGGCGCCGCGGTGTCGGCCGAGCTTCTTCCGGCCCGCGTCCTCACCCTGGCCGAGCAGACCACGCGGTTCCGTGACCGACTGGCCACGTTGCAGTTCAATGATCCGCTCGCCCCTGACGAGGCCCTCGCCCACGCCGAGGCCGCCGCCCAGCTCGCCTTCGCCACCAAGGCCGCCGCCAGGGAGGTCGCCGAGGTCCGTGTCTACGTAAGCCCCGGCATCCGGGACGCAGTCAGCCGCCTCCAGCTCCTCGCCCGGCAGGCCCAGTTGGCGGACGAGCACCTGACGTGGGTCCACGTCTACCTCGGCGATCTCCCGCCCGAGGAGCGAGCGCAGCGGCCCCATCCGCCCGGCCCGGTCCTTGACACCCTCCTCGAAGCCGGACGGCACCTTCGGGAGGCGGACACGCTGACCGTGCTCGGTGCACCCGACGCTCTGCGCACCGCCGCAGACCTCGCCGCCGCGCTGCGTGCCCAGAAGTTCAGCAGCCGAGCCCATCCCATGTCGCCCGCGCAGTACGCCGCCCTGCACGCCGTCGCCTCCGGATACGTCACCGTCGACACCCTCGGCTCTGAGGAATGGGCCTCGAACCGGCTCGACCGCCTCTCGATGGCCACCGTCCGCTCCCTGGAGTCGCGCGACTGGGTCCACCGCGAGGCGTACCGCCCTCTGCCCGGGTCACGGTCCGTCCGCCTCCACCTCACCGACGCCGGACGTGTCGCTCTCGCCTCCCGGCTCGGCCGCACGCCGGTCGTGACACGCCCGTCCGCTGCCGCGGCACAGCCTGCCCGCACCCGTATCCGCTGACCCAAGGACCCCTTCGTGCACCCCTTCCACCTGTTCGCCGTCGCAGTCGCCCACCGACTCCCCGGCACCTGGACCACCATCCGCCACCGGTACCCGCGCCCCGCGGACCAGTCCGTCGACCTGTGCCGGATCTGGACTCCTTCCGAAGACCGCCCGTCCCCCGCCGGCCGCGAACGCGCCGCGACCCTCCGCCGCGCTGACGGCCTGGAGCTCTACCTCGCCGAACACCGCCAGCGCCGCGCCCTCATCTGCCCCGTCGTCCCCCTCGACCTGCACGAGGACATCACCGACCGCATCCCCGCCCCGCCATCGGTCGCCGCTCCGCTCGATCCGGCCCGCGCCGCCTGGCGGATCACCGACCGGGTCCTGCCCCACTACACCGCCGCCGTGGCCGATGCCCGGGCAGCGGCCCGCGCCCTGACCTTCCAGCGCGCACACCGCTCTCTACCGCGCCGGGCCCCTGCACCCCACGCCCGCACCCGTTGACGCCCCCCCCCGCCGAGAAGTCCCGGAGAACTCGCAGATGCCCGAACAGCGACCCATCGCACCCCACTTCACGGTCTGCGTGCAGATGCTGACGCTAGCGGCCCGGTACGCGCAGTGCTTCGACGCGCTCGACGACCGCACCCTCAGCGCGCCGGCGGCGGACGAACGGATCGGCCGGCAGCTCGTCACCGTGACGTCGCTCGCCCAAGACGCGGCTGCCGTAGGCACGGCACACCGGGAACTGCCGATGTCTCTCATCGATCACAACGACGCCACGGTCGGCTCCAGGATGGCCCAGCTCACGGTCGTAACGACCGCGGCGGCCGACTCGCTCGCACGCGCGGTCGAAGGCGCCGACGCCACCTCGGCCAGCTCTGTCGAGACGAGGTTGACCAGCGTGCAGGCGGCCCGTGACCTGCTCGCCACCGCCGCTACCGACCTCGTCAGCTGCGCCGAGCGCGTCGCCGCAGAAATGCACCGCTACCGCAGCTCCTACTCGATACCGGAGGTCGGTGCCCACGTCAGCCTCACGACGGAGCGGCTCCAGGTCCTCCGGCTCGTCACTGCGGGCGCGGTCTCGGTCGACGAGGACGGCCACACGTGGGTGGGCATGAACAAGGACGCCGTGCGAGCGAGCGTGCTCCGCTACCTCGACCAGCAGAGCCTGATCACGGCGGAGCCGTCCGCCTCCTGGGCCGACGAGATACGCGTCGCGTCCACCTCGATGGGCCGGCTCGTCCTGGCGGCCACCCTGAGTCGGCCGGAGCGCCGTGAGGACGAGCACCAGCCGACGCCCACGACGGCACCCGCCGTGTCCTCCACACCGGCACGGGGAGCACGGTGACGGTCTTCGCCCCGTTCGTGTCCTTCCCAGAGCAGCTCCTCGCCTTGGGGACCGAACACGTCCTCCAGCATGACTGCTGACCTCCAGTGTCATGAGCCTCTGACGTCGGTGGCGACGCCCCCACGCGATGGCCTCCCGCAGTGTCGCCCCCGACTGCTTCGCCTCCCCGGCCTCTCCGCTTCACCTGCGGCCCAGAAAAGCCCCACCACCCGCCCAAGGAATTCTCATCTCCACGCACACTTCCCCTCAGTTTCGCGCACTCTCCCTCGGCGCTGGAGTTCAGTCCAGCGCACTTCTCGCCCTCTCCGCGGAAGGATTCCTCCCCAAAGTCGACTACGCAATATTCGCCGACACAGGCTGGGGGCCCAAATCCGTCTATCGCCATCTCGACCGTCTTGAACAGGAAATTGCAGCACCGGCCGGCATACCCGTCCTGCGGGTTTCGTCCGGGCACATCCGCAATGACGCCCTGAACCCCGATCACCGCTTCGCATCCATGCCGCTTTACATCCTGAACAAGGACGGGCGACCTGGGATGACAAGACGCCAGTGCACCGGGGAGTACAAGGTCAAGCCGATCAAGAAGGCGATCCGGAAGCTCCTCGGATATCCGTACCCGGCCCGCGCGCCGAAGGGAATTTTCGTCGAGCAGTGGATCGGCATATCCACCGACGAATTCCACCGCGCCAAGGATGCCGATGTCCAGTACATGCGGAACGTTCATCCCCTGATCGAGATGAACTGGTCGCGCTCCGAATGTGTCGACTATCTGACGTCCCTCGGTCTCGCAGACACCCCGAAGTCCAGCTGCCTCGGGTGCCCTTTCCACGGGAATGCCCAGTGGCGGCACATACGTGACACCTCCCCTGCGGAATGGGAGGACGTGGTGGAATTCGATGCGGCCATCCGCAAGGGGAACGCGCGGGCCAACGCCACGGGGAACGTGCTGCTCGGCGAAGCTTTCCTCCACCGCTCGCGCGTCCCCCTCGGCCAGGCCCCGATCGACCACGTCACCGCCGCCGAGCGCGCCGCGCTCGGCGAGGACGCTGCAGCCGAGCTGGAGGACGGCGTCATCAACGGCTGCTCTCCGTGGGCCTGCCGCAGTGAAGTCGAGGCGGTGCAGGACACGTTCGGGCTGACGGCGTGATCACGAGCCGCGATCTCGTGGTCGACCTGTTCGCGGGCCCGGGCGGCTGGAGTGTCCCCCTGCACCGCTTCGGCATCCGGGACGTGGGACTGGAGTGGGACGAATGGGCCTGCAAGACGAGGACGGCGGCCGGGCTGCTGACCATCCGCACGGACGTCGCGATGTATCCGTGCCGGGTCTTCGCCGGCCGCACGCGCGGGTTCATCGCCTCGCCGCCCTGCCAGGCGTGGAGCAGGGCCGGCAAGAGGCTCGGTCTGGTCGACCAGCCGCTCGTCCACCAGGCGGTCGCCGACCTCGCCGCCGGCCTCGACACCCGGGAGAAGCTGTTGGCCGCCTGCCGTGACGAGCGTTCCCTGCTGGCGGCCGAGCCGATGCGCTACCTCCACGCCCTGAACTCCGTGGGTGAGCCGGAGTGGGTGGCGATGGAGGAGGTCCCCGACGTCCTGCCGCTGTGGCGCCAGTACGCGGCGATCCTGCGCGGCTGGCGGTTCTCCGTGTGGACGGGCATCCTGAACGCGGCCGACTACGGCGTCCCGCAGACCCGCCGTCGGGCGATCCTGCTCGCCTCCCGCGTCCGCACGGCCGCGCCTCCGGCGCCGACGCATGCCCGCGTTGCCGAGCCTGAGTCGCTGTTCGGGCCAGGCCGCGCGAGGTGGGTGTCGATGGCCGAGGCTCTCGGCTGGGGCGCGACCGACCGGCCCGTGCCGACGGTCTGCGCCGGCGGCGGCCCCGGAGGCGGGCCCGAACCCTTCCCGTCCGGCGCCCGCAAGACGCTGACCGACGCCCGCGAGCGCGGAACCTGGGCGGTTGCGCCCGTAGTCGAGGGCCTTGTCCTCAAGCCCCAGACCCGTGGGACGGGCTGGAGCGCCCGGCACGGCACGCGCGGCGACAGCCCGGTCTCCGGGCCCGCCCAGACGTTCACCAGCAAGGCGACCCACTGGACCTGGGCCCTGCGCAGCAACAACCAGACCAACGCCACCGTCCGGGAGGTCACCGAGCCCGCGGGCACACTGTTCTTCGGGCACCGCGCGAACGAGTGCACCTGGGTCGCCCGGCCGGCCACCGCCGCGCAGGACCCGGAGAGTCCGCCGCCGGATCCGATCCGGATCACCGCCTCCGAGGCCGGCATCCTGCAGACCTTCCCCGCCAACTACCCGTGGGCCGGGAACAAGGGCCAGCAGTTCTCCCAGATCGGCAACGCCGTCCCCCCGCGTCTCGCCGCACACCTCCTCGCCCCGCACCTTGACCGCACCCTCTGCGCCGACGACTTCACCCTGGCTGCCTGATGCCCCACGCTCCCGACCTCGCCGACGAGGAACCGCCGTACGAGCCGGACGAACGCGAACCGGTGTACTACGCCGAGCAGGCGCTGCTCGGCGCCCTGCTCCTGCGGCCCGAAGACCTCTCCCAGGCCGACGGGCTGGAAGGCGACGCCTTCTCCCACCCTGCGCACGGAGCGCTCTTCGCCGCCATGCGGACCGTACGGGCGCCGGGGCTTTCAAGCCCGCCGGATGGCCTGGACTGGCTGCGGGCCGTCCTGGAGGAAGCCCGCCAGGAGGCGCCGGTCCTGACCGCCGCCCACCTCCATCTGCTGATCTCCGCCTGCCCCCGCCCTGAGCACGCCGGCGCGTACGCGGCGATGGTGCGCTCCGGGCATGCCCGGCGCTCCATCCGGTGCCATGCCGAGGCTCTGGCCCAGGCCGCCCAGGACGTCACCGTGCCCGACCGGCCGGTGCACGTCCTCGCCGCGGCCGACGCGCTCGCCCGCCACCTCGACACCCTCGCCCGTACCGTTCCATCCCACCCCGGCTCGCTGCCCCGCACACCTGTGCCGCCCCCGCCCGTGTCACCGCAGGACGACGAAGCCGGGGACCAGGAACGGATGCTGCTGGCCAGCGCCGTGTCCGCTCCGGCGTCCGTAGGCCAGATGCGCTGGCTCGTGCCGGAGGACTTCACCGACCCGTTGTGCGCGGGGCTGTGGCAGTGCGTCTCCGCGCTCGCCCACCGCGGGGAGCCGCTCGATCCGGTCACCGTCATGTGGGAGGCACAGCACCGCGGGCTTCTTGCGGCCGGCGTCACCGCGGCCGACCTGGTCGTCCTGCTGTCGACAGCCGCCCTTCCCCCGGAGCACTGGGGCGTCCAGATCGTCGAACGCGCCCTGCTCGCCCGTGCCCGGCACACGGCCGGCCGGATCACCGCCTACACCGAGGACCCGGCGAACACCGTCCACCAGCTGATCACGGGCGGACGCCGGGCCTTGGCCGACCTCACCGCGGTCCGCCGCCGCTGGAACCAGGCCACCCGACCGCTCGCCGAACCGGACGCACCCGTCACCTCACGCGCCGGCCCGCCCAGCCGAGCCCCCACCGTCTCGCACCCGCCCGCGCGCCCCGCCGCCGTACGGGCCGCCGCCAGCCGAACCCCGTAACCGAAGGACTCCTGATGCCGTACGCACCCGCCGACGCCCACATCCGCTTCGCCCTCCACCCCGATCACCATCCCGCCGTCATCGCCACCACGTCCGGGCCGACGAGCGACGCCGCCCGCTCCCACCTGCACGACGTCGGCTTCCGCACCATCGGCCCGGCCACGATGGTCCTGGCCCGTATCGACCGCGAGGAGCCCTACTACACCGCCAAGGCCGCCGAACAGCTCCGGCAGTACGGCTTCACCACCCAGATCGACGCCGCCCTCCAGGAGGAGATCGACACCGAGTGGACCTGGGCGAACTACCCCACGCCCTGGTGCACCCGCGACGAGATCCGCGAGGTCGGCGCCGAGGCCCAGCGCATCCACGACGACATCGCCGAAGGCCGGCTGATCATCCACCTGCACGCCGACGACGGCCAGAACACCGTGGCCGTCGGCTCCTACGCCACCGGCGTGCGCCGGCACGTGCACCTCCACGGCGAGAACCACCTCCGGCAGATCACCACCTCGTACGACACCGAAGCGGAGGCCGTCGCCGAGTTCCACCAGCTCTACTCCGTCGCCGTCCGCCCCGGCCCCGCCCCGCTCACCGACCTCGAACAGGCCGTCCGCCAGCTCCTTGCGGGCAAGCCCCCGGCCACCACCGAGCAGACCTCCGCACCCGCGGCCGAACCGCCGGTCGCAGCGCCCGGCGAGCACGAGGCGTTCCTCGCAGCCCTGTTCGACGAGGAGCGCCAGTGGGAGAAGTACCGCCCCTTCGACGAGACGACCATCACCTCCCACGAATCCCTCACCGTACGGGCCGAGTTCGACCACGAAGCCCGGCACCGCAGCGATGTCGCCTGGACCATCGTCGAGTACGACAGTCCGGTGGGCGAACGCCTCTGGCACGCCACACTCACCGTCGGCACCCCCGTGCCCCTCATCCGCGCGATACTCCAATACCTCGACGCCCCGACCCTCACGACCGCCGACGGACCGGACGACGTCCTCCACGACGCTGCCTGGCACCCGGCGAGCCACCCCGCCCGCACCACGTGGTCGGCACCGGGCCGGAGCATCGTCTTCGAATCCACCCCGCACGCCGTAGCGGACCGATGGACGCTGTACGGCGGAGAAGACCTCGACGGGGCGGTATGGACCATCCGCCTCTCCGCCGGCGTTCCCCACACTCTCCTGGCTCAGCTCGCCAGCAGCGCCGCAGACCTCCTCCCCGCGCCCCCGCCACCGGCCCGGAGGACGCTCCCGACGCCCGCTCCCCGGTTCCCCGCAGCCGTGCCGGCCCAGCGGGCTCGCAGTCGGTGACCGGCCCAACGCGGCCGTCGTTTGCATGCCTCCGCTCCCGTCTCCCCTCTCACCAGGGGACGGCTTCACTCCGCGGGGTGAACCGCCGAGCCCCAGGTAATTCTCCACGCCGGACAGCGCCCGGGAATCGTCGGTGCACTTCGGTGCGAGGAACCGGCGGTAGACGATCACCGGTGCCAGGACCGCGCCATCGCCGAGCGTCTCGTACAGTTCCTCGACGCGCTGGCGAACCCATTGCTCCATGGGGGTGCTGTCGAACCAGGACGGCATGCTCATTCCCTGCTCTCCGACGGTATCCACCGTGTGCTCCACCGTGTCGCTGATCGCCTCGGCTCCCGGCGCCGCGAGGAGCGTCTTGCGGAAGGGAGAGGGCGCCGACGCGCCGTTCCCTTGGTCGTTGGCCTGCTTCGGGCAGCCACCTCGCTCCGTCGGCACCCCGCGCGATCGTGGAGTACGACGGCCTGGCCTGGGTGCTGGTCACGGTCGTGGCAAATTTGGCCGAATCGCAGGCGCTGCTCTATCCGCCTCCGGAGGCTGCTCGGCCGCCGGAGTGGGACCGGCCGGCCCTCGGCGAGGGTCGGGGCCGGCACCAGCGCACGCCCTCGAAGCCCGGCGACACCGGGCCTGATCCTCCCCGCTCTCACACGAGGGGACCCGGCGCCGGGGCTGGGGCCGCTCCGCGTTACGGTCGAAGGGGGCCGGCGCCGTTCCGGCGCCCGGGCCATCGTGCCGAAGCCGCTCGCACCGAGGAGACCGTCCGTTGGACACCGACGCCCTGCCCACCGACGGGGATACCTTCTGGCGGGAGCGCAGGACCTGCTTCCTGACCACCCTTCGGCCCGACGGCTCCCCGCACACCACTCCTGTCGGCGTCACGTACGACCCCGGGACACGGATCGCGCGCGTCATCACCGACGGTGGCAACAAGAAGGTCCGCAACATCCGCGCCGCCCTGGCCGCCGGTACCGAAGCCCGCGTCGCCGTCAGCCAGGCCGAAGGCCGGCGCTGGTCCACCCTCGAAGGCACCGCCGTCATCAAGGACGACCCCACCTCCGTCGCCGACGCCGAGCGCCGGTACACCGAGCGGTACAAGACCCCGCGGGTCAACCCCAACCGGGTCGTCATCGAGATCACCGTCACCCGCGCCCTCGGCCCCACCAAACCCTCGGGGTGGTAGGGATTCATCGGCAGCGCCGAGCACAGCAGTGCCGCGCAGTTGCGGCCCGTCGCCTGCCCGCGGCGGGCGACGTACGCCCCAACCTCTGATTTTCATCAAGTGCCACCTGGGAGAAGAGGGCCCACGCGAACATAAGCCCATGCCACTCATGGGAGAATTTGCGGCCGTCATCCGCACTCGTTGGCGCAGGGCATACGTCCCCCTCGGTTTCGTCGCCAACACATGGGGAAACGCGCTCTACGGCACACCACGGAGAACGGAGGGGCTCGCCCTATTCTTCGGCGGATTGATCCTGGCGCTTTACGGGATGCACTTCTGGCGTGGCGCCACCCAGGACTGGAGACAATGGCAGAGAGTACGCGCACGAGTCGCCCGCCGCTGGGATCAAACCTTCACCTCCAGATGGAACGAGCCCGCCTGGCAGGATCGGTGGCGAAATCTGAAGCTCACGGTCTGGGGCGTCGTAACGCTATTCGTCGCCCTGCACGCCTGGCGACTCCTTAATCGCGTCGCCGCAGACCCCCGTGGGCTGGGCAATGATGCGCTCTTGCCGGGTCTCGTTCTCCAGGCCGCTTGGATCACGCTTCCCTTGTGGCACCAGTGGGCCGATCCAGCGAAGCCGACCGATGCCCAATTGCTCGATCGAATGAGTGCACGCATCTGGCGCGCTGCGATCAGCCGCACCGTAGGAAATGCGGCGGGAATCTACTTCGCCGGGATCGTCATCTATATGGTTGTCCTCAACAGTCGCCCGTCTCTCCTCGTTCCAGTCGCCGTCACACTGGGAGCCGCGATGATTGGAGCCGGCCACAGAACGTGGGCGCGATTACGAAAGGTTTCTACTCAGCTCTACAAGAATATCCGAGAGCTTGAACGCGACCTACAGCAAATCGGTCTCGTAAACGATGAGGGAAATCCCAACGCGCGGGACGCGGCCCGAAGGTCCTGGGACGCCGTAGAAATCGACTTGCGGACCAATGTAGACACGGGATATGCATTCCTCGGAGTTCCGTTCCTCCCTTCCGAGGCCACGGTTGCACTGCGAGAGAAAGTGGAGATGGCGATCGAGGGCGACCCAGTGGCACTGAAGGCTGCGAGTGATGACCTTTCGAAGGTTCGCGATGCCTGCGAAGGACGCCTCGACTCAGCGGCGTGACGCTTACCAAGCACAAAGCCGCCTCCAGGCCGGACGCAATATAGGCGAGGATCCCCGGTTTCCGAAACCGGGGATCCTGCGGAGGATGGACGACACCACCGCCACTCCCCCGCCCCCTCGTCGAAAGGCACCTCCGACCGAGACATCCACGCCCCGCCGACCGCTACGCCACCGCGTACGACAGCCGGAACAGCTCCAGGGCCCGCTCTACGTCCTTCTCCGAGCGCAGCTCGACCTCCAGGTCGCCCGTGCCGTGATGGCCCAGCCCCGCCACGTCCCGGGTGAAGCCCGGCACGAGCTCGACCGTGGCCGGCGCGACCTTGAGGTACACCAGCAGCTTGTCCTGCCTCGGCGTGACGCAGGCGAAGTTCCGCAGCCGCTGGTACGCGTCGTACTGCTTGCGTTCGACCTTCGTCACGCCCTCGCCCAGCCCCAGCAGCGTCTCGTCGACGAAGGCCGCCAGCTCCGTCAGGGCGTCGGTCCGTCGGCGGGCCAACTCCCCTTGCCCGCCCCGGATGCGCTTTCTGCGGGACAGGCTGCCCTGAGGAGCAACCGAGGCGACGGTCTCCAGCGCGATGTGGTGCTCGCCGAGCATGGTGTAGCGCACGAGGTCGATGGACCGCCGGTGCTCGCGCACCGCGTGGAGGTCGTAGCGCGTGAAGCCGCCGGCCACGCAGATCAGCCGGGGCGCGCTCCACAGAACTCCGGCGGCAGCCGCCGCCCCGAGCCGGTCACGGACCAGGGCCTCGAACTCCTCCCGGTGGTCCATCAGCCAGGCCACGTAGAACAGGCCCTGCGACAGCACACCCGGGTCGGTCGCCCGCTTGTACTCGACGATCACCGGCGAGCCGTTCTCGTCCAGCCCGAGCGAGTCGATGCGCCCTCCGTGAACGGGACCGGTGCTGTACTCGGTCGCCAGGAAGCGGACGCCGAGCATGGGCTCCATTGCGCTCTCGACGAGCACCTGCACATCAGTCTCGGCCTCGGCCAGACGTGGCGGGACCTCGGTCACGCCGTTCGTCGTGTGGAACAACTTCAGCGCCAGACTCCCTCACTCTTTTGATGGCATGGCAGAGTGTGAACGCCCATAATCCTGGGGTTATTTCCAGGGGGCTACTCCTCGTGCTGCCCGCACAGCGAGACACCCACAGCTGAGCGGTTGCGTACAACAGGTGTGTCACGTCTCCATCAGAACCTGGCTTCTCGAACGCGCGCGCTGGAGGAAGAGTGGCGACCCCCAGGCACTCCGAAGAGGGGTATGACGGGTCTGGCCCTCAGCGGTTTCCCGCCCATGCTGGTGAGCTCGCGTGAGGAACGCCGACCGGACGGCCCGCGTGCGACCAACCGCATCGCCCGGCAGCAGCTCGTACCTAGCGGACGCGCTCAGAACGACTGCGGCGAGAGTGGTCCCGATCTCTGGGGTGCCCGACGGCCCGTGCGATTCGAGCCGGGGGCGGCTGTGTCTGTGGCGCAGACAGCAGGCTCCCGGTCGAAACGTACGACTCCGGGCCCGACGCTGACGCGGACCCGGAGTGGGTGATGGCAGTCCGCCGAATTCACTCTGCCGTCGGGCGCCGAGAGGGACTCGGCGCCCGGGCTGGCTGTACCTGCCTTGCGTGGTCAGTTGATGGTGACCGTCCTCTGCGCAGTCATGGCGCGGGAGTTACGGGCGGTGGCAAGGGTGTAGAGGCCCGGAACGAGGGTCCAGGCGCCGCTGCTCCACACGGTCAGATCGTCGGTGGGGACGGTGAAGGTAATGCGCTGGCTAGCTCCGGGATTAAGGGTGACCTTGCGGAAGGCGACGAGGCGGCGCTGCTCGGCCGCCGCCGCGGCCGGGAGGGTGGCGTAGATCTGGACGACGTCAGTGCCCTGACGATTGCCGTTGTTAGTGACGGTGACAGAGACGGTCACCGACTTGGTGGTGGCGTCGTACGCGGCTTCGAGCGAGCCGTGGGCGAAGGTGGTGTAGGACAGCCCATGGCCGAAGGGGAACAGGGGCTGCTGCCCCTTGGCATCGTAGAAGCGGTAGCCGATGGCGGTGCCCTCGGCGTAGGAGACGGTGGCGTTCGTGCCCGGGTAGGTCGCGGGGGTGGTGCCGGGGCCCTGGGCAGGTCCGACGGGGAAGGTGACGGGCAGTCGGCCGGAGGGGTCGCTGTCACCGAAGAGGACGGCGGCGAGCGCGGTGCCCATGCCGCGACCTCCGTACCAGGCCTGGATGACGGCCTCGACATCGTTCAGCCAGGGCATCGCGACCGGGCCGTCGGTGTTCAGGACGACGATGGTGCGCGGGTTGACGGCCGCGACTGCGGTGATGAGCTGGTTCTGGTCCCCGGGGAGGGTGAGCTGCTCGTGGTCCATGGCCTCGCCTGCCATGCGGTTGACGAAGACGACGGCGGCATCGGCGGTGCGGGCGGCCTGGACCGCGGCCGGGATGAGGGAGGCGGGCTGCCATCCGAGGGTGAGTCCGCAGGCGGGCCGGCCTGCGGGGTCCGGGTCGGCGCCGGAGTTGCTGTAGGTGATCTCGATAGTGGCGGTCTGGCCGGCGGTGAGCTCGATGGTGCCCTGGATGGGGTAGTCGTGCGTGCCGAGGAAGAAGCGGCGGGTGCCTCGGGAGCCGGAGACGACCGTGACGCCGTTGATTTTCAGGGTGGCGGTGCCGGCCAGGAGGAGGGAGAAGCGGTGCAGGCCCGTGTGGGTCGGCGTCAGGGTGCCCGACCAGGTCGCGGACCAGACCGCGGGGAGGCTCTCGACGGGGGCGCTGGTGAAGTCGATGACACTGTCGGTGCGCGTGACGGCCGGGGTGCCGGTGGGCTGCGCGGAGGCGTAGTAGCGGCCGGTGAGGCCGACGGTCCCGCCGGTGGTGCGCAGGACGGAGGCGGGGACGGCCGGCAGAGGAATGTCACCGGTGGTGCCCTGGGCGTGGGTGACGGTGCCGCCCGCGCGGCTCTTCACGGCCTGGAGAGGGGTGGTCCAGGTGCCGGGGTCGACATAGGTGGAACCGGCGACGCCGGTGAGGGCATCAGAGCCGGCGGGGCCGATGACGGCGAGGGACTTGAGGGTGGCGGGCAGGGGCAGAGCCGAGGAGCGGTTGGCGAGCAGGACGGTGGAGGCGAGAGCGGCTTCGTGGGCGAGGCTCTTGTGCTCGGCGGTGCTGACATCCGGGGCCGGGGCGGGGACGGGGTTGTCGACGAGACCGTTGGCGAACATGGTGACGAGGATGCGGCGGGCCGCGTCGTCGAGCCGGGCGGCCGGGACGGCGCCGTTGGTGAGTGCGCCGGGTGTCAACTTGACTCCGCCGGGTCCGAGCCCGGCGAGGTCCATGCCGGCCTTGGCGGCAGCGACCTGGTCGTCGCCCGCCCAGAAGTCGGGCACGGTGTATCCCTGGAGGCCGAGGCGGTTCTTGACGTCGTCGAAGAGGGCCGGGTTCTGGGTGGCGAACGTGCCGTTGATCTTGGGGTAGGCCATCATCACCGAGGCGGTGGGGGCGGCGGCGATCACGCGGCGGAACGGTGCCTGGTAGATCTCGCGCAGGGCGCGCTCGGAGACCAGGGTGTCGGTGAAGAAGCGGTTCGCCTCCTGGGTATAGGCGGCGAAGTGCTTGACGGTGGCTGTCACCTGACGGCTCTGCATACCGGTGGTGAGGGCGGCTCCGAGGCGACCGGCGAGCAGGGGATCCTCACCGACGCTTTCGGCCTGGCGGCCGAAGTGCCATGTGCGGGTGAGATCGATGGTGGGGCCGAGGAGGTTGTTGTAGCCCTTGGCGCGGCCCTCGGTCCCGATGGCTACGCCGATGCGGCGGGCCAGGTCCTCGTCAAACGTCGCGGCCTGGGCGAGCGGGACGGGGAAGGCGGTGACGTTCTGTTCGCCGCGCAGTCCGGCGGAGGCGTCGACCATGGTCAGGGCCGGGATACCGAGGTGCGTGAGGGCGGCGAAGTCGCAGCGGACGAGCGCCTCCTTCTCGGCCGCCGTCATCCGCGCGAGGACGGCGTCGGCGCGGTCGAAGGCGCGGGGGTCGGTGGCGGCGATCGCCTGCATGGAAGTGATAGGCGTCATGGTGGCGGCGGCTGCTGTGGCGATGGCGGCGGACAGGAAGGTACGTCGGTTCACGGCGACTCTCCGGACGGTGGGGGCGGCGGGTGGGATCCGCCGGTTCGAATGCTGCATGGCCGGCCACAGGGGAATGAGCCGGTTCGATCAGCGTCTCCCTTGAGGATTTCCCGCGTCCCGCGAGCGCCTCCAGGGAATTTCCAGGCGCTTTTATTTCAGCGCCTCACGCGAACCAAAAAGCTATGACCATGAATGCCACCGGTCAACCCGTCAGGATCAGCAAATTCAGCAGACCAGCCCTGAGCTGCACACATGACACTCCTTTCGCAGCGAAACCGGCTCACTCGGCCAGCCGATAACGACGGTCCACGAGGGCGCCATACAGATATTCGATGACTGCCATTCGTCACGTGGATGAAGCAAGCGACTTTCCCCCGGCATGCACGTACCCGGCATGGTTGGGAAGCCATGCCGGGTACTGTTTTTCACTTCCGGTATCGCGAAGCATGTTCAGGCGATTTCGGTGGAGAGCAGGATGTGTGTGCCAGAAGTGAGACTGCTGGGGTCGCGGCCGGGCAGCTCGACGACTCCGGTGCAGTTCGGAGGCACGGTGATCTCGGCCTTCATACCGTCCGCGGTGGCTTCCCAGAACAGAGAGGCGGTGCCGTGGGGCGTGTGGTGGCGGGTGCGTGCCCAGGTGATACCACCTCCCGGTCGGGGCCGGAAGGTGAGGGCCCGGGCGCCGGGCGCGGTGACTTCGATGCCGCCGACGACTCGGTGGAGCCAGTCCGCGACGGCACCGAGGGCGTAGTGGTTGAACGAGGTCATGCCGCCGGGATTGAGGGTGCCGTCAGGACGGAGGCTGTCCCAGCGTTCCCAGATCGTGGTGGCGCCCATGGAGACGGTGGACAGCCAGGAGGGGCAGTCGGTCTGCATCAGCAGGCGGTAGGCGGTGTCGAGGTGGCCGGTGTCGGTCAGCGCGTCGCAGATGAGGGGGGTGCCGACGAAGCCGGTGGCGATACGGGCGTCGTCCTGGTCCACCAGTTCGGCGAGGCGGTCGCCGGCGGCCTGGCGCCGGCCGGAGTCCAGGAGGTTGAAGGCGATAGCCAGCGCGTACGCGGTGGGGCTGTGGCTGGTCATGCGGCCGTCGGCGTGGACGTAGCGGCCCTGGAAGGCCGTGGTGATCTCGTCGGCAAGCGTGTCGTATCGGGTGGCATCGCCGGCGTGGCCCAATTCGCGGGCGGCGCGGGCGAGGTGCCGGGCGGAGTGGGCGAAGTAGGCAGTGGCGACGAGGTAGCGGTCGGTGCGGCCCGCGGCGGGGTCGTCCGGCGGGGCGGCAGGGTCGAGCCAGTCGCCGAGCTGGAAGCCGGTGTCCCAGAGCCGGTCGGGGCCGGCGAGCTTCTCGACGAGGTCGACCCATGCTTTGCCCATGGGGTAGTGGCGTCGCAGGAGTTCGAGGTCTCCGAAGCGCTGGTAAAGGACCCAGGGGGTGAGAGTGGCGACGTCGCCCCAGGCGGCTCCGGGCTGGATGGGGGTCCACATCGGTTCGCCGGGGATGACGGGAACGTACCAAGGGATCGTGCCGTCCGGGAGCTGTTCGAGTCCGACGTCGGCGAGCCAGGAGTCGAGCATGCCGGCGCAGTCGTAGAGGAAGCTCGCGGTGGGGGCGAAGACCTGGATGTCGCCGGTCCAGCCGAGCCGTTCGTCGCGCTGGGGGCAATCCGTGGGTATGTCGACGAAGTTTCCGCGCATGCTCCACAGGACGTTCTCGTGCAGGCGGTTGACCATCGGGTCACTGCACTCGAACCAGCCGGTGCGGCGCATGTCCGTGTGATGGACGCGTGCGGTCACGTCCCCGCGGGTGAGTTCGCCGGGCCAGCCGGTGATCTCCGCGTACCGGAAGCCGTGGAGGGTGAAGCGGGGTTCCCATGTGTACGGCCCGGTGCCGGGCAGGACAAGCGTGTCGGTGGAATGCGCTTCGCGCAGGGGGCGGGTGGCGAGTTCTCCGTCCTGGAGGACTTCCGCGTGCCGGAGAGTGACGGTGGTCCCGGGCGCCCCGTCTGCGGTGATGCGCAGGCGTCCCACGAGGTTCTGTCCGAAGTCGAGCAGATGGCGGCCGTCCGCGGTGCGGGTGATCGAGACCGGGAGGATCTCCTGGGTGCAGCGGACCGGCGGGCCTTCGGGCGCGACGAGGGTCCTGGGGTCTCTGATGCCGGTGCGTACGGGCGTCCAACCATCCGGCGACGCGGCCGGGGTGGCCCAGTGCGGGTCGTCGAGGCGGGCGTCGAAGGTCTCGCCCTCGTACAGACCGCTGGCCAGGATGGGGCCGACGGCGGCGTGCCAGGTGTGATCGGTGGCGATGACGGTCGTGGTGCCGTCGGTGTAGATGATCTCCAATTGGGCGATGAGGGACTGGTCGGTGCCGTAGATGTTGCGGGTGCCGCCGTCGAAGCCGTACTTCCCCCGGTACCAGCCGTCTCCCAGCCAGGCGCCGATGGTGTTGGCACCGGGCGTGAGGAGAGCGGTGACGTCGTAGGTGCGGTAGCGGAGCCGGTGGGGGTAGACGGTCCAGCCGGGGGCGAGGGTCTCATCGCCGACGCGGGTGCCGTTGATCTCCGCTTCGTACAGGCCGTGCGCGGTGATGTAGAGCCGGGCACGCTCGATCGGCTTGTCGGGGGCTCTGAAGTGCTTGCGCACCCGGGCCGGACGGCGTTCCGCCGCGGGGTCCTCGTCCCAGCCGGCGCCGACGGGCACCGCGGACCAGTCCCCCGGCGCGAGAAGGCCGGCCTCGACGGAGCTGGGCCGGCTCCACGCGGACGGTTCGCCGTCGGCCGTCGACCACGTGCGGACGCGGACGACGGCACGTTCGCGGGAGGCGAGTGGTTGGCCGGGCCAGGTGACGAGGAGGTGGTCGGGTCCGGTGACACGGCCGGTTCGGTGGGTCTCGCCGCGGCGTTCGACTTCGATTTCGTAGGCGTGCTGGTCGCCTGCTTCGGCTGCGGGTGTCCACGAGAGCCGGGGGGTGCCGGTTCCGATGCCGAGACCGTCCGGCAGGTGCTCGAAGCGCACCGGAGAGGGCTGGAGAGGGTGCAAGGAAGGGGCCTTTCGTGTGCTCGGGCAGGGGGGGCGTGGGCTGGTCAGCCCTTGACCGCTCCCGAGGTGAGGCCCTTCATGACCTTCTGGTTGAGGAAGAGGTAGATCACGAGAGTGCCGAAGACGTTGATGCAGATGGCCGCGAACAGCGGCCCGTACTGGGTGGCGCCGAAGTCGCCGGTGAAGTTCAGCAGGCCGACCTGGATGGTGCGCAGATCCTGGCTGTTGGTGAAGGTCAGCGCGATGAGGAGGTCGTTCCAGATGAAGAAGAACTGCACCAGGCCGACGGTGAGCAGCGCGTTGCGGACCACAGGGAGACTGATGGTCCAGAAGGCACGCAGGATGCCGGCGCCGTCGAGGGTGGCCGCCTCGAAGAGCTCGCGCGGGACGGTCTTGTAGTAGGTGGCCATCATGAAGACGGTCAGGGGCAGTCCAGTGCCGGTGTAGGTGAGTACGAGCGGCCACAGGGTGCCCGAGAGACCGGTCTGGAAGTAGATGGTGAACAGCGGCAACAGGATCATCTGCGGGGGGATCATCATGCCCGCGAGGAAGACCAGGAGGGTGAGGCTGCGCCCCTTCCAGACCATGATCTGCAGGGCGAAGCCCGCTGCGGTGCCCAGCAGGAGGATGAGGGCGAGGGCGGGGACGACGGCCAGGAGGCTGTTCTTGACGTAGAGGCCGATGTTCCCGGTGGTCCAGGCCTCGGCGTAGTTGCCCCACTCCCAGGCGGTGGGCAGGCTCCAGGTCGAGTTGTTGAGGTAGTCGCTGTTGGACTTCAGCGAGGTCAGGAACATCCAGATCAGCGGGTAGATCTCGATGACCAGGAGAACGGCGACGGCGAGCCGGATCCACAGGCGGCCGCCAGTTTTGCGAGCGGCACGGAGCGGCTGCTTGGTCCGCTTCTGGCCGGTGTCGGCGGTCTTCGGCAGGGTGTCGATGGCCATGGCGTTCAGCCCTCCGTGTTGTCGCGCCGCGAGACGCGGTAGACCGCCAGGCTCACCAGGAGACAGACGACGGTGAGGAGCAGCGCGATGGTGCTGCCGTAGCCGTACTCGCTGTAGGTGAACGACGACTGGAACATGTACAGGGTCAGCGGGGTGGTGCCGTTGCCTGGCCCGCCGTTGGTGAGGGCGACGACGGAGTCGAAGACCTTGAGGGTGCCGTTGATGCTGAAGATCAGGGAGGACATGAGGACGGGCAGGGACAGCGGCAGAACGATGTGGCGGATGAGGCGGAGGCCGGAGGCACCATCCAGGCGGGCCGATTCGAGGACTTCGTCGGGGATGTCGACGAGCCCGGCGAACAGAAGCACGGCGTAGAAGCCCATGGAGCGCCAGATGTCCATGACGATCAGGACCCAGAAGGCGCTGCTGGCGCTGCCGAAGAAGTCGATGGACTCCAGGCCGACGGCGTTCAACAGCGAGTTGACCGGGCCGGGCTGTGGAGCGACCTGGAAAAGTTTCTGGAAGAGCAGGCCGACGGCGACGGTGGGCAGGACGACCGGGAAGAAGACCAGGGTGCGGACGAGCGCGGAGGCCTTCCTGAGGAAGAAGACGTAAAGCAGGGCCAGGAGGTAGCCGGCGACGACCTGCCCGGCGGTGACGATGACCGCGTACTTCAGGGTGAACCACAGGGCGTCATGGACGGCCGGATCGGAGAAGAGCCGGGTGAAGTTGTCCAGACCGTTGCCGGTGAAGCCCTCGATGGAGTTGCCCTTGGTGAAGGAGTACCCGAGCGACCACACCATCGGGACGAGCATGATCAGTGTGTAGACGAGGAGTGCGGGACCGAGCAGGATCAGGATCGCCCTGCGGTCACCGAGTACGCGGTGCATGAGTGGTGTCCACTTCGATTCTGGTGAAGGGCTGGACCGGCAGTGACGGGCGGCGCGCCGTGGGCCGGCGGGCCGCCCGTCTCGCGGGGGTTACTGGCTGCCGAGTGCAGCCTGGACGGTCTCCATGAACTGCTTGGGGCTGACGCTGCCGTTGACGAGACCGGCGGCGGTGGTGTTGCTGATCGTGGTCGCCTTGGTGCTGAAGAGGGCCTCGAACCACAGGACGTTCTGCTTGGAGGAGCTGATGGTCTTGCGGACGGTGGTGGCGAGCTCGTTGGCGTCCTTGACCGGGGTGTTGACCTTGAACCCGGAGATGGTGCCGTGGTCCTTCAGGGCGGTGCTGCCGTAGTTCTTGGCAATGCAGCTGACCCAGGCGCCGGCCTTCTTGTCGAAGTTCTTCGACCCGAGGGTGACGGCCAGGCCGATGTTGGAGGGGTACTGGTCGATGGAGCCCTTACCGCCCTTGACCGCGGGGAAGGGCATGAAGCCGACGTTCTCGGCGCCGACCTTGTTCTGCTTGGGGTCGGCGATGTTGGCGAGGGCCCAGCTGCCCATGTAGAACATGGCGGACTTGCCGGTGAGGAACTGGTTCATCGCGGTGTCGTAGTCGATGGAGCCGACGCCCTTGCCGAAGTAGCCCTTCTTGCCAAGGGCTGCGATCTCCTCCGCCGCCTTCACGTACTCCGGGTCGGTCAGCTTGGCGCTGCCCATGTCGACCTTGTCGAGGGCGTCGGGACCAAGGCTGCGGTAGAGGTATCCGCTGATGAGGCGGGTGAGCGGCCAACCCTGTGCACCGGACGCGGAGAAAGGCTGGATGCCCTTGGCGTTGAGCTTCTCCGCGGCGGCCAGCAGCTCGTCCCAGGTGCCCGGGACAGCGATGCCGTTCTCTTGGAAGAGCTTCTTGTTGTAGAAGATTCCTTCGATGTTGTACTCGTAGGGCAGTGCCATCAGTTTGTCGCCGTACAGTGCCTTGATCGTGGAGACGGCAGCGGGCTCGAGCTGCTCGTACACGCCGAGACGCTGAAGCTCGAGTGTCAGATCGGCGACCTTGCCCGAATCGTCCAGCTTCTTCGTGAGTGCCGGCGCGTTCCCTGCCGCGAACTGCGTTGGCAGCGCATCCTGCCCGGCGAGCAGCTGCAGCTTCTGGTCCAGCTGCGCCTGGGGGACGGTCTCGACCTTCAGCGGCAGGGCGTCGTTCTCAGCCTTGCAGGAGCCCTGGGAGAGCGTGGTCAGCGCCGTCCGGGTGGTCGTGTTCTCGGTGACGCTGAGGTACGTGAAGTCCTTGGGCGCCGCGGAGGTGCCACCGCCGCTGCCGCCGCAGGCGGTGGCGAGAACAGCCAGGGACATGACGCCGGCCGAGACGAAGGTCAGGCGGCGGGCGCGGATCGTGCGGTGGGGCACTGGAGACTCCCAGGGATCGTGAGAGAAGAAGGGGGCGCTCAGCGGGCGCGAGGGGCGGCGGGAAGATCAGCCGCGCAAAGACGGAGTCGTGTAGAACGTTCTCCATCGGAACTGGCAACACCATGACGCCATCCCTCTGGCGCCGTCAAGACACAGACGCGTAACATCAGCTTCGCCTCGCCCGATGAGTGCAGCCACACACGACTCACGGCGTAGAACGTTCCACTCTGAGTAAGGAGATTGGGATTCCCATGGCTCCGGACAGCTCGCCCAGGAGCACCAAACGGGTGACCATCACCGATGTGGCCCGACATGCCGGCGTGTCCACCGCCGCCGTGTCCAAGGTCATGCGCAACGCCTACGGCGTGAGCCCGGCCATGCAGGAACGCGTCCGAACGGCCATGGCGGAGCTGGGGTACCGGCCCCACGCCGCCGCCCGCGGCATGCGGGGGCGCACCTACACGATCGGGGTCCTGCTCGACAACGTCCGCAACCCGTTCTTCGCCGACATCCTCGACGGCATCCGGGAGCAGCTGGAGAACAGCGAGTACACCGTGCTGATCGGTGCGGCCGGCTTCGGCGCGGAGGACCAGGCACGCACCGTCCGGGCGATGGTGGACCGCCGGATGGACGGTCTGATCCTCATCGCCCCAGGGACGCCGCGCTCCGAGGTACTCGCCACGGCCGCGGTGACGCCCACCGTGGTCATCGGCCACCACGACGCCTCCGACGCGCACGACTCCGTCGTCGACGCAGACGATCTCGGCGCAGGGTTGGTGGTTGACCACCTCGTCGCGCTCGGGCACCAGGACATCGCCCTGGTCTCGGCGGCAGGCAACAAGGCCAGCCGCTGGCAGCGCCCCCCGGAGATCGTCCTCGCCGACGGCTACCTCAAGGCGATGGAACGTCACGGCCTCGCCCACCGTGCGCGCGTTCACCACGCCGCGTACTCCGACGCCGGTGGCCACGCGGCGGGCGTCGCCCTGCTGTCCGGAACCGACCGGCCCACGGCGATCCTCACCGGTGCCGACGTCGCGGCTCTGGGCGTCTACCGGGCGGCCGCCGACCTGGGCCTGTCCATCCCCGGCGACGTCTCGCTCGTCGGCTACAACAACACCGCGATCGCCTCGCTCGCCCCGGTCCAGCTCAGCAGCGTTGACCAGGCCGGACACGCCATGGGCGCGACCGCGGCGAGGATGCTGATAGAACGTGTCGAAGGACGGCGCGACCGGGCCATGCAGACCATGATGACCCCACGACTGGTCGTCCGGCGCAGCACCGCGGCGCCCGGCGTACGGTAGACACGCGTCGCCGGGATGGGCCTCTCGCGGCGTGTCGGGATCAAGGACGTCGCCCGGACAGCAGGGGTGTCCATCGGCACGGTCTCCAACGTCCTCAACCGTCCTGAGCTCGTCTCCGGGCCTACGCGTGAAGTGGTCGCGTCCGTCATCGAATCGCTCGGGTACGTCCGACTCGCCGGTGCCCGGCAATTGCGTGGCAACGCCTCTTCGCAACTGCTGGCTCTGTACGGCGCGGACCTGACGGATCCTCGCGATGCGGCTCTTGCCGCAGGGGTGGAGCGCGCGGCCGAGGAGGCAGGCCTGGGTGTGCTGATGTGCGGTGGAGACCACGAGCCAGGAAGCATGCACCGCAATCTCGCGCTGCTTGCTTCCCACCAAGTACGCGGCGTCGTTATCGCGTTTCGCGCCGACACGGAGCGAGCGGTGGCCGCCTGCGCGGAACGCGGAATGACCTGCGTCGTCGCCGGTCAGGACCTGACAGCGGTCGGCGCGTGTTCCGTCACCGTCGACGACCACGCCGGCGGCAGAGCCGCAGCGGCGCATCTGCTCGCCCAGGGCCACCGGTCCGTCGTCGTAGCGGGACCCGGTCCGATGATGCGCCGCAGGCGTCGAGGGGCGATGGAGGCCTTGCAGGAATCCAACGACAGGGCCGTCTACCTCGGGGAATTGGCGACGGAGGACACCAGCCTGGGTGCTGGCCGGGATGCTGGGCAGCGACTCCTCGGGGTGACGCCCCGGCCGACCGCAGTCCTCTGCTTCCATGACCTGCTGGCCCTCGGCCTCATGCAGACCCTGCACGAGGCCGGCGTACGCGTTCCACAGGATGTCGCGGTGGTGGGTTATGAAGATCTTGCCTTTGCCGCGACCGCGGTGGTGCCGTTGACCTCGGTGCGCTGGCCCGCGCAGCCCCTGGGCATGCGTGCGGGCCGTCTGCTCATGGAGCACACGGCCCAGGCGGCGCATGAACACGTTCACGAGGTGCTGACACCCGAACTCGTCGTGCGCCGGTCCACCTTGGACGTACTTGTGTAGCCGCTAGTGTCCTGCGCCGGGAATTCGATTAAGATATGAGGCCAGGCGTTCGAGGATCTCGTCGGCGCTCTTCGTCCATGTGAAGGGGCGGGGGT
>NZ_JBWKJV010000022.1:92334-105075 GCF_056432045.1 Streptomyces sp. NPDC045701 | reverse complement strand
ACCCCGCCAGCACCCCGTCCCACTCCTCAACCAACCCCACCCCAAGCTCAGCCATACCCCAACTCAACCACAAACAAGTGCGATTGCAGTACTAGCGCGTGTCCGGGCGCTCCTCAGGAGTCGAGTACGGCGGCGATGCCCTCGATCTCGACGAGCTGGTCCTGGTAGCCGAGCACGGTCACCCCCAGCAGAGTGCTGGGGACGTCGTGGTCGCCGAACGCGTCCCGGACCACTTCCCAGGCGGTCACCAGGTCCCGCTGCCGGTCCGACGCGACGAGGACCCGGGTGCTGATGACGTCCTGGAGGGTGGCGCCCGCGGCGGCCAGAGCGGCCCGCATGTTCTCGACGGCCTTCCGCGCCTGCCCGGCGTAGTCCCCGATCGCCGCCGTCGAACCGTCGTCGTTCAGGGGACACGCCCCGGCGAGGAAGATCAGACGGGACTCGGCGGGCGCCGTGGCCGCGTACGCGTACTCGGCGACGTCGGACAGGGAGGCGGAACGGATCAGGGTGATGGCACGGGCCACGGTCGTCGGTCCTTCTCGTGGAAAGGGGTGAACGCGGACCACGTGCCGTGCAGTCGGCCGGATCCGCCGGTCGTCTCCGCCGCCGCGCGGCGGCGACTCCGCCGTTACGCGAGGGCGTTACGCGCCGCGGCCATGGCCGACGGCCGCCGCGGTCCGCCGAATCCGGCCCGCCACAGGTCGCGGAGCAGCGCGATCTCCGCCATATGGTGGATGAATTCGAGGTTGGCCCCCGACAGCACGCCGATGAACGGGTCGTCGGGGTCGGAGCCGTAGGGGTACCGCGAGAAGCCGATCATGTCGAGCTGCTCCTCGGTGACGGTGGCGATGCTGTCACGCCAGCGGTCGAGCGCCGTCCAGAACCGCTCGAGCGCCAAGCCGGCGGAGGGCGTGAAGTCGACCATCAGCTTCGGGTCCTGCCGCCGCTCGCCGAAGCTCCACTCCCATCCGCCCGCGAACTGGTAGTGGAGATGTCCCAGCCGCCACGCGATGGTGGCGACCGGCGCTTCGTCGGGCTCGGGCTCACCGGTGTGGGCGAGCACCTCCTCGACCCGCTCCACACTCACGCTCCAGTCCTCGGCGATCTTCTCCACCGTCATGCCCCCGGCGGCCTGCCGGGCGACCTCGGCGTACTCGCTCGCCGGGATGTCCGCGGCGCCGAGGTCGAGTACCCACTCGCCCGGCCCGAACGCCCTGGGCGTCGTCGCCGCGCCCCGGTGCCGGATCGACCAGCAGCCGGGCACCGGCTCCCACAGGTACTCCTCGTCGCCGAGCCCTGCCAGCCGCACCCGGGCCGTGTCCCTGGCCTTGTCGAACTGCTCCAGCAGTATGCCCAGACGGTCGGTCCGCGCGCTCCCGGTCTCCATACCCGGCCCCCTCCGTGGTCGCGTCTCGTGTCACTGCGCCCAGGCGGAAGGTAGTGGCTCGGCGCGGGAAGCGCGACAGACTTTCCGCGCCGGGCTGCCGGAGCCCTGCCGGAAACTGATGCGGGAGAAGACCGACCACAGGCTCTGCATCCTCGTCCGCACCGCACGGGTCACGGCTGCCGCGGGGCCGCCGTCCGGCCGGCGGCGAGGGGGACGGGGATGTCGAGGCGCGCCGCCACGGCGGTGAGGGCCGATCCCAGGGGCAGGGCGACGCGGGTGAGGGCGTGCTGGTCGCCGCGGGTGGGGTCCCGGTTGACGATCAGTACCGGTGTTCCGGCCCGGGCTGCCTGGCGGACGAACCGCAGCCCGGACATCACCGTCAGTGAGGAGCCCAGGACCAGGAGCGAGGTCGCATCGCGCACCAGGGTGCGGCAGTGCTCGACCCGCTGCGGCGGGACGGCCTCACCGAAGAACACCACGTCCGGCTTGAGGATGCCGCCGCAGATCACGCACGGCACCACGCGGAAGTCGCCGACTTGTTCGTCGGTGAGATCGGCGTCGCCGTCCGGGTTGATTCCGGCCGCCACCGGTGCGAAGCCCGGGTTGGCCTCCTGCAGCCGCCGGGCGAGTTCACCGCGCGGGCTGAAGGCACCGCAGGAGAGGCAGACGACCCGGTCCAGGCCGCCGTGTAGCTCCACGACGCCCTCGCTGCCGGCGGCCTGGTGCAGGCCGTCGACGTTCTGGGTGATCACGCCAGCCAGCAGGCCACGCCGCCCGAACGCGGCCACGGCCCGGTGCCCGGCGTTGGGGCGGGCGCGGCCGAAGGTGCGCCAACCGAGGTGGCTGCGCGCCCAGTACCGGCGCCGGGCCCCGGCGCAGGCGGTGAACTCCTGGTACGTCATCGGGGTGTGCCGGCTCAGGCTCCCGCCTTCGCCCCGGTAGTCGGGGATGCCCGACTCCGTGGAGATGCCCGCCCCGCTGAGCACCAGCACGTTGCCGGCCCTCAGCAGCTCGACGACCGGCTCCGGGTCCGTGGTGCCCGGCGGCCAGTCCGCGGTGGGGGTCCAGCTCAGGGTGGGGCGCATACGCATGCCGCCAGGGTACGAAAGAGTCCCCACCCGCCGCGGGCGCGACCGGCCGGGTGCGGTCGGCCGGCCCGCGACGCGTCACCCGGTGTGACACTGGGGGAGTGGCGGACATCGAACGGCGGACGGACCGGCGCCTGGAGCAGGCGATTCTGGAGCTGTTGGATCGTCGTGCCCCATCGGCGACGATCTGTCCTTCCGACGCGGCCCGGGCGGTGTACGAAGGGGACGACGACGGCTGGCGCGCACTGATGGAACCGGCCCGCCGAGCGGCCCGGCGGCTGGTTGCGGCCGGTGAGGTCGAGGTCACCCAGGGTGGGCGCCCTGTCGAGCCGGCGAAGGCCCGCGGTCCGGTCCGTATCCGCCGCGCCCGCTGACGCACCCGCCGAGGCGCCACCCGGTGCGCGCCGGGGAGTTCGGGGAGGTCCGTGCGAGTGCCTCCGTCCGGTGACGCGGCTTCGCGACCGACGTGCGGCGTGCGACGAGCGACTTGCGACTGAGGAACTTCCTCGGTCGAAGCCCGCCGCACGGCACTCCCGGTCCGTCCCAACGAGCCGGCCGGCGTCCGCACCGCCTTCGGTCACTGCCACGATTTCTACCACCCCGTGCTCTCGTCGTGCGGGTGGACAGGAAAGAGTGAATTACCGCCGTCGCGTTCCGGCAACTCATCGCCCGTAAGACCGTCGACCGAATTTCGGAGCGGTCGCGTTGACAGGCCGCGACTCGCGCTGTTAGCAGTGAATCGCAGCAAAAAACGACCGCGACACACCGCTGCCCTCGCCGTCCGGCATTACGCAACCAGCCCCGCTTCTCGGAGGAGTGATCGTGTCCCTTTCGCGTCGAAAAATTCTGGCCGGTTCTGGTATGGCGGCTTCGTCGCTGGCTCTGGGCTCCATGGGGAACGCCGTCGCGCAGAACGCGGCTCCACCCCGGCCCTTCGTGCCGCACGACTGGAAATCCGTCCGCGCGCAGTTCCTGCTCGCACCCGAATACGCCCACTTGTCGAACTTCTTCTTCGCCTCGAATCCGGCGCCCGTTCGCCAGGCGATCGCGAAATACCGGAGGGCATTCGACGAAAACCCGTACAGTTTCCTCGACGACAACATGTTCCGTCGCGACGAGGACATGCTCTGGCGGACGGTGTGTGCCGCCGCCGCCGAGTACGTCGGCGGGCAGCCCCACGAGATCGCCCTCACCAGCAGCACCACGATGGGCCTCGCCCTCATCTACAACGGCCTGCGCCTGAAGCCGGGCCAAGAGGTGCTGACCACGACGCACGAGTTCTACCCGCACCACGAGTCGATACGTCTGGCGGTGGAGAAGTGGGGCGGAACCATGCGCAAGATCCCGCTCTACGAATCGTCGCTGAACTTCTCCGCCGACCAGGCCATAGCCCGGATATGCGCCGCCGTCCGCCCCCACACACGTGTCGTCGGTGTCACCTGGGTGCATTCCGGCACCGGTGTGCGGCTCCCGATAGCCCGGCTCGCGGAAGCCATCAAGAAACTGAATCGCCACCGTGACGAAGCGGATCGCATCCTGCTGGTGGTCGACGGGGTCCACGGTTTCGGTGTCGTGGACGAAGACGTCGCGAAGATGGGTTGCGATTTCTTCTCCGCGGGAACGCACAAGTGGATCCTCGGACCGCACGGGACCGGAATAGTCTGGGCCAAGGCGGAGAACTGGGCGCTTCTCCGGCCGACGATTCCCAGTCTGATGGCCAAGGAGACGACCGACGCCTGGCGGCAGGACCGTCCGCCGGCCGGCCCGACCCAGGCCGCGTGGGTGAGTCCGGGCGGCTTCTTCGCGTACGAGCACCAGTGGGCCACGGTCGAAGCGTTCCGCTTCCACCGGCAGATCGGTCGCGACCGGGTCCACCACCGGATCGCCGAGCTGAACGGCCAGATCAAGGAAGGCCTGGCCCGCATGAAGCACGTCACGCTGCACACGCCGCTCGACGCCGAACGGTCCGCGGGCTTCGTCTGCTTCGATGTGAAGGGCTACAAGCCGCAGGACGTGGTGCAGATCTTCCGGGACAACCGGGTCATCGCCAGCAGCACGCCGTACGCGGTTCCGCACGTGCGCCTGTCGGCCGGGATCGTCAATTTCCCGAAGGACGTCCACATGGCCCTGAAGGTCATCCGGTCGCTGGCCTGACGCACCGCGATCGACCGGCCGGGCGGGCCGAGCGCCTCGGCCCGGTGACCGCCGCCGAAGCCCCCGGCGAGGTGGCCGCGCCGCCTCGGCGTGACGCGGCCCCGTGGGCGGCCGGCGGCGGTCCCCCGGTGTGCCGGAGGAGTCCGGGCACCACGCACCGCCCCACTTCCCGTCTGTTCCCGCACGCAGAAGAGGAACACCCATGGACGTCATGACGGCCGTGCTGTCCCGCCGCAGCGAGCACCACCTCGTCGAACCCGCTCCGTGCGACCAGGAGTTCGCCTATCTGTTACGCGCGGCCGCCACGGCACCCGACCACGGGGACCTGCGGCCCTGGCGGTTGATCCTGGTGCGGGAGGAGGGCCGCACCGCCCTGGAGCGCTGCTTGGCCGACGCGTGTGCGGGGTCCGGCTCATGGCGTGGGCGCCTGGAGGAGGCCCGGCGGGCCCCACTCCTCGCGACGCTGGTGTTCTCGCCGGTACCGTACGACAGCGGCCTCGGCGGCCATGTCCCGGAGTGGGAGCAACTCGCCGCCACCAGCGCCATGGTCAGCTCCTTGATACTGCTGCTGCATGCCCGTGGCTTCGGCAGCGTCTGGCGCACCGGCGAGTTCACCGAGTCCGAGCGGATGCGCCGGACGCTGGGCCTGCGCGGGCCGGAGCGGCTGCTGGGCTGGCTCTGCATCGGCACGCCCGAGCGGTCGGCGCCGTCGAAGCGGCGGGTGCCAGAGGACGTCACGGACCGGATCTCCGTCTTCGTGCCGTGACCGATGGCCCCGCCCGCGTGCGCCCTGTACGGGGCGTCGGGGGGGGGGGGGGGGGGGGGGGGGGGGGGGGGGGGGGGGTGGCCCCCCCCCCCCCCCCCCCGCGCCGGCCGTTCTACTACTCCGTCCCGCAGGAGGCAGGAACCTCACAGGGCCGGGCCGGCCGTCGCGGGCCGAGCGGCGACGGTCCGGAGGCCTGCTGCGCCGGTACGTAGGCGAGCCCCGTGACATCCATGGGTGCGGACAGGGTCACCTCGCCGGAGAAGCACACGGTGTCGCCCTGCTCCACGGCGAACCGGAGGCGGTCGCGGGACGCCGCGGGGAAGACGTGGATCCAGGCCGGCGCGTCCAGCTCCACGTACCGGTGGAACACCGTCTCCATGCCCACGGCCACCACGGGGAGTGGGGCCCGGGCGGCCTGGGCGGCCTGGCGGGCGGCCTCCAGCAGCAGCATGCCGGGAACGTGATCCACCGGGTGGTCGAACAGCGCGGGGTGCTCGGTGTCGATCCGCAGTTGCCAGCGGTCGTCGCGGTCGGTGGGGGTCAGGACGACGTCCTCGGACAGGCGGCGGCCCACCAGGTGGGCGAGGACCCCCGCCGCGGGCGGGCGGGCCGCGGCGAGAGCACCGTGCAGGTCGCCGTACGCCCCGCGCAGCCGGCGGTAGACGGCGGGGGAGTGGCTGGTGAAGCGGGCTTCAGCGGTGCCCAGGTGCCGCCCGTCGCGTTCGGCGCGTAACCGCAGGGTCATCGCCGCGAGGCTCCCCCGGCGGCGTTCCACGTCCGAGCAGGCGAGGTGCAGCACCAGCTCGGCCGGCACGGTGCTGTCGTGCAGGTTGTCGAGCGCCAGCGAGTAGCTGAAGTGCTCCCAGATCAGGTGGTGCCCGAAGGGGACGTCGTAGGCGACGTGCGACAGCAGGGGAATGGTCTGGCGGGCGGTCTCCGCGAACAGCATCGGGTCGAGCAACCGGTGGGCGGGGCGGTAGAAGGCGTGGGTGCGGGGCCACTGGGCGGTCACGGTGTACTCGTCGGCGGAACGCCGGTGCCAGCTGGTGAGCAGCACCTCGGAGTGGGCGGCCTTGTGAACGTACTGGCGTGGCAGGGCGGTTGCCGAGCCTGTGGGCGAGCTGGCAGTGTGCATGGTCATCCCCTGTGCCTTGTGAGCTGACGTGCGACAAGTGGTTGTGCGCTAACATAAAATAGATTCTCTTTTTTTGTCGAGGGTGATCGGATGCACGGGTGAGTGACCTCAAGCAGGAGCGTGCCGTGCGCACGCGCAACCAGATCATGAGGGCCGCGGCGGAACTGTTCGACGAGGAGGGCTACGAGGGTGCGAGCGTCACCCGCATCGTCAAACGGGCCGGTGTCACGCTGGGCGCCATGTACTTCCACTTCGCCTCCAAGCAGGACTTGGCCCGCGAAGTGATGAACGCCCAGCCCTACGTGATAGAGCCGCTGTTGCGGTCGACCGGCCTGCAACGACTGGTGGACATCACCCTGGTGTGGGCCCATCGGCTGCAGACCGACCCGCTGCTGCGCGCCGGAGTGCGGCTCGCCGTCGAGCAGGGCCGCTTCGGCATGCACGACAGCGCCTCGTTCGAGGGCTGGAAAAACATCATGGTCGGACACCTCGAAGTGGCCCGCGCCGAGGGCGTGCTCCGGGAGGACGTCTCGCCCGAGGACGTCGCCCAGTTCGTCGTCGGTGCCTGTACCGGGGTGCAGCTCTACTCACAACTCGTCAGCGGCCGGGAGGACCTGATGGAGCGGACCTGCACCATGTGGCGGCTGCTGTTGCCGGGAATCGTCGTACCCGGCGCCGACTCCGCCATCGTGGTGGACCCCGGCATCGTCACGGGCGCCTGAGAGTCCCCTGCCCGCCCGGGCGCCCCAGCGGTCCCTTCCCGCCCATGCGGCTGCCGGGCTCCGCTCCCGCCCTCACGTACGCGCGCGTCCCCCCGTCCCCCCCCCAGCGATTGGACCTGCCGCCGTGGCCTCGACCACTCCTCTGCTCCACGGCAAGACCGTCATGATCACCGGCGCCTCCAGCGGCATCGGCGCCGCCGCGGCCCGCGCCTTCTCCGCCGAGGGCGCCGCCGTGGTCCTCATGGCCAGACGCGGCGACAAGCTCGAGCACCATGCCCGGCTCGTCCGGGAGAGCGGCGGCGAAGCGCTCTGCGTGGTGGGCGACGTCACCGACAGCGGTGACGTCCAGCGCGCCGTCGACCGGGCCCGGGACACCTACGGCGGCCTCGACGCGGCCTTCAACAACGCCGGCTGGGCCTCCTCGGGCACACCCCTGCACAAGACGCCGGACGCCGACTACGACCGGATCATGGACGTCAATGTCCGTGGCGTCTGGAACTGCCTGCGAGCCCAGATCACCGCGATGCTCGAAACCGGGACCCGCGGCGCCATCGTGAACACCTCCAGTGTCGCGGGCCTGCGCGCCACCGGCACCGCCGCCCCCTACATCGCCGCCAAGCACGCCGTGCTGGGCCTCACCCGCGCCGCCGCCGACGAGTACGGGCCGTACGGCATCCGCGTCAACGCCCTGGTGGTGGGCAGCACGCGCACCGAGCTGATGGACGAGGTCCTCACCCGGACGCCCGCCCTGTACGAGCCGTTCACCGGCCGCGCCATCCAGCGCCGCCTGGCCGACCCCTCCGAGGTGGCCCAGGCCGCGCTGTGGCTGTGCTCCGACCGCTCCTCGTTCACCACCGGAGCGGCCGTCGCGGTCGACGGGGGCTGGACGGCACGGTGACCCGGCCCGCCCGCGGCCTCAGCCGGGACTCCCTCCCGGCAGCAGGGCGGGGGAGCGCGGCGCGGCGACCGAACCGAGTGCCAGGCCCCACAGCCCCGACAGCGCGTCGAGGTCCTCCAGGACCGATCCGGACGCGTGCACCGCGGGGGTGTCCAGCCCGGCCAGCATGCATACCACCAGGACGCACAACAGCCCCGCCGAGCAGTTCTCGCCCAGGTGCCCCCTGGCGTGTGCCTCGTCGGCGAGCCGTTCGACGTCTCCGAGCCAGAGCCGGTGCCAGGAACAGCCCGTGCAGGCCGCTTCGCGGCTCAGCCGGCAGGCCGCCTGCACGCTGGTGTCCGTCCGCAGCAATCGCGCCACCGCGTGAGTGATGTCGATGACGTTCTGCAGTGGCAACCGCGAGCGCCCCAGAGCCCGGTCGACGGCCGTGCGGGTGGTCGCCGCACCGTCCTCGTACACACTCAGGGCCAGCTTGGGTTTGGTCGGGAAATGAAAGGTGAGCGCCCCCATGGTCACCCCGGCCTGCGAGGCGATGCGCGCCAGCGACGTGCCGGTGTAGCCGTGCCGGGCGAGTTCCGCCGCGGCCGCGACCAGTACCCGGCGTCGCGTGAGCGCGGCTCGTGTCTGCGCCACGTTGTCGTTCCCTCTGTCATCAGTCGGCTGGATGGCCCCCGTTGAGCGGAGCGGGACGAAGTACGGCCACGGCGGCCTCGCCCCGGCCCACCGTCCTGGCGGAGGTGGGCGTGGTCCCGCGCGGTGCTGCCGCCCACCGGTCGACCGGGATGGCGGCACTCCTCCACACGTTCAGGAGGGGTTCACCTCTGCACGGAACATAAATAGCACTATTTTTGTTATGGTGATCTCCGTACCCGAAACCGTGCTCCGCCGCGGCCTCATGACGGGCTGACACCCGCCGAGGTCCCGTGGCGGGCTGTCTTGCTCATGCGCACGCGTGAGGAAAGGGTGGTGGAGGAATTGAGGGAACTGTCAGAGGCGGCGGCCGGTGGGCCGGAGGTCGTGGCGGGTGCCGGGTGTGCGGCGGAGGTCGACCTGGTGCCGGTGGCCTCCCTGGTGGACGCCGATTCACCTCGTCTCGGCGGGCTCGACCGGCAGCATGTCGAGGTGCTCGCACAGCGTGAGATCGAGCCGGTCCTGGTGCACCGGGACACGTTGCGGGTGGTCGACGGGATGCACCGACTCCAGGCCGCCCGGCTCCGGGGGCAGGAGACGATCCCCGTCCGGTACCTCGACGGGCCGGTGAGCGAGGTCTTCATCCACTCCGTGGCGGCCAACGTCTCCCACGGGCTGCCGCTGACGTTGAAGGACAGGAAGGCCGCGGCCGGGCGGATCCTGGCCTCGCACCCGGACCTGTCGGACCGGGCGATCGCGCGCATCACCGGGCTGTCCCCCAAGACCGTGAGCGCGGTGCGCCGGGCTTCGACCGAGGAAGTTCCTCAGTCGCAGGTCCGGGTCGGGGCGGACGGCCGCTCGCGTCCCCTCGACGCCGCACGGCGCCGGCAGGCGGCACGCACGTACCTCGTCGAACACCCGGGCGCCACCCTCGGCGAAGTGGCCGCCCACGCGGGGGTGTCGGTCAGCACCGCCTGCGAGATCCGCCAGCGCCTGCGGCGGGAGCAGCAGAGCTCCCCGCCACCGCGCCCCGGCACCGCGCACCGGGTCGCGAACGACGACCGGGCGGTGGTCGCCGGCGCACCGGCGGGCCTGCACCGCGAGCAGCGCATCGAGAGCCTGGCCAAGGACCCCTCACTCAGATTCACCGAGTCCGGGCGCGCGTTGCTCCGCTGGCTCAACAAGCGCGCGCCCGATCTGGAGGCGGGCAAGCAGCTGATGGCCGCGGTGCCGGTGCACTGCGCCGTCGCGGTCGCGGACCTCGCCAACTCCTACGCCCGGGAGTGGCAGCGGTTCGCCAGCACCCTGGACCGGACCGTGGGCGAGGTCGCCGAGCGATAGCGCGCGCCGGGCCTCCAGGGCGAAGGCGGGGGGCCCTGGCGGCGACCGGAGTGCGCCCAGGGCCGGCCCGCTTTCCGCGTGAACGCCCGCCCCCGCAGAGGCCGATCGGAGTTCCGGCTCCTTTTCTTGACGGTGCGATCGGGGCCCTGAATGATGAATTTGCACTCGGCGGAACGTTCACCCGAAAGGGAATCCGCTGAGGGCCTGGATATCCGCAGGACATGCCGAACGGCAGGAATGAAGGCTCCCCGGGGCATCGACCGGGAACGGCCGCGGAATGCGAGTCGCCGAGCTTTTCGACCGGACACGAGAAGGGCCTGGAGTTCACCATGAATCAACCGGGGGCTCGAGTGGAGACGACGAGCGCGGCCGGCGCGGACCCGCACGCGGACGCACCCGTGGACACGAGCGTGGACGTGGCGGTCGTCGGAGCGGGTCCGGCCGGCCTGTACGCCGCCTACTGCGCGGGGTTCCGGGGCCTTTCCAGCGCGGTGCTCGACGTCCTGCCCGAGCCGGGCGGCCAGATCGCGGCCCTGTACCCCGAGAAGAGGATCCATGACGTCGCGGGCCACGTGGCCGTGCGGGGCCGCGAGCTGGTCGACAACCTGGTCGCCCAGGTGGCACCGTTCGACCCGGACCTCCTGCTCGGCCGGACGGCGGCGTCCCTGGCGCCGGACGGGAGGGCGGGCTGGGCGATCGGGCTGGAGGGCGGCGGGCGGGTCCGGGCCGGCGCCGTGGTGATCGCGGCCGGACTCGGCCGTTCGGTCCCGCGCACGCTGCCCTGCCTGCGGCCCTACGAGGGGCGGGGCGTGGCGTACCACGTACCGCGTCTCGACGCGCACCGGGGCCGCGACGTGGTGGTGGTGGGCGGCGGCGACAGCGCGGTCGACTGGGCCCTCGCCCTCGCGCCGATCGCCCGGTCCGTCACCGTCGTCCACCGGCGCTCGTCCTTCCGCGCCCACGAACACGGCGTCAAGCAGATGTACACCGCCGGAATTCGCGTGCTGACCGACGCGCACGTGACGGCCTGCAATGGTACGGAACGCCTGGAGGAAGTACGCGTCCTCATCGGTGAGGAGGAATTGACGCTGCCCGCACAGGCAATTGTCGCGGCACTCGGATTCATCACGGGGCTCGGCCCGATCGCCGAATGGGGGCTTCAGGTGGAAAACCGCAGAATCACGGTCGACAGGGCGATGCGGACGAATCTTCCGCAGGTGTACGCGGTCGGGGACATCTGCACCTACGAGGGCCGCGTCCCGCTCATCTCGGTCGGCTTCGGCGAGGCCGCGACCGCGGTGAACCACGCCGTGGTGGGGCTGCGTCCCGGCTCCCGCCTGGCGCCCGAGCACTCCACCGACCGCGAGGCCGCACTGTTGTCATGACCCTGAAAAAGCTGACCATCCTCCCGACCGGAACCGAGATCCTGCTGCCCGCGGGATCCCCCCTGACCGAAGTCGAGTACGAGACCCCGCAGCGGCTCATCCCGTTCGGATGCCGCTCCGGATCGTGCGGCGCGTGCGTCATCGAGGTGCTGGAAGGCTCCGGCTCCCTCGGCGAACCCGACCACGACGAACTCGACTTCCTGGAAGACCTCGGCCGGACCGGCGGCCAACACCGACTGGCCTGCCAGTGCCGGCTGCGGGGCGACGCGACCGTCCGCGTCGCCGACGACATCTGAACCGCTCGCACCCGACGTCCGAGCGACCACCAGAAAGGTGACACCATGCCGAACCGCGTGACCAACGCCGGTTACGGGGACCGTACCCCGTTCCTCAGCGCGGCCGCCTCAGCGGAGCTGCGCGCCGAGATCGACAAGCAGCTCGACCAGCAGGTCCTCGAGTGGTACGCCAACGTCCCCGAGGCCGCGCACCTCGAGGGCAAGAACGTCGACTCCGCGTACTACAAGCGCAACCTGATCGAGACCGCCTGGCGCATCCGGCTGCTGCGGGTGGCCGAGGCCAAGGCGCTGGTCGAGATCGCCAAGCGCAGCCCGGAAGCGGCGCAGGTCTGGGCCAACTACGAGCAGGAGGAGATGCTGCACGACGAGCTCTTCATCGCCGACCTGGAGAAGGTGGGCGTATCGCGCGAGGAGTTCCTGGCCACCGAGCCCTACCTGTCGACCAAGCTGCTGGCCGGCTACTTCTCCTACCTCCTGGACCACGAGGGCCCGCTCGGCGTGGTGGCCTACTCCTACCTGGTCGAGTACGTGAACGTGAACCTGGAGCCCAGGAAGCTGGAAGCGCTGAAGGAGTCGGTCGGCGAGGGCAACATCGGCGGCCAGATCAACCACTCGCACACCGACATCAACGACGACCACCCCGGCGAGGTGTGGGCCGCCGTCCGGCACCTGCTGCGCAGCGACGAGGACATCGCCGCGTTCAAGCGGTACCTGCGCGAGCACCAGACGGTGCTGGCTCAGTACTTCGAGGAGCTCTACCTGGACACCATCGCCAAGGCCGAGAAGCAGCCTGCCTGAGTCCTGTCCTCGGTGGGGGGGGGGGGGGGGAGGGGCGGGGGCACCCCCCCCCCCAACGGGGAAGGAAAGACGAGAAAGGAAAAAACAAAAAAAGAACGGTTTTGTTACCCTGTCCGGTTTTTGTTTTCTGGGGGAGCACTC
>NZ_JBWKJV010000022.1:0-92324 GCF_056432045.1 Streptomyces sp. NPDC045701 | reverse complement strand
ATCAGTGCTGATGAGAGGGCGCTTTTTTTTTTTTTTTTTTTTGGTGG
The DNA here is from genome assembly GCF_056432045.1 of Streptomyces sp. NPDC045701. Taxonomy (NCBI): domain Bacteria; kingdom Bacillati; phylum Actinomycetota; class Actinomycetes; order Kitasatosporales; family Streptomycetaceae; genus Streptomyces; species Streptomyces sp. NPDC045701. Next base: position 92,277 of record NZ_JBWKJV010000022.1, on the reverse strand, counting down.
GGGCCCCCCCCCCCCCCCCCCCCCCCCCCCCCCACCCACCGGTGAGGAGGCCGGATCGAGCATGGAAAACACCGGAGGAGTGCTGCTGCTCAGCCATGTCGGGTTCTCGTTCATGGAGGACCTCGCCGGCACGGTCACGGCGCGGGGGCTGAAGAACTACGTGCTCAGCTCGCTGCCGGAGCCGCGGCACCAGGGATCCAGGCCCGGCGCGCTGGCGGACCTCGCCGACGACGTCCGGGTGACCGCCGAGCACGTACTGACCCCACGTGACGTCGAGGACTACCTCGACCACCTCGAGGCCGCCGGCACGCCCGTGCTGTGCTGCCTCACCGTCTGGGAGGGCTACCGGCACCTGATGGCGCTGGCCAACGCCCGCCTCGGGGTGCCCGACCTGGACGAGAAGCAGATCCTGCACCTGCGCGACAAGCTGACGCTGCGCAACCGTCTCGCCGACGCCGGCCTCAGCCGGGGCCGGGCGGCCGCGCTCACCCCCGAGACGCTCGCCGACCGACGGAGCGACGGCCGCCGCTACTTCGTGAAACCGGTCAGCGGCATCGCGTCGTTCGGCACCTTCCCCCTCACCGGCGACACCACCTGGGAACACCTGCAAGGCATCGCCGCCGAGGCCCGTTCCGACACCGTCTACGCCGCGGCCTTCACCACCGACCCGGACTCCGGCGCCCCCGCGGACCCGCACGGGGAGCCGGACCCGGCCGCTTCAGGCGGCGCGGTGCCGGTGGCGGGCGCGCAGTACCACGGCGGCGCCCCGGTGATGGAGTTCCTGGTCGAGGACTACGTACCCGGACGGGAGTTCAGCTTCGAGGTGATCGTCGTGGACGGCGAACCGCACGTCGTGGCCGTGCACGAGAAGTGCGAGGTGACGGAGGCGGCGGGCACCGTACTGGAGAACGCCTGCGTCAGCCCGCCCACGAGCCTGTCGGCCGAGGAGACGGCGGCCGGTCTCCGCTGGGTGACGAGCGTGCTGGACGTCCTGGACATCGACTGGGGCTGCCTCCACGTCGAAGCGCGGCACAACCCGTCCGGCTGGGACCTGATCGAGGTCAACCCGCGTGTCGGCGGCAGCCTGATCTCCCCCAGCGTGGCGGCGCTGACCGGCGGTCCGAGCCTGCTCGACCTCTGGCTGGACTGCCTGCTCACCGCCCGCCGGCCGGCCGGCTTCCGCACGACGCTCAAGAGCCTGTCGTTCGCGGCGGACGGCACCACGCCCAGCGGGAACGCGACGTTCTTCCGCGTCTTCTTCGCCGGCCCCGGCACCATCCGCGAGGTGGGACTCAGCGACGACCTTCCCCTCCGGCCGGTCGTGGCGCACGTCCTGCTCGAACCCGGCGACGTCGTCGAGACGTCCTCACGCGAGGTCTTCCTCGGCCAGGTGCTGTGGCGCATGGACCGGGCCGACCGGGACGCGATCCTCCCCCGGCTGCTGCCCGCCTCCGAGCGCGCGATCGAGACCGTGTACGAGACGGAGCCGCGATGACCGGGCCGATCCTCCTCATCGTCGACTACAACCTGAGCAGGATCGACGAGGTCCGCCACCTCCGGGACCACGCGCGCGAACGCCACGGCGCGACGGTCGTCCTGATCCGCGCCGATCCCACCGCGGCCGACCACGCCATCGCCGACGAGGTGATCGACCTCGACCCGCTGCGCGACGACTTCGCGGAGATGGGCGAGAAGCTCCTCGGCGACCGGCGCGAGCGGATCAGGGCGGGCATCGTCTTCTCCGACAACGCCGTGCGCAGCGGGGCCGAGCTGCTCGAACGGCTGGGCGTCCCGGTCGACTCGCCGCGCCTGGCCGAGGGCGCGTTCTCCAAGTACCACTACCGGCTCGACGAGGCGCGGGTGGCCGGCCTGCTGGCGGCACAGCGCGTCATGGTGCCCGCGTTCGCCGAGATCGCCTCCCTCGACCAGCTGAGGGACTTCGCCCGCGACCACCCCGAGGGCTTCGTCGTCAAGCCCGCGGCGGAGGGCAACAACCGGGGCGTCGTGGTGGTGCGTCCCGGCGACGACCTGACGGCCGCGTTCGCCGAGGTCCTGCCCTATCTGGAGGGCGGCGTCATCTGCGAGGAACTCATCCCCTACCGGCGCGAGTTCTCCTTCGACGGGCTGGGCCCGCTGGCGTTCCTCACCGAGAAGATCAGCGCCGGCGGCCGGTATCCCGTCGAGATCGCGCAGGTGCTGCCCGCCGGGGTGGACGAGCACGAACGCGCGACGCTGGAGCGGGCGGGACGGCAGGCGAACTGGCTGGTCGGCCAGTGCGACGGGCCGTTCCACAACGAGATCAAGCTGAGCGACGACGGGTTGCGCGCCGCGATCGTGGAGCCCAACCGGCGACCCGCCGGAATGAAGATCTGGTCGCTGGCCCGATGGGTCTACGGGATCGACCTGCACCACCGCTGGGTGGACACGGCCTTCGGCACGGCCGCCGAGGCCGGGCGGCTGGTGCCCGGCTGCTCGGCCGCGACGGTGATGCTCGGCGTCGGCGACGACCGCTCGTTCTGCCCGGAGGACGTGCCCGCCGGCGCCGACCCGTTCGCGGACGCCGTCCGGGCCACTGCCGAACGGCTCGGACTGGGCGACGGGGAACTCACCGTCACGGAGTTCTCCTGGGTGTCGCCCCGGCGCCGGGACCTGCACGCCGTCGCCCGCGACAACGCGGACTTCGCGGCGCAGGGCTGCGTCGTCCTGCGCGGCGACCGCGCCGACATCCGCACGGTCGTCCACGCGCTGCGCGAGGACTGGTCGTACGCCCTGGACCGCGCCCTCGCCCTCCCCACTCCCGCAAGGAAAGCCCGATGAAGATCCTCATCCTGCACCGCGTGCCCTACTTCAAGATCGAATACCACCGGGGGATCTCCCACGACGACCACGAGGTCACCTATTTCGGAACCGACCGGGCACTGGCCACCCTGCCGCCCGGCCTGCGCTGCGAGCGCGTCAGCCGTCCCGGCACGCGCCCGGCCTTCGAGGAGGCCCGGGACTGGCTGGCGCGGCGGCCCCGCCACTTCGACCGGGTCATCTCGGCGTCGGAGTACGAACTCCTCGACGCCGCCCGGCTGCGCGAACACCTCGGCGTACCGGGCGCACCGGTGGACCAGGTGGCGCTCGCCCGCGACAAGGTCCTGATGAAGCGGGCGGTCGAGGAGGCCGGCCTGCGGGTGCCCCGCTTCCTCCCGCTGCCGCGCTTCCTCGACCGGGGCGGCCGGGCGCCCTGGCAGGGCCGTACCGTCCTCAAGCCGCACCGCGGCGCGTCCAGCGAGGACGTGCTCGTGTTCGACACCCCGCGGCAGACCGCCGCGGCGGTCACCCGGGGCCGCACCGGCGTCGCCCGGCTCGACACCGGCGCCGGCCTGGCGGACTTCCAGGTCGAGGAGTTCGTCACCGGACCGATCCGGCACTTCGACGGCCTGGTGCAGGGCGGCGAGATCCTGGTCCTCGGGGCGAGCCAGTACGTGGGCACCTGCCTCGGGTACGCGCAGGGCCTGCCCATGGGGTCCTTCCAGATCGGGTTCTCCGAGGAGACGCGCGCCTGGGTGGCACGCGCGCTGGCCGCGGTACGGATCGAGGACGGCAGCTTCCACCTCGAGGCGATCGTCCACGAGGGCGAACCCGTCTTCCTCGAAGTCGGCAACCGGGTCGGGGGAGCCGACGTGGTGGCGACCTTCGAGCTGGCCACCGGCGTCCACCTGCCGTCGTACGAGCTGCGCGTCCTGCTCGGCGAGCCCGTCGCCGGGAAGCTCCCCGAGCCGCCGGCCGGGCGGCGCCGGTACGGCTGGTTCGTCCACCCCGGCCACCACCTGGCCGGTCGCGTGTTCACCGGCCTCGGCGGGGCCGCCGCGTTCCGCGCCGACCCGCGCGTGGTCGCCTGGAACGAACTGCCGTCCGGCGCGCCGCTGCCCGACCACATCACCTACCAGGCCGGGGAGACCGTTCTCGCCGGGATCGTCGCGGGCGACACCCCCGAGGACACCCGGGACTGGATCACCGGCCTGTTCGACTCCCTCTCGCTCCGCACCCGCCCCACCGCCTCCCTCATGACTCCGGAACAGGTCTCGGCATGAAGAAACAGCACATCCTGATCGCGGTGGCCGTCACCGCGATCTGGGGTCTCAACTTCTCGGTCATCAAGATCGGGCTCAGGAGCGTCGACCCGCTCATCCTGGCCGGGATCAGGTTCACGCTCTGCGCGCTGCCCGCGGTGTTCTTCCTCAAGCGGCCCCAGGTGCCGTGGCGGTACACCATCGGCTACGGGCTGGTGTTCGGCGTCGGTCTGTGGGGCGTGGTGAACCTGGGCATCCAGGCCGGGGTGTCGTCGGGTATCGCGTCACTGGTGCTGCAGTTCAGCGCGTTCCTGACGATCCTGCTGGGAGCGGTGGTGTTCCGCGAGTCCCTGTCGCGGTACCAGTACGCCGGGATCGCGGTCGCCCTGGCCGGCCTGTTCTCGATCATGTTCGTCACCGACGGCACGGTGACGCTCGCCGGCGTCGCGCTGGTGCTGCTCGGCGCCGTCTCGTGGAGCGTCGCCAACGTCGTCCTCAAGAAGGCCGCGCCCAGGGAGACGCTGGCGTTCCTGGTGTGGTCGAGCCTGTTCTCGCCGATCCCGCTGTTCCTGCTGGACCTGGTCGTCAACGGCACCGAGGGCTACGCGGCGCTGCCGCACCAGATGGGTTGGGCGGCGGTCCTGTCCATCCTCTTCCAGGCGTACCCGAACACCCTGCTCGGATACGCCGTGTGGAACTGGCTCCTCCGCGAGTACCCGGTGTCGACCGTCGCGCCGCTGTCCCTGCTCGTTCCGGTCTTCGGCGTACTGGGCTCGGTGCTGATCTTCAGCGAGCCGCTGCCGCCGCTCAAGCTGGTGGCCGGAGCGCTGATCGTCACCGGCCTGGTCATCGGGCTGTACGGCAAGAGGCTGGCCGGGTCCGGCGCCGCCACCCGGATCCCGTCGATGAGCCGGGCCCGGTGATGACCGCCCTGAACGCCCTCGCGGACCGTTACGTGGACGAGCTGGCCGCGCTCGACCCGTGCCTGGCCGCGATGATGGGCATCGCCGGGCAGGAGGAGCGGCTCACCGACTTCGGCCCCGGCGCGGTGTGGGCGCGGGCGGAGCTGGCGCGCCGCACGCTGAAGGCGCTCGACGACACGCCCGCCGCCGGGGACGCCCAGCGAGTCGCCGCCTCGGTGCTGCGCGAGCGGCTCGCCACGGAGGTGGCGCTGGCCGACGCCGACGCGTACGGCACGCTGCTGGACACCCTTGACGGGCCGGTGCAGCGGGTGCGGCACGCGGTGGGGCTGCTGGATCAGGGCGACGACACCGTGTGGGAGGCGCTGCTGGCCCGGCTGCGGGCCGTCCCGGCGACGCTGGCGGGGCTGCGCGAGAGCCTGGAGGACGCGCGGCGCCGCGGCCGGGTCGCGCCGTACCGCCAGGTGATCCGCAACGCCCGGGAGTGCCGGGACATGCGGCCGTACCTGGCGGGGTTGCCGGCGGGGCACGGCGACGGCGTGCTGCGCGGCGCCCTCGACGGGGCCGCGGCGGCCGCCGACGAGGCGCTGGGGCGGTTCGCGGCGTATCTGTCGCAGGACCTCGCGGCGGACGCGCCGCGGCGGGACGCGCTGGGGGCTGACCGCTACCGGCTGGGAGTACGGGAGCTCCTCGGCACCAGGCTGGACCTGGCGGAGACCTACGCGTGGGGCTGGCACGAACTGGCCAGGGTCCGGCGCGAGACGGCCGAGGCGGCGGCACGGATCGCGCCCGGCGAACCGGTGGCGGGCGTGCTGGCGGCGCTCGACCGCGACCCCCGGTACCTGGTCCCCGGCGCGGCGGCGTTCCGCGACTGGATCCAGCAGCTCGCCGACGGCGCCATCGCCGACCTCGACGGGACGCACTTCGTGATCCCGGCGCCGCTGCGCCGCATCGACTGCCGGCTGACCCGCACCGACGGACCCGCCTCCTATCTGGCGCCCAGCGAGGACCTGTCGCGTCCCGGGACGGTCTGGTGGCCGTCGAACGACCCGGACGCGCCCGTCCCGACGTGGACGGTGCCGAGCACGATGTTCCACGAGGGCGTCCCGGGCCACCACCTGCAACTGGGTGTGACGACCCTCAACACCGCCACGCTCAACCGGTTCCAGCGCCTGTCGAGCGAGTTGCACCTGGGGCACTGCGAGGGGTGGGGCCTGTACGCCGAGCGGCTGATGGACGAGCTGGGGTACTTCGCCGACCCGGCGCACCGGCTGGGGATGCTGGCCGGCGGGCAGCAGCTGCGCGCCGCGCGCGTCGTCCTGGACATCGGGCTGCACCTGCGGCTCCCCATCCCGGCCGGCACCGGGTTCCACGAGGGGGAGCGGTGGACGCCCCGGCTGGGCCGCGAGTTCCTCACCGAGTACTGCGGGGTGGGCCCGGCGGGGTTCGTCGAGTTCGAGATCGACCGGTACCTGGGGCGCCCCGGGCAGGCCCTTGCCTACAAGCTCGGGGAGAAGGTGTGGCTGGAGGCGCGGGACGCGGCCCGCCGCCGCGACGGCGCCGCGTTCGACCTCAAACGGTTCCACCAGCGGGCCCTGGACCTGGGGCCGATGGGCCTGGACCTGCTGCGCGCCGAACTGACCCGCGCGAACTGACCCGCGCGGACTGACCCGCGCGGACTGACCGGCGCGGCGCGGCCCGCGTGGCGGTGCCCGCCCGGCCCGATCCCGCGGGTCCGCTCCGCGCGAGACACCGGGACGCCCGGCCGCCGGTCCGCCGTGACGCCCGGCCGCCGTGACTGTGGGCCGCCGGGCCGCTCCCTACCGGGTCTTGCGCACCTGCGTGCTGTCGACGTCGAGGAGCGTGCCGTCGGCGCCGGCCGGCGCGAGCTCCGGCACCGGAGTGCCGTGCCGGTCGACCAGGGTGGAGTGGGGCTCACCGGGGGCGAAGGCGTGCCGTTCCCCCCACTGCCGCAGGGTGAGGATGACGGGGAAGAGGGCGCGGCCGGCGTCGGTGAGCACGTACTCCCGGCGGCGGCCCGAGGGCGCGGTGCGCTGGGCGAGGACTCCATGAGCGGTGAGCTTGCGGAGGCGGTCGGTGAGGATGTTGCGCGCGATGCCGGTGCGGCGCTGGAACTCGGTGAACGAGCGCGCCCCGTCCATCGCGTCGCGGACGACGAGGAGGCTCCACCTGTCGCCGACGAGGTCGAGCGTGCGGGCGACGGGACAGTCCGGGTCGGTCCAGTCGAGGTCCGGAGCGCCCTCGGTGGTGCGTGGCATGACCCCTCCCAATGAGTTGCGGATTGAAACCATCATGCCGTACCGTCGAAGTGGTTGCAATCTGCTACTGATTGGATGGGAGCGCAATGAACGTATGGCGGCGGTTACTGCTCGCGGTGGTGTGCGGTGTCGCTGTGGCGAGCATCTATGCCGCACAGCCGGTCCTGGAGCCGATGGGACGGGATCTCGGCGTTCCCGCGGGCCTCGTGGGGTGGATCGTCGCGGTCGGCCAGTTCGGCTACCTGGCGGGGCTCCTGCTGCTGGTGCCGCTCGGCGACGTGGTCGACCGGCGCCGGCTCATCGCCGTGCACCTGGCGGTCACCGCGCTGGGCATGATCCTGACCGCCTCGGCGTCGGTCGCGTGGGTGGCGTTCGCGGGCCTCGCGGCGGCCGGGCTGTTCGCGGTCGTGGTGCAGACCACCGTGGCCTACGCCGCGTCCGTCTCGCCGGCGGCCGAACGCGGACGGAACATCGGCGTCGTGACCTCGGGCGTCGTGGTCGGCATCCTGGGCGCGCGGGTCGTCACCGGCGCGCTCGCCGAGGTGTGGGGCTGGCGGAGCGTCTACGTCGTGCTGGCGGTGCTGTCACTGGGGCTCGCGGCCCTCGTCCTCGCCGTACTGCCCTCGGAGGAGCGCGCCACCCCGCCCGCGGGGTACCGGCAGGTCGTCGCCTCGCTCGGCGGGCTGTTCGGGGAGCGCACCTTCCTGACGCGCGGGCTCATCGCGTTCTTCCTGTTCGCGTCGTTCGGAACCCTGTGGAGCGGACTGTCCCTGCCGCTGGCCGCCACGCCCTGGCAGCTGAACGAGAGCCAGATCGGGCTGTTCGGCATCGCCGGCCTCGCCGGCGCGCTCGGCGCGGCCCGCGCGGGACGGTGGGCGGACGCGGGACGGGCGGCCCCGGTCAGCGGTCTCGCGCTCGCGCTGCTCATCCTCTCCTGGGCGGCGATCGCGCAACTGCCCTGGTCGCTGTGGCTCCTCGTCGCCGGGATCGTCGTCCTCGACTTCGCGGTCCAGGCCGTCCACGTGAGCAACCAGCACGTGCTCACCGCCACGCATCCGGATCGCGTCAGCAGCGTCATCGGCGGCTACATGGTCTTCTACTCCCTCGGCTCGGCCCTCGGCGCGGCCGCGACCACCGCCACCTTCACCTCCTACGGCTGGGCGGGCTCCAGCCTCCTCGGAGCCGGATTCGCGGCCTGCGGGCTCATCGTCTGGGCGGCCGACAGGCGGCTGCCCCGCGACGGCGCGGGCCTCGCGTCCGAGGAGGCCGGGACGCGTCCGGCGCGGGAGGCGGCGGCCGGACGCGTGATGGACAGCTCCAAGCTGTCCTGAACCGCCGTGACCGTGACCCGGTCTGCGCCGTCCCCGCCGGGACGGCGCGGGCCCGGCGCGGTGGACTCCGGCCCGGCCCCCGGCGGAACCCCCGCCGCCGGGGGCCGGACCGGAGCCCTCCGCGGCGGTGCCCGTCGGCCGGTTCCCGGCGGCGGGACGCCGGCACGGAGGCGTGCCCGGCGGCCCACCCACGGGCGCCGGGCGCCCTTCCGGGTGTCCCGCGCCCGGGGCGAGGCGCTCGGGGCTCAGGTTGTCGCGGGACGGGCGGCGGCCACCTGCCAGGGTTCACGCGCCCCGAAGCGCTTGCGGAACACGGTGCCGGGCACCGCGAGAGCCACGTCCAGCGCGGACCGGTCGATCCTGTTGCCACGGGCGGGACGCCTGGGTGCCTTCCGGTATCCGCGGGCACGCATGAGATCGGTGGCTGTTCGCCAGTCGGCGGCGGCCACCACCACTTCGTCGACGGCGTCGCAGCCGTTGCTCGCGTCGGCCAGCACCGCGTAAGCGATCACACTGCCCCCTATCGTGAGCTTGGCGCTCATCCCGTCCGCTTTGCCCATGACCACTCCCACTCGCCGGCGGCGGCACCGACCCGCGACGTCCCGGCCACCAGTGTCCCGCGGGGCTGCCGCCACCGTCGCTGACGGCCGGTCCCCCGAGCCCAGTCGGTCAGGCCGCCTGCGGGATCAAGGCGTCCAGGGTGGGCGGAGTGACGGCCATGGCGCGTGCCGAACATATGATCCGGCCATGCATCGTGACGTGATCGACGGCGTGCCCGTCCTGTGGGCGGAGGCTCCCGGCCCCCTCGAAGCCGCCCTCGTCTTTGGTTGTGGGGTCAGCGACGAGACGTTCAGGCACCTCGGCGTGAGCCATCTCGTCGAGCACCTGGCGATGAGTACGCTGCCGCGTCTCCACCACGAGCACAATGCCTCGGTCACGCTCTCCCTCACGGATTTCACCGCTTCGGGGAGCGCGGCACAGGTGGCGACATTCCTCACCCTTGTCTGCGAGGCGCTGTGCGCGCTGCCGGTGGAACGGATGGAGCGCGAGGCCGGGGTGCTCGCCGCCGAGGGCGCCGGCGTCACCGACCCGGCCACCGCGGAACTGCTGTCGTTCCGGTACGGCGCGGTCGGCCCCGGACTGGCTTCCTGGGCGGGGCCGGGGCCGGACCGCATTCCGGTGACAGCTGTCCGGGACCTCGCCGCCCGCTACTTCCACGCGGACAACGCCGTCCTGGTGCTGACGGGCCCGCCGCCGGCCGGACTTCGCCTCCCACTGCCGCGTGGCCCACGGCCCGACCGCAGCGGGACACGGCAGGTGTTCAGGACGGGGCCGGCCTGGTTCCGGGCCGACGTACCCGGCCCCGGCATGGCCTTCCGAGGCGATCTCGACGACCCCGCGCTCGTCCTGGCCCACGCCGTGCTCCAGGAGCGGCTCCGCCGGCGCGCACGGCACCAGGAGGGCGTGTCGTACGAGGTGGGCGGCGCCCGCGTCCACACGGGGACGGGAGACGGCGAATACACCCTGTGCCTGGACGCCAGGGAGGGCCAGGAGAAGCGGGTGGCCGAGTTGCTGTGGCAGGAGGCCGTGCGGTTGGCCAGCGACGGCGTCGGCGAGGAGGAACTCGCGGAGGAGCTGGCCGGGTTCCGGGAGGTCTGGCTCGACGTGCGGTCGACGCCCTCCGAACTCGGCGAAGCCGCCGCCTGCTTGCTGCTGGGGCTCGACCACCAGGACGCGCCGGCCCGGCTGGACGCGCTGGAGAAGGTCACTCCCGAGCAGGCGGGGCAGGCGTTCGCCACCGCGTTCGCCACCGCCCTGCTGGTCGTCCCGGAGGATGTGGAGGTGGAACTCGCGCGGCTCGACGGTGACCCTCTTGCCCAGGAGACCTGCGCCACCACCCACGAGTTCCCCTCGGACCTGCGGGTGTTCAAGCCCTCGCTGTTCCGGAGGACGGTCTCGTCCGCCGCACGCGCGGCGCGGCTCGGGGTCGGCCCTTCCGGCCTCTGGTACCGCGACGCCGACGATGTGCATCATGTGCCCTTCGACGAGGTCGTGGGCGTGGAGACGCGGGGCGCGGGCCGCGTGGTCTTCGGCTCCCACGGCTGTCTCATCCCGGTCGTCCCGGAACTGTGGGCGAACATAGGCCCCGCCGTCGCCGCCGTCGACGCCGCCGTACCGGAGGCACTGCGCTACGAGACGTCCGCCCTCCTGCCCGGCCCGGACCACTGACCACCGTCGCGGCCGCGCGGCACAATCCGGCCGTCAGGTGGGCTGGCCGGTAAGGGCGAGGAACTCACCCCGCGGGCGGGCGTCGGTGCGCAGGAGGCCGTGGAGGGTGGAGGCCCTCATGCTGGTGCCGGTGGCCAGGACGCCTCGCCGGGTGATGCAGGGGTGTTCCGCCTGGATGACGACACCGACGCCTTTCGGCTCCGGATGGGTCGCGAGCCAGTCGGCGACCTGTTTGGAGTCGCCGGGGCCCACCGCCGTATCGAGTCGGGGACGAGCACGGGCAAGCCGGTCCTGGAGATCGCGGCGCTGATCGCCGGCGCCGCCCGGGCCGGGGGAAGGTTCGCCTCCGCCGACGCGTCTGCCGCCCGGTCGGCCTTGGGCGCCTGCGGCACATACGCGATATCGAGCCAACTTATGACGAAAAAGCAATCCCTCCTGCACCCGTCCTTCACAGCTGTCACACAGGTAACTGCTGGTATGAGCTTGGCCTTTGCCTGTGCCGTGCCCGGACAACGGGCGCAACCGCATTTCCCGGCCCGGCCGGGACGCCGATCGTCGGACCTTGCCGCGCCCTGTTGACCCGGGGCTATGGTGAGCGCCGCGCGCACGGGAGGGACATGACCACCCTGCCGTGACGCGCACACGCCATTCGGCGGCCGGGGGAACGGTGCCGCCACGGGGGAGGGACGCATCGCCATGCCGCTGTACCGGCTCACGGGGAACGCCGCGCTGACCGCTGCCGCCCGCCGGCCCCGTCCTCGCACCCGAGCGGCCGGCTGACCCGACGCTCCGTACCACCGGTCTCCCTTCCGGCGGGCCACGCCCGCCTGCCCACATTCGCTGCGAAGGATGCCCTCTTGCGCTTCAAACCGGGGTTGTTCAACCCCAGATCGCGATCAGCCACCGCTCTCACCACCGCCGTCACATCCGTCGCCGCCCTGGCCGTCCTGGGTGGCCTGGCCGTGCAACCCGGCGCGGTCGACCGGTTCGCCGGACAGCGCATGGCCCCGGTGGGGGACGACTACGACTGGTACACCGACACCGCCGCCGAGCAGTTGCGGCAGGACCAGTGCCTGATGGCCGATGTGCTGCGCCTGGGCGGGCCGTCCATGGCCACCACCGCGCAGGACGCTCTCAACCAGCCGCAGGACAAGCTCCACGAACTGGCCGACCGGCAGCACTGGGAGAACACCCCGCTCGCCCAGGCGTTCAAGAAGGACCGGGACACGGCGTCCAAGGAGCTCGACGCCCTGCACGCCGTACGCGACACCTGGAAGAAGCCGCTCGACGGTCTCGAAACTCCCGGTGGCTTCACCGTCACCGGCTTCCACTGGCCGCCGGGGACGTCCGACGGCAAGGAGGACTTCTACGGGCAGACCGGCCTGACCAAGTGGGTCGCCGACCGGTTCTGGAAGGACGAGACCGACTTCTACGAGGACCCCACCCCCTTGGCGGACGCGGCGACCGCCAAGGCCGTCAAGGACATCGGCGCACCGCTGTACGGCGCGGAGCCCAGCACGCAGCTGCCCGAGTGGGAGCGGCAGCGCGCCGAACACGGGGCGTACGAGCACTTGTCCGCCTGGTCCCTGGAGCCCATGGGCGCGGACAACGCCCGCCTCTTCCTGGCCTCCGGCGGCTTCCCCCGGACGGCTTCCGAGCCGGGCACGGCGGAGCATCGCATCGCGGTGGAGGACCTGAAGACCCGGTTCGCGTCATGTGCCTGGCGTGACCCGATCGACCCGAACAAGGTCCAGGTTGCCGTCGCCGCCACGGCCGCGCAGGAGTGGCAGCAGGAAGTCGCCTCCCAGGCGACCCAGCGCAACCAGATCCTGGCCGCGAACAAGAACGCGACCACCTCCCTCGCCGCCGGCGCGAAGGCGCTGGGCGACCTGCTGGGTCACTCGTGGGTGGCCGACCGTCTCGCCCGCTGGCAGGACTACTGGTCCGCGGGTGGGCCGGGCTGGATCGGCGACAGCCATGTGACCATCGAGGTGCCGGGCGCCAAGGGCAACTGCCTGGACGTACAGGGCGGCGGCAAGACCAACGGCACGCCCGTCCAGGTCTACACCTGCACCAACGGCGCGGCGCAACTGTGGACGCTCGAAGGCGGCGAGGACGACCTCCACATCCGCAACGTCGGCTCGTCCAAGTGCCTGGACGTGGCCGGCAACAAGTCCGTGAACGGCACGAAGATCCAGATCACGGACTGCTACAGCACCCCCGGCCAGTCGTGGAAGGGCGACGTCCGGGCGTCCTCGCAGCTGAAGAGCGTGTCCACGGGCAAGTGCCTGGACCTGAGCGCGTTCACCAAGAGCACGGACGCACGGCTGTGGGACTGCAAGGACGCCGCTGCGCAGAAGTTCCTGATCAAGCCGACGGGACACAACGGCACGGACAGCCTGTCGTATCCGGACAAGGCGCAGTTCGACAAGGCGAAGAAGGGCGTCACCGACACCCAGGCGGCGGCCAAGAGGCAGCTCGCCGCGCTGAGGACGCAGCTGGAGAACGCCAAGAAGGCCGCCGCCACGTCCGATGCCGCCGAGCAGGCGGCGTACGGGATCGCCGACGCGGCCGGAGCGCCGCGGGGCCGTGGTCTGCTCGTCGGTCAGCAGAAGGCCCAGGTCACCAAGGGTGCCGTCGCGGCTCTGACAGCCATGGTGAAGGCCGCTGAGACCGCCGAGGCGGCCACCCGCGCCTCGGCGGGGGACAGCGACACCATCGCGCAGCGGGCCCTGGCGCAGGCCGCTCAGGTCAACGCGGAGTTCCGCAAGGAGGCCGCGCACATAGCCGAGTTGCAGGCGAAGGCGGCGGCGGACGCGGCCAAGCTGCACCGGGACAACGCCAAGAAGGACAAGGAGACGGCGGAGGCGAAGCTCGCCGTCACCCTGAAGGCGGAGGCGAAGGCCAAGGCGGCCGCCGCCGACGCCCACGCCAAGCGGCTCGCGGCCGAGGCCGAGGAGAAGACGGCCAAGGCGGAGAAGGACACCGCGGCCGCCAAGCAGGCCGAAGCCAATCAGCACAAGAAGACCGCGCAGGCCGAGGCGGCGAACGCGCAGGACGCGAAGAAGAAGGCCGAGACCGCGGAGGCGACCGCGGTCGCGCGGAAGAACGACGCGGTCACCGCCCGCGACAACGCCAAGGCGAAGCGGGACGACGCCTGGGACGCCGAGCAGAAGGCCGACGTCGCCCGGGCCAAGGCCGACGCGAAGGGTGCCTACGCCGACTCCCTGGAGGCGGGCGAGGCGGCGGACGCCGCACGCGCCGCCGCCAACCAGGCGGACAAGCACGCGGACGACGCCGAGGCGGCCGCGGGAAGGGCGCGTACCGCGGCGGATGCCGCGACGCAGGCGGCGGCCGAGGCGGACGCCGCGGCCACCCGCGCCGAGGCGGCGGCCAAGCGGGCGCGTTCCCACGCGGACGGAGCCCAGGCCGCCAAGCTGAGGGCCGACGCCGCCGTCAAGACCGCGACCAGCGCCGTGGCCGACGCCATCAAGGCGTCCGAGCACGCCTTCGCCGAGGCCAAGACGGCCGTGGCGCTGGCGAACGAGGCCGAGAAGCTGGCCAAGACCGCCAAGTCGGAAGCCGACGCGGCGAGCAGGGAGGCCGCCAAGGCCCTGGCCGCCGCGGCGAAGGCCGCGGGCTTCGCCCACGTCACCGCGCAGGCCGCCGTCGACGCGGGCAACGCCGCCGCACAGGTCGCCAAGCCCGCCAACGACGCGATCCAGCTCGGCTCCCCGTACGTCACCACCGACTCGGCCGCCGGTCTGGTCGTGCTGACCGGTCAGGCGTCGAAGTCGATCGCCGACCAGCAGAAGGCCGTCGCCGACGCCCACGCCAAGAACGCCCAGGCGGAGGCCGCGGCGGCCAAGAACCTCGCCGACCAGGCGACCGGCGACGCGAAGATCGCGTACCAGTACGCGGCCAACGCCGCCGGTCATGCCGCCAACGCCCGTACGTATTCCAAGGAGGCGCTCGGCTACGCGGCCGACGCCGCCAGGGCGGCGTCGGCCGCGTCGGCGTCACTGGCCCGCACCGTGGAGTACGACCGCCAGGCCACCGCGGACGCCGCAGCCGCCGACCAGGCGGCCGGACGGGCCGAGGGGTACGCCAGGGACGCCCGCTCCTCCGCCGACCAGGCCGCGCTCGACGCCCAGGCCGCACGCGAGGCCGCTGCCGCGGCCGAGCAGGCCGCCAAGGACGCCCGCGCCGCCGCCGACCGCGCCGACGCCGCCGCCACCGAAGCCGAGGAGGCCGCCAAGGACGCCGAGAAGTACGCGAAGGAGGCCCAGGACGCGGCGGACAGGGCCGAGAAGGCCGCGAACGCCAAACGCATCGACACCGGAACCGTCGTCGACGAAGCCGGTGGCTCCATCGGCAGCATGTTCTACGTCATCGACCACATCGAGAAGGTGGGCGACCCCGAGACCGTAAAGAAGACGGGAGGCTGCGACGGCTGGATCGACAAGCTCTTCTACAAGGGCGACTGCACGGTCACCGCGAAGATCCGGTACAGGGCGGTCGTCGATCTGTACCTGTGCACCGCACAGGATCTGAACCCGTCGAAGTACACCTGCCCCTCCAGCGCGACCGTGTACCTGGGCCCGCACACGACCAAGGAACTGTCCCAAGAGGTCACGCACACCATCACGATCGCCGAGTACCAGCAGGGCATCGACCCGATCGACATCCTCTTCGGCAGCTGGATCAAGTGCGCCCAGAAGCTCACCCCGGGTGGTGAGAGCGGAAGCCTGGGCGGCTGCGCCTGGGCGGCCGTGGATGTCGCGTCCCTGTTCGCGGGCAAGATCCTCAGGCCCATCGCCGACGCCGTCAGGGCCGTCGACGCCGCCGCGCGGACCGGTATCGGCTTCACGAACGCCTACAAGGGCCTGCGGTCCCTCGGTCTGTCCGAAGAGGTCATCGCCGGCATCAGCAAGACGCAGTTCCTGCGGCTGAGGGCGACCTGCCCGACGTCTCTGGTCCCCTCCAAGGCCCGCGCGCTGCCGGACGGCGGCATGGCGAAGCGGGTCAGCGCGGCCGGCAGTGCCAAGTGTCCGGACTACGTCGACGTGGCGCCGAGCGGGTTCGGGATCGTCGCGGGCATCGACGACGCCGGCCTCGTCTCCCTGGCCGTCAAGAAGGGTCCGGGGACGCCGAGCGGCGGCGAGATGTTCAACGCCGCACTTGCGCACTTCGGCGACAAGGTCAAGGGAGTGAAGGCGTACTGGCAGAACGGTGGGGAGCTCAGCGACAACCTGAACTCCTTCAACAAGGCGGTGAAGAGCGGCGAATACGCCTCACTCGAGGAAGCCGCGCTCCGGGGAACCTTCACGGGTAAGATGTCTGCGAAGTCAGGTTTCACAAAGGTGGAGATCGTCGAACTCCGTGGAATGTGGGGCGAGTACACCGAGGTCGGTGTGATCTTCTCGTAAGGCATCGCCCGCGAGGTCCGCGGGACGGATGGGCGTAGGTGAGGGCGGGTCTCACGCGAGGTGAGGCCCGCCCTCACAGCATGATCAGTGCTCGGGACAGAGTGGGAAGACAGGTGCGGGATGGTCGATCTGGAAAAAGTGGCGAACGAATTGAGGATGGCTCAGGCAGAAGGAAAGGGCGCGGCCGAACTGGCCCTGCTGGCCCGGGACACGTTGGGGCCGGCTTTCGGCGTCATGTCTTTCATCGCCGTATTCCGGATGGCGTTCGACATCCCGCTTCCCGTCCTTCAGCGGGCGCAAGCGTGGGAGCGGTTCGGCTGGGGAGGCACCCACATTTCCGACCGGGAGTTCTCCGCCCTCCTCTCGCCCTGGCTCACCGGCTGACCCCGGGGTACGCGTCATCCTCTGCCGCCGGGCACGCTCCTCGACGACCGGGAGGAGGCCGCTCGTTCGGCCGGCCGCATGGCCATCCGCTCCCGGCCGGCCCCGGCGCGCCTCACCGGCCGGCCCCGGCTCGCGGTGCCCCGCTTTCCGCCTCCGCGGTACTGCCCGCGCCAGTCCCGGACACTCCCCGCGGACGGCTCCGAACAGGCCGGACGGCGGAGCCGCGTCCCGGACAGCCCCTTCCTGTTGCCCCGGCCCAGGGGGCGCCAACAGGCTCTGGGTGTCGCCCCAGCAGGGCGAGTCCCCCGCCGCTCGTGGGGGGCATCCCATCGGGAGGGAAACCGGAAATGTCTCGTACTCGCAAGATCCTGACGCCCTTGACCGTGCTGATCGCGGGAGGAACCCTCGCCGCGACCGGGATGGCGCCCGCCGTGGCAGCCACCCCGGCACCGTCCGAGTCCGCCCCCGCCGTAGCGTTCGTGGGCTGTGCCTCGCTGACCAGCAACGCCAACGGCAGGGCGCAGGTCAAGAACATCTGCGGCAAGACGATCAACGCCACCGTCTCCGTCGACTGGGCCTGGGACCCCGGCTGCAAGAGCATCGGCGCCGGGAGGTCGGCCACCTTCACCTGGGACTCGACCGCGGGCAGGGCCCAGTACGCGTACGAATGCTGATGTCTTCGGAGTCAGCCGTTCTGAGCCGAAGGGGGCCCGGCGGCCGGGCGCGACGTATCGGCCCGGAGCGGGGCCGCGCGCCGGCCGACACGGTGCCGTGACAGAACGGCCGGGCACGGCTCCCTGGCCCCGTCCTTGAGGGAAGTCGTCACGGCCGGCCGCACGCCGAGGAGCGGCCCCGCACCCAAGGGTGCGGGGCCGCTTGCGTGCTTCCGCGGCCTGGCCGGCCCTGCGGTGCGCGGCCGCCGCTTCACGCGGCCCGGCTTCCGCGGGCGGCCCGCGGGGCTCGGTGCCGCACACCCCGACGATCGCCGTTCCACGGTGTGGGGCGAGCACGGCAACCCTTTCGGTCCCGGCGGCGACCACAGGTCGATCGTCCCCTCCACCCGGAACGGAAACCGCCCATGAGCTCGACCCGCCGCACGGCCCGTCATCGCAGACCGCAGAGGATCCTGACGTTCGGTGTGCCGCTGGCGCTGGCCGCTTCCGGAGTTCTGGCGTACGGGTCGGTGTTCGGACTGGGCGAGGGCGAGAGGGCCGCCGCAGCGGCGGCTCCGGCCTGGGCGACCGCCGCCGCCGACGGCTTCGCCTCGGTCGACGCCCTCGGGCAGAACGGCACGTACGGCGGTCGTGGCGGCAGGACCGTCACCGTCAGGACGCTCGCCGACCTGGAGAAGTACGCCACCGCCCCCGAGCCGTACGTCATCGTCGTCGCCGGCACGATCCACGTGGCCCCCGTCGGAAAGGAGATCAAGGTCGCCTCCGACAAGACGATCATCGGCTCCGGAACCCTGGGGCACATCGTCGGCGGCGGCTTCTTCCTCGGCCGGGGCGTGCACAACGTGATCATCAGGAACCTGACGATCAGGGACTCGTACCAAGGCGTGTGGAACGACAAGGAACACGACTTCGACGCCCTCCAGATGGACGGCGCCCACCACGTGTGGATCGACCACAACGACCTGAGGCACACCGCCGACGGACTGATCGACGTCCGCGAGGACAGCACGTACGTGACGGTGTCCTGGAACAGGCTGAGCAACGCCAACAAGGCTTTCGGCATCGGATGGACGCAGAACGTCGTCACCGACATCACGATCCACCACAACTGGATCCGCGAGACCGAGCAGCGCAACCCGTCCACCGACAACGCCGCCCACGCGCACCTCTACAACAACCTCCTGGAGGACGCCCCGGGCACGTCCATCAGGTCCTCCTACGGCAACTACGCACGCGGCAGGACGCGGATGCTGCTGGAGAACTCCTACTTCCAGGGCATGAACAATCCCGCGATCAGGGACGCCACCGCCGCCCTCGTGCAGCGCGGCAACATCTTCTCCGGCACGAACGGACGCAACGAGAGCGGCGGCACGGCCTTCGACCCGAAGACGTTCTACGGCTACACCCCGGACGCGGCCGGCAACGTGCCGGCGCTGGTGAAGTCCGGGGCCGGGCCCCGCGGTTCCCTCGGCACCGCCGTCACCACCGCCACCACCGCCACCACGACCGCCACCAGGACACTCACCGTCGCCAAGGACGGCACCGGCCAGTACAAAACGGTCCAGGCCGCGGTCGACGCCGTACCCGTCGACAATCCCGACCGCGTGGTCATCTCCGTGAAGCCCGGTACGTACCGCGAGACGGTGGACGTTCCGGCGAACAAGCCGCACCTGACCATCCAGGGGTCCGGCGCAAGCCGCAAGGACACGGTGATCGTGTACGGCAACGCGGCCGGCATGCGCAAGCCGGACGGTTCGGGCACGTACGGCACTCCGGGCAGCGCCACGGTCGCCATCCGGTCGGACGACTCCCGACTCCGTAACCTCACCGTCTCCAACGACTTCGACGAGGCCGCGAACCAGTCCCTCACCGGCCACCAGGCGGTCGCCCTGCTCACGACCGCCGACAGGATCACGCTGGACGGTCTTATCGTCACCGGCGACCAGGACACCCTGGAGCTGGAGACCGCGGCGAAGGACAGGCCCGGCCGTGTCCTCGTCACCAACTCCTACATCGTCGGCAACGTCGACTTCATCTTCGGCCGTGCCACCGCCGTGATCGACCGGTCGGTCATCACCCTGAAAAAGCGCTGGAACGGCACCTCGGCCGGCTACATCACCGCCCCCAGCACCCCGGCGGGCCGTAACGGCATCCTCATCAACCGCTCCACGGTCAACGGTGACGTGGCCGCGTCCTCCTTCCACCTGGGCCGGAACTGGCACCCCGGCGGCGACACGACGGCCGACCCCCAGGCCACGGTCCGCGACTCGATCCTCAGCGCCGCGATCAAGCGCGCTCCCTGGACCGACATGGGCGGCTTCTCCTGGAAGGACGACCGCTTCGCCGAGTACATGAACACCGGTCCGGGCGCCGGTCCGAAGAGCACCGACCGGCCCCACCTGACCGGCACTCAGGCCGCGTCCCAGGAGGTCTCGGACTGGCTGGGGGACTGGACCCCGTAGTCGGTGGGACGAAGGAGGCCGGGGCCGGTCCGGCGGATCGTGCCGGACCGGCCCGACGAGGGCTCAGCGCTCGAGCGTGAAGGTGAAGTCGCCGGACAGCCTGCCGCTCAGCCGGACCGCCGAAACGAGCGCCCCTTCCGCTCAGTCCCTCGACCTCGGCCCGCGAAGGACCGCTGCCTTCGGCGATCAGTCGCACCGGCCGGACAGGAATCCGCGCCGCGAAGCGGACCGAGACGCCGAGCACCTCGCGGTCCGGGCGATCCGGGCCGCCGGTGTCGCGGCGCCCGGACGGCGGCGCCGTTCGACTGGTTCTCGCACGCGGGCCGCGCGCAGGCCGACCGCGGAACGGAACCGTCCGCCCCCGGATGTGACGGTAGATCAGTTCGAGAATCCGGCGAACATGCCGGGCTCGTACGAGCCCCCCGGATTGTGCACGATCACGTTCATCCGGGTGGCCGCGTTGATCAATGAGACCAGGCACACCAGCGCACCGACCTGGTCGTCGTCGTAGTGCTTGCGCACCTCCGCCCAGGTGTCGTCGGAAACGCCCCGGTCGCCGAGCCGGGTGCCTTCCTCGGCGAGCGCCAGCGCGGCGCGCTCGGCCTCGGTGAACACGGTGCTGTGCCGCCAGGCGGCCACCAGGTTGAGCCGGAGCGCGGTTTCACCGGCGGCCGCGGCCTCCTTGGTGTGGGCGTCGACGCACAGGCCGCAGCCGTTGATCTGGCCGACCCGCAGCTCCACCAGTTTCTGGAGGGGCTTCGGCAGAGTGGAGCCTTCCAGCGCCAGCGCGGCGTTGTAGAACCGCTTGGCGACCTTCGCGGCGGTCGGGCTGTCGAACAGGTTGAAGCGGGGTTCCATGACGTCGTCCTCACTCGTGGTGTTCGGTGCTGTTGCACTGGACGGACACGAGATGCCGCCGGTCGACCTGTTGTGACGGTCCGCCGATGTGGCGTGCGCCACCGTGCGCGGGTGTCACAAAACGGGGCCGGCCGGCGTCTGGTGTCCGGCGCAGTCGAGAGCGAACGGGCAGGAGCGGGCGATGACCGACCGAAGTGCGGGCGACTGGACGAGGAACCCATCCGGGCCGGTCGGTCGAGGCGACCGCGATCGCGAGGCCGACCGCCACCGCGACGGCGACCGCTCGGACGGAGTCACCCAGGCGTTCCTCGCCCACCGCAACCTGCTGTTCACCGTCGCCTACGAAATGCTCGGTTCGGCCGCCGACGCCGAGGACGTCCTTCAGGAGACGTGGCTGCGATGGGTGGGCGTCGATCCCGGCGGCGTGCGGGATCAGCGTGCGTACCTGGTCCGGATCACCACCCGGCAGGCACTGAGCCACCTGCGCACGCTCGGCCGGCGCAAGGAGTCCTACGTCGGCCCCTGGCTGCCCGAGCCGCTGCTCACCGCGCCCGACGTGGCCGAGGAGGTCGAGTCGGCCGACAGCGTCTCCATGGCGATGCTGCTGGTGCTGGAGACGCTCGCCCCGACCGAGCGAGCGGTGTTCGTGCTGCGCGAGGTGTTCGACCTCGGGTACGACGAGATCGCCGGAGCCGTCGGCAAGAGTCCGGCCGCGGTCCGCCAGATCGCCCACCGGGCACGGGCCCGCGTCGCCGCGCGCCGACCGCGCGAGGTCGCTTCCGCCACCCAAGCCCGCCGCACCGTCGGGGCGTTCCGGCGGGCGGTCGAAACGGGCGACCTGCAACGCCTGCTCGACATCCTCGCGCCGGACGTCGTCCTGCTGACCGACGGCGGCGGAGTCGTGCGGGCCGCGCTGACGCCCGTCGTGGGGGCCGGCCAGGTGGCCCGCGTGCTGGGCAGGATCGCCGCCGCGATGTCGCTGGAGCCGACACGGGTCAACGGCGACCCGGCGTTGATCGTCCGGCTGGACGGCGAGATCGACACCGTCATGGCGATGCGGATCGACGGCGGTCTCATCGCCGGGATCTACGCGGTGCGCAATCCCGAGAAGCTGTCACGTCTGGAGCGGGTGACGGTTCTGGAGACCGCCTTGCGCCGCTGAGCGCGGGCGACGGCGCCCGCAGACCGTGAGCACGGTGCGCCCGGGAGCCCTTCAGGGAGTCCACCGGATTCCGGCCGTACATGGCCGGCACCAGCTCGCTCGCCGTGCCCCGGGCGGAGGCTTCGGCCGTGTCCGGTTCCCCGTCGGCAGCCGTGGCGGGCGTGATGCCCGGCGTGGTGCCCGGCGTGGGGAGAGGAGCGGTCCGTGCGCCGTCGGCGGACAGCCGGAGGCGCCAGGAGCGGCCCTGGGTGGCGTGGTAATCGACGCCCGGACCGCGTCCGCGGGCCGTAGGCATGGCCGTCTGACGGTGTGTCAGGCGCTCCGGGACGGTGGAGGGGGTGCTGCCTCCGCCGACTGTCCCACGGGAGCAGCGACACGGCGGGGGAGGAGCAGCGGGGTCGCCAGCAGGAGTACGCCGGCGAGGCCGATCGCTGTGCGCGGGCCGAGCAGGCTGCCGAGCACGCCCCAGACCGCGGTCAGGAGCGCGGTCGTGGCCTTGGTCGTCACCGCCCACGCCGTCAGCGTGCGGGCGACCCTGTCGGTGGCGGTCCGTTCGAGGCGGTAGGTGGCGTGGACGGGGTTGAAGATCCCGCAGCAGAGGATGAGGCCGAATTCGACGCCCATCACCAGCACCAGCCCCCCGGTGCCCGGCCCCAGGAAGATGAGGCCGATGGGCCAGACCGCGCGTAGGACCCCGGTCACGACCAGGACCCGGTGCTGTCCGAACCTGTTGACGAGCGGTCGGGCCAGCCGTGACCCGAGCAGCCCGCCGATCGACGGCGCGGCGAAGGCGAGGCCGTACTGCCAGGGGGCGAATCCGAGTTCGCCCAGCATCAGGACGGCCAGGAGCGGCGAGGTGGCCATCACCAGGCCGTTGAACAAGGCGGTGTTGAAGAACAGCGGTCGCAGCGTCGCGTCGGCGAGGATGTGCCGCCAGCCGTCGAGCAGGTCCCCGGCGCGCACGCGCGCGACCTCCCGGCGCTCGGGCCGGGGCTCCTGCCCGCCCATCGCGCCGATGCCCAGGGCCGAGAGCAGGTAGCTCACCGCGTCGGCCACCACCGTCGCCACCGGACCGAGGAGCCCGATGACCGCGCCGCCCAGCGGCGGTCCGATGATCGTGGTCGTCCAGGCCGTGGACTCGAACCGGGCGTTGGCGACCAGCAGGTCCTCGGCCGGCAGCAGCGTCTTCAGGTACGCGCCCGAGGCGGCGCGGAAGGTGATGTCGGCCGCCGCGACGACCACCGAGACCAGCAGGAGCTGGAGAAAGGTGAGCACACCGAGCGCGAAGGCGGCGGGGATCGTCAGCAACGCCGCGAACCGCGCCAGGTCCATCGCCATCAGCACCGGCCGCTTGCGGCGGAACTCCACCCACGGGCCGAGCGGCACCGCCACGGCCGCGCCCACCAGAGCCCCCACGGAGGACAGCGCGGCGACCTCGGCCGGTCCGGCGTGCAGCACCTGGACGGCGATCAGGGGGAACGCGCCGAAGGCGAGCCAGGTGCCGAGCGCGCTGGTCCCGTACGCCCCCCAGAGCCACCCGAACCGCCGGCCCAGCCGGTGCCCGCTCCTCATCCCCGTCACCCCTCGCTCCCCGCCCGCACAACCGATCCGCGGTCAGAGGCAGCAAAGCGAGCGAGATACGCGGGATCACACCACCACGGGTCGCCACGACCGGCGGGTGACCACAGGGTAGCGGCACGGGCGCCGACAGCGGGTCGCGGGCCGGGCACCCCGACGCCGCGGAACCTCACGGCGTCCGGCGGCATCCGCGGCGAACCGCTCCCGGGTACCGGCACGGGTGGTACCGGGCCCGGTGATCCGGCGAGGTGGGAGAGACCGGCATGCCCGCAGCAGGGGACATGCGCCGTTCGCCTTCGTGTGCAGCGCGCCGCCGATCATCCATAGTGGTCGGGTGAGCACACATAGCGATGACGAGGGCGCGGGCGGGGTCGGCGGTCGGGGCAGTCGGCAGGACGGCCACGGAGAGTCCGAGGAGGCGCAGGTCGTGGTGGTGGGCGCCGGTCCCGCGGGGTCCGCGGCCGCGCTTCATCTGGCCCGGGCGGGCGTGGACGTCCTTCTGCTGGAGAAGAGCGGCTTCCCCCGGGACAAGGTGTGCGGGGACGGGCTGACGCCCCGGGGCGTGCACCAGCTGGTGCGGATGGGAATCGACGTCAACGCTCCCGGGTGGACCCGCAATCGCGGTATGCGCTGGGTCTGCTCGGGCCGGCAGGTCGAGATCGACTGGCCCCGTCTGGGCAGTCACCCCGACTTCGGGCTGACACGCAGCCGCCATGACTTCGACGACATCCTCGCCGCCCACGCGGTCGGCGCGGGGGCGCGGCTGCGTACCGGGGTGAGGGTCACCGCGCCGTTGACCGACCGGGCAGGGCGGATCACCGGCGTGACGGCTGTGGCCGGTCCCGACAGACGCCCCGTCCTGTACCGGGCGCCGCTGGTGGTCGCCGCGGACGGCGCCTCGGCCCGCACCGCCGTGCTGATGGGGCTGGAACGCGATCCCCGGCGCAGCATCGCCACCGCCGCCCGGCGCTACTACCGGAGCGAGGCGCGCTCCCAGGACCCCTACCTCGAACTGTGGGCCGACCTCCTGTGCAGCAGGACCGGCCGGGACCTGCCCGGCTACGGCTGGGTGTTTCCCCTGGGCGACGGCCGGATCAACGTCGGGCTCGGCGCCATGCCGCGCCGCCACCACGGCCCGGTGGACCTGCGTGCGACCATGGACCGGTGGCTGTCCCGGCTCCCGGACGACTGGGGCCTGAGCGAGGAGAACGCCACCTGTCCGCTGCGCAGTGCCGCCCTGCCCATGGGCTTCAACCGGCACCCGCAGTACCGGCGGGGGTTGCTGCTCGTCGGGGACAGCGCCGGCATGGTCAGCCCGTGGAGCGGAGAGGGCATCGGCCAGGCCATGGAGGCCGCCGAAGTCGCCGCCGAGACCATCGCCCTGGCCCTCGCACGACCCTCCGGAGCGGGGCGGGAACACGCGCTGCGGCAGTACCCGGCGGAGATCAACCGACGCTGGGGGCGCTACTACCGCCTCGGCAACCTCGCCGGCGACCTCGTCCTCGGCCGCTACGGCTACCGGCCGATCCTCCACCCCCGCGTCATGGCCTCACCGCCCCTGCTGCGGACCCTGGCGCGCCTGCTCACCCATGTGGCCGACGAGCCGCCCCGGGACACCGTCGACGCCGTACTGCACGCCCTCCTGCGCGCCGTGCCCCGCCCCCGTCCCTCCGCCCGCCGTACACCACCGTCCTGACGTGCCCGCGGTCGGTCTCCCCCGGCGGACGACCCACGTGGGGGTGGTGACGGAGCGCCGGGCGGGCGCGCACGCCGGCTGATTCCGCTGTTCGGCGTTGCCGCCACCCGGACCGGGCGGTGGCAACCCGAAGCCGCCGCTTGATCGCGGACCTCCAGAGCGGCAGGACGCCCTGCAGACCGTCAGCTCGGGTAGCGATCGGCTGGCCCCACCGGGGCCGCACATCTACGTTTTCGATCCGTCCGGGAACAGCCGGAAGTCCGCCCGCCCGGGACGTCTCGAAGAACGAGTGCGGCACCTGAGCGGCCGCCGCGTGGCGCTGCCCCGTTCCGCCATGCGCCGGCAAGGGGCGCGTCGACGACATCGTGCGCCATGTGCACCGGGCCTGACCGACAGCCGGCCGCCACCACACTGACGGCTCCCGCCCTGCGAACAGGGGGGAGCCGTTCAAGTGTGTGGGGATGGGTGCCGCGCGGGTTACGCGTGGCGGTGGGAGTGGCGGTTGCCGGTGACGAGGCGGTAGATGAGAAGCAGGATGACGGAACCGATGATCGCGGCGATCCAGGTGGAGACGTCGAAGAATCCGTCGATGGAGTCGACGCCGAAGATGACCTTGCCGAGCCAGCCGCCGAGCAGACCGCCGGCGATACCGATGAGCATGGTGATGATGATGCCGCCCGGGTCCTTGCCCGGCATCAGGGCCTTGGCGATGGCGCCGGCGATCAGGCCGATGATGATCCACGCGATGATGCCCATGGTGTGTCTCCGTCTCGTCGTCGTATAAAGGCGGTGTTAAGTCATCGTCTGCACCGTCCGGGCCCGAACAAACATCCCTGTTGCATCGGATTGCTTTTCCCCGCCGCCGTGGCGCACCGCCAAGCCCGTCCTCCGCCGCCGAGGGTCGGCGTCCGGGTCGCCGGCAACGAGCCGGTGCCGGGGCTGTTCGCCGCCTCTTCGCGAACGGCGCGGGACGCGCACGGCGGTGTGCGGGTCAAGCTCTGGTCCGTATGCGGAGAACAGGCTCGCCCTGATCGGCATGGCTGTGCCACGCTGCCAAGAAGCCAGCTTGTCTGGTGAGGGCCCCCGCGCTGTCTCGCGGCCACGGTCGGTGGCCGGAGCGTGGTACGGGAGTCCTGCTCGGCCGCCGCTACCCCCTTGCCGCACGCTCGGCGGACCGCCCCCACGGGTGACGTCCGTGAAGGGCTCGATCCCGAATGGGGAACGAACCATGTCAAAGGTGTTCAGCGTGACAGTCACCCACCTTCCCGACGAGACCGTCATCGCGGTGGCCGGTGAGATGGACGTCACGACATGCCCTGACGTGGACAGTGCCGCCACCGTCACACCCGTCGGTGGGAAGACTCTGTGCCTGGATCTGGCCCAGGTGTCCTTCATCGACTCCATGGGACTCAACCTGCTGCTGCGGTTGCGCCGTCGCCTCCGGGCCGATGGCAGCCGGCTCGTCCTGACCGGCCTGCGGGACCAGGCTCGGGACCTGCTGCACCTCACCGAGACCTACGCGCTGTTCGACGTCAGCGAGCGCGGCTCTGTCTCCTGCTCGTGCTGAAGAGTGCCCTCCCGCACCCCACTTACCTGCCGCGTCACCATCCGGTGTCCGCTCGGCACGCGCCGGTACGGCCGGCTGGGGGATCGTGACGGTTGTCCGCCGCGCCTTCCCCCTGCCGCGGGAGCCGGTGGGCAGGTGGCGTTCAGGGGGAAGCCCAGCGTGTGGCGATGATTGTGGTCCCCCGTTGCTCGGCTGTACTGATGTGGAAGTCGTGCATGAGGCGGCGTGCGCCGCCCAGCCCGTGACCCAGGCCCGGCCCGGTGGTGTAGCCGTCGGTGAGAGCGGCGTCGGGATCGCTGATGCCGGGGCCGTGATCGGTGACCGTCAGCCGCAGCCCTTGTCTGTCGGCGTGCCGAATCAGTTCGATGGCGAGGTCGCCTCCGCCTGCGTGGACGTAGGCATTGCGGGCGAGCTCACTCGCGGCGGTGACGACACGGGTCTGGTCCACCAGGGAGAACCCGGCCCGGAGGGTGGCTGCTCGTACCGCGTGGCGTACGACGACGAGGTCCTCCTCGCTGTTGAGCGGGTAGTGGGCGACCGACCCGTCCGAGCCGGATCCGCCTGCGCCGTCCCCGGCGAGGGCGGGCCGGCCGGGAGCCGGCGGCGGATCACCATGGCTCACGGCGGCCGAGGCCGGCGGGACCGTTTCATCGCCCGCGCGCATGTGCCGCCTCCACGCCCGACAGGTCGAGGTCGCCTTCCACCGGGGTGACGGCCTCGGCCGGGCACGCGGTCACGAGGCCCCGGCCACCCGCGAGCCGGACGGTGATGACCGGGTCGATCAGGTCGCGTGCGACGAGGGAGCCGACCAGCCGTGGCCGGGACATGCCCAGGGGGGCATCATCGACCTGCTGAGCGACCGTGCGCCCGGTGGGCCCCGGGGCGCACGCCCCGGCGGCTGTGTCGTGGTCCATTTCGCCCTCCCATGACAGTTGCCGTGCGACAAATATCTGCCTCAGCGTAGATGATCACCGCCGGGTTGGTGGCACATGCAGTCGCTTTGCGGACGCCCGAGCGTGGTGTGCGGCCCTTGGCCGTACAGAACGCCCATGGGAGACGCGGCATGGGTGAGGCGGCGCTCGGTCGACGTCACACTGCCGACCGGTCCTGGCGCAGGAGGCGCGTGGGTGGCCCGGACGGAATGACTGCCCGTCAGGGGCCGGGTGGGGAAAAACCGTAGGCCCGCGATGGATGTGCCATGCTTGTGGCCGAACTCTTGCCATGCGGCAATACTTGCCGTTTGACAACGACGCCGCTGAGGCAAGACGCTGACCTCAGCGCCCGACGACTGACCGAGTCGGGTGCGAGCAGGCGGCGGCCCCTGACAGAAGGAATGGTGAACGTTGCACAGGCAGTCCTCCCGCGGCCGACGCCGGTCAAGCGGTTTCCGTCACACCGTCCGCACCCTCGGCACGGGACGTGAAGCCGTTCGCCGCGCGACGGAAGCCGATCAGGCCCTGGACGAGAGCTGCTCTGGCGGCCGGCGTCATGGAGGCCATGACCTCCGCCAGCATGGTTTCCCGCCGGGTCCGCAGGTCGGAAAGGTAGTTCGCGCCCTGGGCCGTCAGCCGCAATTGCAACTCGCGGCGACTGGCTGAACTGAGCGACCGCTCGATGAACCCCAGTGCCTGAAGCCGGTCGCACATACGGCTGATGGACGAAGGGGCGGATCCGAGTACCTCGCCCAGCGTTCTCAGATTGATGCCCTCGTGCTGATCCAGAACGTACAGGACCTTCAGCTGTGACGATGAAACGGGCGCTGTCGCCACGTCGTCTCGGCTGCGATTGCATAGCAGCTCAAACAGATCGGCTACTTCTCGGGCCTCCCGTGCGGCAGTATCCCGGCCGGCTCCGAAGGACGCCTGAGAACGTGTGCCTTCCGATGCGGCACTCGACAGTCCGGTCAGATGCTGCGGCATCGAAGTCCGTCCTCTCCTTTGCTTTCTCTCCCCGAACAGGCGGTAACCGACGGTGGGCAGATCCAGGGTCGAGCGCGCACTGCGCCGAGCAGAGCCGCACGCTCTTCTCGAAGTGGTGCGAAAGGCGATCACCGAAGACTTCGCGGCGATCTCCGTCGACCTCCTCATGGCCGACTACGCGATGACCATACTGCAACCGCTCGACGTGCTCCCTTACACCACCGAGCCGATTCAGGTGAACGGCAGCTCCCCGGGTCGTGCGTTCAGCTCCCAACTGCCCTACGTCGAGACCGACCCGCACACCGCCCACGTGACGGTGCACCTGCCCGTAAGTGTGCGCGGAGATCGCCTGGGAGTGCTGACCGTCCGTCTGCCCGCGGAGCACTTCTCCCCGGAATCACCGCAAGAACTACAGGACATCGCCGAAATCCTCGGCCATGCCATCGTCGTCGCCGAACGAGACACCGACCTGTACCTCCAGGCCCGCCGCGCCAACCGGCTCACGCTCGCCGCCGAGATGCAATGGCAACTGCTGCCCGGCCGGTCCTGCGCACGGCCCGAGTACGAGATCGGTGCGCAGCTGGAGCCCGCCTACGCGATCTTCGGCGACAACTTCGACTGGTCCACCACCGCCGACCACCTCACCCTCACCGTCACCAACGGCATGGGAGCGGGCATCGAGGCCGCCCTGCTCACCAACCTCGCCATCAGCGCCCTGCGAAACGCGCGCCGCGGTGGCCTGTCTCTCGCAGACCAGGCGTATCTGGCTGATCAGGCCGTTTACGGTCATTACCGCGGGCGGGCATATCTCTCCACCTTGCTTCTTCGTTTCGACCTCGTCACCGGCGAGACGCAGATCATCGACGCCGGTTCCCCGAAGATGTGGCTCCTGCGGCAAGGAAAACCGGAAGAGATCGAATGCGAAGCGCAATTGCCGCTCGGCATGTTCGAAGACACCAACTACACCACGCAGCACTTCCAGGCCGAACCCGGGGACCGGCTCCTTTTCATCAGCGACGGCGTGTACGACGTCGCCTCCGCGGCCGGAGAACGCTACAGCGAGAAAGCCCTGGCCCGCGCCATCCTCGGCACCCGGCTGCTCCCCCCTTCACAGGTCCCCCGCGCCATCCTCCAAGAATTGGTCGGACATCGCGCCCCCGCCAACGCGTCCGACGACGCGATGGTCGTCTGCCTCGACTGGCACGGCAGGCCATGACGGGCCGACCCCTCTCACGCGGAGCGCGGGCCGCGGACGTCCAGGCCATCGCGCCGGACAGGGCAAGCCGCGCGAGCCGCGGCGCGCACGGTGCTGTGGCAACGTCGGCCACAGGCCGCTCCGACTCCCGGGACATACCGGACGCGGAGCAAGAGGGAGGCGAAGCTGTACCCAGGAGCGCCTGCTGAGGCCACGGCGTGGTGGAAGGAGAGGGCATGGACGATTTCGAGGTGGACCAGGTGGTCCAGCGGGCGTTGGACCGGCTGACGCTCCTTGCGGAGACCACCACCGCCATGACGAGCACTCTCGACCCCTACGCCGCGGTACGCCGGGTGTGCCGCATCCTTGTGCCCCAGTTGGCCGACTGGTGCGCGGTCGATCTGCTCGAGGACGACGGGCGCCCGCGCCGGGTCAGCGTCGTCCACCGCGATCCCGGCACACTGCCGGTCGGCGGTCTGACCGGCCTGCTCCCGGAACTCCCCGAAGAGCCCGTCGGCCCGCTGTCGCGCGTACTCATCGGTGCCGGCCCCCTGCTCCTGACCGCCGCCGACATCCCCGCGCCTCACGATGCCGCCGACCCGCTGCACGCCCGTCAGCTGGAGCTGTTCGAGCAGCTCGGCACCCATACCGCCGTCGTGGCCCCCGTGCGCGCACGTCGGCAGGTCCTCGGAGCGCTGACCATCGGCCGCTCCGCCGACCGTGCCCCCCTCACCTCCGACGACCTGGCCATGGTCGAGGATCTGACACACCGCATCGCACTCGGCGTGGACAACGCCCGGCTGCACCGCGAAACCCAGCACATCGCCGAACGCCTCCAGCGCTCCCTCCTGCCCACCCTGCCCCAAACGGGCCCCCTGCGGCTGGCCGCCCGCTACGCACCCGCTGCCACCACCGCCGAAGTGGGCGGCGACTGGTACGACAGCTTCGTCCTGCCCAACGGCAGCACGACCATGATCATGGGTGATGTGACCGGCCACGACCTGCGCGCCGCGATCACCATGAGCCAGCTGCGCAACATGCTGCGCGGCATCGGATGCGACCGCCAGGAACCCCCGGGGCACATCCTGCGCCGTCTCGACCTCGCGCACCAGTCCCTCTACCCCCATGCCACCGCCACCTGCCTGTACGGCCTTCTCGACCAGGACGACACCGCCCACTGGGCGATCACCTACTCCAGCGCCGGCCACCCCCCGCCCCTGCTCGTCACCCACGAGGGCGACACTCGCTACCTCCAGGGCGGCCGTGGCCTGCTCCTCGGCGTCGACCCCGACCACCCGCGCGACCACGCCACCGAAACCCTGCCCGCCCGCTCCACCCTGCTCATGTACACCGACGGACTCATCGAGCGCCGCGGTGAAGACCTCGGCCACGGCATGACCCGCCTACGACAGCACGCGGCGGCGCTCGCCCGCGAAGAGCTCGACACCTTCTGCGACGAACTGCTCAACGGTATGAACACCGACCACGCCGACGACATCGCACTCCTCGCCGCGCGAATCCCCGCCTCATAGCGAACGGGCTGCCCCCGCCGCTGTCCGCCGCCGACCGTCCGGCCCGCCTGGCCCGTGGTGCCGGGGCCGGGGCCCGGCCCCTCGGCCTCACCGGCACGGCGGGGCGGCAGCGACCGAGGCAACGGCTGTGCGGCGAACCCGCCACGCTCACGTGGCACGGTCCGGACTCCCTTGGCGACACTCACCCGTGCGGGTGCAGACGGTCGGCGAGGAAGGCGAGGATCTCGTCTCGCGCCCGGACCGTGGGCTGTACGCCGGCGAACTGGCCGGCCGCTGCCCGGCCGCCGACGTGCGGCCCGAGGACCTGGTCGTCACCGATGCGGGGGTGACGACCACGGCCGCCTTCAGCGCCATGTACGACTTCGCGCTGGACCTCATCCGCCGGCACCACGGGGCCCGGGTGGCCCGGACCACCGCCCGTATCGCACTGGTCGACGACGCGCGCACCTCCCAGACCCCGTACGTCGATCCGCGGCTCCTCCCGCAGGCCGGGAGTTCTCCCAGCGGGTCATGCGGCAGCTCGACCGGAACCTCGCCGAACCGTACGACCTCACCTCGCTCGCGGCCACCTTCCGGGTCAGCACCCGCACGCTGCTGCGCCGCTTCACCGCGGAGACCGGACGCAGCCCGCTGGCCCATCTGCAGGCCGCCCGGGTCGGTCGCGCACGCCATCTTCTGGAGACCACCGACCGCACCGTCGCCGCCGTCGCCGCGGACGTCGGCTACCGGGACCCCGGCACCTTCGCCGCCCTCTTCGCCCGGCACACCGGCCGCCGCCCGAGCGCCTGTCGGGCCGCCTTCCGCCACACGGACGGTCGTCGGCCTGACGGCGACCAGCGCGTGCGGTACGTGCGCTCTCCAGGGAGGCCCTGGGCCGGCAGGCCCGGCGGGACCTATGGAGGGTCGGTCACAGCGCGCAGGGGGGATGGCCGGCCATGCGCTTCCGAGGTCGCCCGGCCGGTGAACCGGAACCGACCACACCGGCCCCACGCATCACGCCGCAGTCGGCGCCCCGTCGACGAGCGGAGAGACGCGCGCCCGCCTCGCGGTGGTGGGGCTGCCGGCGACAGCGGTACGGCCGGGGCAGCGCCGGACGGCGGGGGAGTCCGTTCTCGCGGACGCCCCCGCCGCCAATTTCCGGTGCCGGGTGCCGGGTGCCGGCGAACCCGCCCTCCGGCGTGACCGGCGCCCCGGTCAGGCGGTGTGCAGCCGGAGGCCGTAGCGCCCGAGGATCTCGTTGACGGGCTGGAACCATGTCTCGCCGCCGGAGGAGCAGTTGCCCCACCCACCGGAGGTGACGCCCTGGGCCTGGTCACCGCTGATGAAGGACCCGCCCGAGTCGCCGCCCTCGGCGCACACACTGGTCTTGGTCATCTGGTGGACGGCGCCCTGGCTGTAGTTGACGGTCTCGTTCTTCGCCAGGACGGTGCCGCAGTGCCACCGTGTCGTGGAGCCCGACCGGCAGATGGAGGCACCGATGGGCGCCTCGGCCGAGCCACGCACCAGGCGGTCCGGCACCGTGCCCCAGCCGAGCACCACCGGGACGGTCCACCAGCCGCTGTGGACGCTCACGTACGCGTAGTCGTCGCCCGGGAAGGAGGAGCCCTGGAACGTCCCCATCGCGGACCCGTCCCAGCCACGCACGGCGGCACCCGCGCGACCGCAGTGACCGGCGGTGACGAAGCCCCCGTGCACGGAGAAGCCGATGGAGCAGCGGACGTTGCCGGTGTAGTAGGGGTCGCCGCCGACGGTGCCCGCCGCGTACGTGACCGGGGCGCGTTCCGTCTCGGCGACCGTGACGGGGCCGGCCAGGCGGGCCCGTTCGACGAACGCCCGCACGGCGGGGCCGTTCCGGTCGGCCCGCACCACGGTGACGACGACGCGGTTGGCCCGGGGGTCGACGTGCCAGCCGGCCACTCCGGCGGGCGCCGGCGAGGAGTCGAGCCGGCTCTTGACCCGGTCGAGGAGGGCCGCGCCGTGCCGGACGAGCCGGGTCTCCGCACCGAGCGCCTTCACCTCGGCGACCTTGGCGGGGTCGGTGAGCGCGACGACGAGACGGCCCTTCGCCGGGTCGAACCAGGAGCCGCCGTACGCGGATCCCGCGGAGCGCTGCGCCTGCCGTTCGACCTTCACCGCGGTCCGCTCGGCCAGCAGCCGCTGCTCGGCCTGCTCTCGGGTCAGGCCCAGGTCGAGGCGCATGCCGTCGATGAGGCCGGCCTCGGCCGGCCGCGAGGTGTCCGGGGTCCCGACGGCCGAGGCGTGGGGGCCGGTCGCGCTCAGGGCGGCGGTGAGCAGGAACGCCGCGGCGGCGGCGCGCAGGACGGTCAGGCGTCTCATGATTCCTCCGATGGACGACAGGGCCCGGCGACCGCAGGCCCAACAGTCGTGAGAGCGCTCTCAACGACCGCCAGGCTAGCCGGGTCAACTTGTCAGGTCCATACCATCAGGGGGGCGTAATCGCGTCAGGCACTCGGTCGGCAACCACGCGCCGCGGCCCGCCCGTGGCCGAGTGGCCCTCCGGCGGTCCGCCGACCGCCGCGGCTCGCCGCCGGCGCCGGTAGCACCGCTCCCGGTAGCGCCGACACCCGGTACCGAGGTGGACGCCGCCCGGACGGGGTGCCGGCCGATCGCCATGGCGCGCCACGGCCCGAACAGGTCGCGGCGTCCGGGAGGCATGTCACCATGCCGTGTCCGAAAGTGTGCGTCCGCTGTCGTTTCCGACGATCGTCTGCGGGGCTGATCTTGGCCAGAATGCTCGTGACAGCTACGGCGGAGCAACACGGGGAGCACCCATGGGATCGAACAAGATGGTCGCGGTGTACGGCGCTTACGGGCACACAGGACGGTTCGTCGTGGCGGAGCTGACGAGGCGTGGGTTCGTACCGGTCCTGGTCGGACGCGACGCCGACAGGCTCAAGGACCAGGCGTACGAGACCGGACTGGACGCCCGTCCGGCACCGGTCGACGACCCGGCGGCGCTCGACCGCGCGCTGGCCGGCACGGCAGCCGTGATCAACTGCGCCGGTCCCTTCGCCACGACGGCCGCCCCCGTGATCGAGGCGGCCCTGCGAGCCGGGGTCCCGTACCTGGACGTGGCGGCCGAGATCGAGGCCAATGCCGACACCTTCGCGCACTTCGCCGAGC
Organism: Streptomyces sp. NPDC045701; assembly: GCF_056432045.1. Lineage (NCBI taxonomy): Bacteria > Bacillati > Actinomycetota > Actinomycetes > Kitasatosporales > Streptomycetaceae > Streptomyces > Streptomyces sp. NPDC045701. The sequence goes on along the minus strand of NZ_JBWKJV010000022.1, from coordinate 57,860 downwards.
GGGCGGCAGCCGCGCGAGCGGTGATCGTCCCGGCGATGGCCTTCTTCGGCGGCTTGGGCGACCTGCTGGTCACGGCGGCGATGGGCGACTGGACCGAAGCCGACGAGGCGCACGTCGCGTACGGCTTGAACCACTGGCATCCCACCGCCGGAACGCGCTCGGCGGGCACGGTCTCCCGGCAGCGGCGAGGCGGTCGGCGCATCCGCTACACCAACGGGCGCTTGGAACACCGCGACGACGCCGCGCCGACCCAGCGGTGGGACTTCCCCGAGCCGATGGGGACCCGGTCCGTGATCGCGGAGTTCACCATGGCCGACGTCGTGACCGTACCCAGCCACCTCCCCATCCCCGAGGTGCGCACCTATATGACGGTCGAGGCGGCCCGCGACGTCGTGGCCGCGGACGCACCGACACCCGCCGCGGTCGATGAGCAGGGGCGGTCGGCCCAGACCTTCCTCGTCGACGTCGTCGTACGCTCCGGCGGCGACGAACGGCGTGCGGTGGCCCGGGGCCAGGACATCTACGCGATCACCGCGCCACTCGTGGTCGAGGCGGTCGACCGCGTCCTCTCCGGACGGACCGAGGCGATCGGGGTCGCCTCGGCGGGCAAGATCTTCGACGCGCCCGACTTCCTGCGCGCGCTGTCCCCGCACATCACCCTGGAACCGCGCTCCTAGGGAGTGTCCGGAAAATATCGGCGTTCACCCGAAGGGCGTCGCGGGCCGGGCGAGACTTCACGGACACGACCTGGGTGTCGCGGGACATGAGGGTGGCGAGCACAGGCCGATGCCGGTGAAACCAGGGTGCCTGGACGGGCGTCGGTCGGGTACCGTGCGCGCCATGTCGAGTCCTGAGTCGGACAAGGTGGGGGCTTTCGGTCACGCCGTCAGCCCCCTGAAGCCCTGAGCTCGTAGCCCTGTCGTCGCGCCGCACTCCGTGGCGGGACGAGTGTGCCCGTGGGGGCCGGCCGCGGTGACGAGATGACCTTCTCGTGCTTCTCCTCACCTCGGAGCCTTCGATGCCTCTCTCGCTGTACCTGCTCGCCGTGGCGGTCTTCGCCATGGGCACCTCGGAGTTCATGCTCGCCGGCCTCTTGCCGGACATCGCCTCGGATTTCAACGTCACCGTCGGGACAGCGGCCATGCTCACCTCGGCCTTCGCGATCGGCATGGTCGTCGGCGCTCCTCTTGTGGCCGCGCTCGCCCGCAACTGTCCCAGGCGCTCCAGCCTTCTCGGATTCATCCTTGCTTTCGCGGCAGCTCACGCCGCGGGGGCCGTCACCACCAGCTTCCCGGTCCTGTTCGCCACCCGGGTCGTCGCCGCGCTCGCGAATGCGGGGTTCCTTGCCGTCGCTCTGACGGCTGCCGCCACGCTGGTCCCGCCCGGAAGGAAGGGACGTGCCCTGGCCGTGCTGCTGTCGGGCACGACGGTGGCCACGATCGCCGGTGTCCCTGGCGGGTCGGTACTCGGCACGGTACTCGGCTGGCGGGCCACATTCTGGGCTGTCGCCGCTCTCTGTCTGCCCGCTGCTCTTGGTGTCCTGAAGGGCATCCCCGCAGGACGGGTGAAGGAGGAGGTGACGGGCGGGCCCGCCCTGCGGGTGGAGCTCGCCCTGCTCACAAGACCGCGGTTGATCCTGGTGATGCTGCTCGGCGCGCTGGTGAACGCGGCGACATTCGCAAGCTTCACCTTCCTCGCCCCTCTGGTGACCGACACTGCCGGGCTGGGTGAGCTGTGGATCTCTGTCGTTCTGGTGCTCTTCGGCGCCGGTTCCTTCGTCGGCGTCACCGTCGCCGGCCGGCTGTCCGACCGGTGTCCCGGTCTGGTCATCGCGGTCGGCGGTCCGCTGCTGCTCGTCGGCTGGCCGGCCCTGGCCGTACTGGCCGACAAGCCGGTCGCCCTGTGTGCCCTCGTCTTTGTGCAGGGCGCGCTGTCGTTCGCACTGGGCAGCACGCTGATCGCGCGAGTCCTCTACGAGGCCGCGGAAGCCCTCACCATGGCCGGCTCGTACGCGACCGCAGCGCTCAACACCGGCGCCGCCGCCGGTCCCCTCATCGCCGCGACCACCCTCAGCACAAGGGCCGGGGACCTCGGGCCGCTCTGGACCAGCGGACTCCTGATCGCTGTCGCGCTACTCATCGCATTCCCCCTCCGCACCGTCGTCGCGGCCGGCCGAAGCGCCGAGGTCCTCCAGTGACACATGCGAACGCTCCCTCGCGCATCGAAGGAGGTCGAAGGCTCGTGGAACGCCGCCGCCGTCCGATCGCCCACGTGGCAGCCGAGACCGGCGTCTTTCGCGCCTGCCTGTCCAAGTGGGAGAACCGATAAGACACATACTCGCGAACCAAGGCGTGCGGATCGGCGAACGCACCGTGGGCCGATGGCTGGCGGTGGCCTGGGGCTCCGGGGCCGGGGCGTGGCCGGCGCCAGGCTGCCACCGGGGGACGAGCGGCGTGTCCGGGCCGCGACGCCGCCAGGGCTGAGGCGGCCGAGCGGGTGGGGGCGACGATGCCGATCCCGCCGTTGGCGAGGTCGAAGGTCACGGCTCCGACGACCTGGTCGCCGAGCGCGAAGAGGGTGGCCGGGCGCCGCTGACGAGCGCGTAGTGGATGGCGGGACTGCTGTTCCCGGGCGACCCGCGTGGTACCGGCCGCGGCACCGTGTGCGGCAGCTGCGGTGCGGGCGCGCTGGCACGGTCGTCGTTCGCCATGTGCGACACGCCCCGGCCGCGCCCGGCCCCGACGCCGTTCAGTCGTTTCGGCGTCGACCCAGGAATTGGTATGGACATGCTCAACCGGCGGGTCTAGCCTCGCACTTGGTCTAGACCGCAGCGGACAGCCGTCCTCCGGACAATCACTGCCCTGCCGCCCCCCACCCCCGTCGCTCCACCCGGCAGCGCACCGGACGACAACGTCCGCCCCCACCGGCACCCCCACGATCACGGGAGCGCACCCATGCAGCGGAAGCTCACCTCGTTACTCGTCGGCCTCGGACTGCTCGGCGGCACCTTCCTCGCCACCGCCGGTACCGCCCAGAGCCACGGCTACACCGATTCGCCCGTCAGCCGGCAGCAGCTGTGCGGCAACGGCACCGTCCGCGGCTGCGGGCAGATCCAGTGGGAGCCGCCCAGCGTGGAGGGCCCCAAGGGCTTCCCCCGCGGGCCGGCCGACGGACGCATCTGCGCGGGCGGCAACGGCCGCTTCTCCGAGCTGGATGACCCACGCGGCGGGGCGTGGCCCGCCACCACCCTGACGGCGGGACAGAACCACACCTTCGTCTGGCGGATCACCGCACGCCACGCCACCACCGACTTCCGTTACTACGTCACCAAGGACGGCTGGGACCCCACCAAGCCGCTGACCAGGGCCGACCTTGATCCGCAGCCCTTCCTGACGGTTCCCTTCGGCGGCCGCCTCCCCGGATCCACGGTCAGCCACACCGGTGTGCTGCCGCACAAGACCGGGCGCCACCTCATCCTCGGCGCGTGGAACATCGCCGACACCGGCAACGCCTTCTACGCCTGCTCCGACGTGCGGTTCTGAGCCGGACCCCGCAGCACACCCACAGACCGGACCTTGGAAGGGGAGATACCCGTGTCCGGATTCCGACGCACCAGGCGGACGCCGCCGCCGACGCCGCCGCGAGCCGGTGGCACACGCACCGTACGGCCGACGGCCGCCCTCCTCGCGGCCACCGCGCTCGCCCTCGGGCTGCTCGCCGCCGCCCCGGACACCCCGGCCGCCGCCGAGGCTCCGTCCGCCCACCCCTCCGCCGCCGCCACCTGCGCGACCAAGCCGCGCCCCCAGGGCAAGGTGCTCCAGGGCTACTGGGAGAACTGGGACGGCTCCGCCAACGGCGTCCATCCACCGTTCGGATGGACCCCGATCACCGACGCCCGCATCCGCGCACACGGCTACAACGTGGTCACCACGGCCTTCCCGGTCATCCGGTCCGACGGCACCGTGCTGTGGGAGGACGGCATGGACGCCACCGTGCGGGTGCCCACCCCGGCCGAGGTGTGCCAGGCCAAGGAGGCCGGCCTGACCGTGCTGATGTCCATCGGCGGCGCCACCGCCGGCATCGACCTCGGCTCGACCGCCGTCGCCGACCGGTTCGTGCAGACCATCGTCCCCATCCTCAAGGCGAACAACTTCGACGGCATCGACATCGACATCGAGACCGGCCTGGTCGGCAGCGGCGACATCAAGCGGCTCTCGCCGTCCCAGAGCAACCTGATGCGGATCATCGACGGCGTCCTCGCCGCCATGCCGCCCGGCTTCGGTCTCACCATGGCTCCCGAGACGGCGTACGTGACCGGCGGCAGCGTGGTCTACGGCTCCATCTGGGGCGCCTACCTACCGGTCGTCAAGAAGTACGCCGACAACGGCCGGCTGTGGTGGCTCAACATGCAGTACTACAACGGCAGCATGTACGGATGCTCCGGCGATTCCTACGAGGCGGGCACCGTGCGGGGGTTCACCGCCCAGACCGACTGCCTGGACCGGGGCCTCACCGTGCAGGGCACCACCATCAAAGTCCCCCTCGACAAGCAGGTCCCCGGACTGCCCGCCCAACCGGGCGCAGGTGGCGGCCATATGGCGCCATCCCTGGTCGCGCAGGCCTGGAACGCCTACGGCGGCAGGCTGAAGGGCCTGATGACGTGGTCGATCAACTGGGACGGATCGCGCGGCTGGACCTTCGGCGACAACGTCAAGGCGCTCCAGCACCGCTGAGCCCCGCCGTCCATCCGCCCGCCCCCGCCCGCCCGACAGGACGCGCGGGGGCGGGAGCACCCACCCTGCTTCCGGCTTCACGTGGACTCCCGGACGATTCCCGCGCCGTCGCACGGGCGGGAGTCGAGCACCACAATGTCGGCGTCCTCTACCGCGTCCGCATCACCGGTGGCCGGCTCCGGCCGGAGCCGAACGGCGACGTCGCCGCGTCGGTGTGGACGGCGATCCCCGTTGTCGCCGGCCTGCGCCGGTCATCGCTGGTGGACGTCGGCCGCACGCTGGCACAGACCCTGCCGGCGACCGGTCATGTCGCTCCCGTCCCGGTCGGCGGCCTGCTCCAGCACTGAGGCGGCACCCCCGGCCGCCCCGCCTGTGTCACCCGGCGACGTTCGTCCACACGTACTCCATCTGGTGGGCGGTGCGACGAGCGAGGTCCTCGCCGAAGAGCCGGCCGACGATGTGCAGCGCGGCATCGATGCCCGCGCTGATCCCCGCGGAGGTGACGATGTCGCCGTCGTCGACCCACCTGACGTCGGTGCGTACCCGGACGCCCGGCCGGCGTCGGGCCAGTTCCTCCTGATCCTCCCAGTGGGTCGTGGCGGGGCGGCCGTCCAGCGCCCCGGTGGCGGCCAGCAGGAAGGCCCCGGTGCAGATGCTGAACGTCAGCGCGGAGGTACGGCGGCGCCGGTCGAGCCAGTCGATGACGTCCGGGTCCGCCTCGACCGCCGTGGTGACGCCGCCGGGGATCACCAGCACGTCGAACGGCGGCGCCTCGTCGAGGATGTGGTCCGCCACCACCTTCAGCCCCCCGCGCGCCCGGACCGGGCGATCGGTCGTCGCGACCGTCAGGACCCGCAGCAGGGGCTCGTCGTCGGCGGTACGGGCAAGCCGGCCGGCGGTGCTGAAGACCTCGAAGGGGCCGCCCATGTCGAGGACCTCGACCTCGTCGAAGACGAGCATGCCGAACGTCAGTGGAGCCGTGGTCACAGGTTTCATGCCACCAGGTTCGGGCCTCCCCGGTCCGGTCCGGCAGTGTCGGAAACGGCATCGATCGCTAGGATCGCGTCATGCGCTCCCGCCATCGGATCGCCTGCCTCGTCTTCGACGGGATGGGCCCGTTCGAGTTCGCCACCGCGGCCGAGGCGTTCGCCGTCCCCCGGCCCGAGCTGGACGTGGACTGGTGGTACGGGTTCGAGCTGTGCGCCGAGGCCCCCGGGCCGCACAGGGCCGTGGGCGGTTTCGACATCGTGGTCCACCACGGCCTGGACCGGCTCCGCCACGCCGACACCGTCATCGTCCCGGGCGTCGCCGACGTGCGCCGCCCCGTGTCCGCGACGGTGTTGCGGGCACTGCGGGACGCGCATGCGCGAGGGGCACGCGTGGTGTCCATCTGCAGTGGCGCGTTCGCCCTGGCCGCCGCGGGTCTGCTGGACGGCAAGGAGGCGACCACGCACTGGCGGCACGCCCGTCTGCTGCAGGAGCGCCATCCCGAGGTGACGGTCAACGCGTCGGTGCTGTACGTGGACCATGGCTCCGTCGTCACCGCCGCGGGCACCGCCGCCGGCATCGACGTCTGCCTGCACCTCATCCGCAGCGACCACGGCGCCGACGTCGCCGGTCGCGTCGCCCGCCGCATGGTCGTGGCCGCGCACCGCGAAGGCGGCCAGACCCAGTTCGCCGAACGACCGGTGGGGCACGTACCTCCCGGCGATCCGATCAGCAACGCCATGCGGTACGCCCTGGACAACCTGCACCGGCGGCTGACCGTCGACGAACTGGCGCGCGTCGCCCACCTGTCGGTACGCCAGTTCGAACGCCGCTTCGCGGAAGCGGTCGGTGGGCCGCCGGGCCGCTGGGTCACGCACCAGCGGATCCTGGCCGGCGCCGTACTGCTGGAGTCCACTGACCATTCGGTCGACGCAGTGGCCGGCCGGGTGGGCCTGTCCGTCGCCGGTTTCCGCCACCACTTCAGGGTGACCATGGGGGTCAGCCCCTCGTCCTACCGCCGCCAGTTCCGGCCCTGACCGGCACCGCCGAGCGCCGCGCGGCCGGCCGCGCGGCCCGAGGCGACCGGCGCCGTCCCGTCACCGGCCGCCCCGCCGGACGCCCGGCGGCCCGAGCCATCAGGCACCCGGGCACTCAGGCGCTCAAGACCCCTTCGCGGCCCGGTTCAGGGCCTGCTCCAGGTCCGTCCACAGATCCTCGACGTGCTCGATCCCGACGGACATCCGTACCGTTCCGGGGCCGATACCGGCCGCGTCGAGGGCGGCGGCGTCGAGCTGCCGGTGCGAGGTGGAGGCCGGGTGCATCACCAGGGTCTTCACATCGCCCAGCGAGGCGGTCAGGGCCGCCAGGCGGACCGCCTCGATGAAGACGCGGCCCGCCTCACGCCCGTCCGCGAGGTCGAAGGAGACGACCCCACCGCCGCCCTTCGGCAGCAGCCGTCGCGCGATGGCACGGTCGGGGTGCCCGTCGAGCGCCGGGTGGCGAACGGCCGCCACCGCCGGGTGCGCGGCCAGCCGGCCGGCCAGATCGAGGGCGCTCGCGCTCTGCCGCTCGATGCGCAGCGCCAGCGTCTGCAGACCGCGCAGGGTCAGCCAGGCGGCGAATGGATCGGTGATGGCGCCCTGTTCGATGGCGTAGTGGCGGATACGGCCGTACAGCTCGGCGTCCTGGAAGACCGCGATCCCGCCGAGGACGTCCGCATGCCCGGCCAGGTACTTCGTCGCGGAGTGGATCACGATGTCCGCGCCGTACTCGACCGGCCGGCACAGCAGCGGCGAGGCGAAGGTGTTGTCGACCGCGCTGGGGACGCCGGCCTCGGCGGCGACCGCGATCAGGGCGGGCAGATCGGCGACCCGGGTGGTCGGGTTGGCGATGGTCTCCAGGTACAGCAGCCGCGTGCGGGGCCGCAGCGCCCGCCGCACCTCCTCGGGGTCGGTCCCGGACACGTACGTCACCTCCACACCCCACCGCGCGGCGAGGTCGGTGAGTACCGCGTACGTACCGCCGTAGAGGCATCGTTGCGCGATGACATGGTCCCCGGAGGCCAGCAGGCCCAGCAGAACACCGTTGATGGCACCCATCCCCGAGGCGTAGGAGAGGGCGACGGCTCCTCCTTCCAGCCGGGCGACGGCGTCCTCCAGGGCACGGACGGTGGGATTGCCGAGGCGGCTGTAGACGAAGGCGTCGGGCGAGTGGCAGGCGTCGGCCATCGCCTCGGCGCTGTCGAAGGCGAAGACGTGCCCTTGGTGGAGCGGGACACCCAGACGCGTGCTGCCGGTGATCGGGACCCGGGGAGGGTGGACCGCGAGGGTCTCGGGCCGGAGTGCTGCGCTGTCATGGCTCATGCAACCGAGTGAAAGGGAGACCCACTTGCGGTCACAGGACCAATCACGGCAGATTGGTCCGCCGATGAAGCCAATTTCTCTTCCGCCGGACGATCTCGTCGCCCGTCTCGGCCGCTGGTCGGCCGGACGCGGTCCGCTGTACCTCCTCCTCGCCGCCCGCCTCCGGCAGCTCATCGACGAGGGGCTGCTGGCTGCCGGCACCGTGCTGCCCCCCGACCGGCGACTCGCCGCCGCCCTCGCGGTCGGCCGGACCACGGTCGTGGCCGCCTACGACACCCTGCGTCAGGAGGGACGGCTGGTACGGCGGCAGGGCAGCGGGACACGAGTCGCGCCCGCCGCGATCCCACCCCGCCCCGGGGTGCGCGAGACGTCCAACCCGCTCTTCCTTCACCTGCTGGAAGCACCGGACGACGTGATCCTGCTGAGTTGCGCGGCACCGGCGGGGCCGACGCCCGAACTGGCCGACGCGTACCGGACGATGACCCTGCCGGACAACGACCTGGGCTACCACCCGGCCGGGCTGCCGGCACTACGGACGGCCATCGCGGAACGGTACGCGAGCCACGGCGTGGTCACCGGTCCGGAACACATCCTGGTCACCACCGGTGCCCAGCAAGCCCTGGCGCTGCTGATCCGGCTGCTGATCTCCCCCGGTGACGGGGTGCTGGTCGAGTCACCCACCTACCCGGGGGCACTCGACCTGCTCCGGGAGGCGGCGGCGGTACCGCATCCGGTCGCGGTGGGGCCCGACGGCATCGACGTGACAGAGGCGATCGGGGTGATGAACCGCCACCGTCCCGCGCTCGCCTACCTCGTTCCCCGCTTCCACAACCCGACCGGCACCGTGCTGCCGCCCCTGCCCGGGCGGCGCCTCGTCGAGGCGGCGAACGGACTGGGGGTGCCACTGGTCGACGACGAAGTGCTCGCCGATCTCGCGTTCGAACCCAGGCCGCCCCAGCAGCCGCCACTGTCGTCGTTCGGCGAGGTCATAGGAGTCGGGTCGCTCAGCAAAGTGGTGTGGGGCGGGCTGCGCATCGGGTGGGTGCGAGGACCCGCGGCGCTGATCTCCCGGCTGGCCCGGCTGAAGGCCATCCACGACCTGGGAAGCGACGTGCCGGCGCAACTGGCCGCCGTACGGCTGCTGGACGACTTCGAGCCGATCGTGACCTCACGCGTACGCGCCCTGCGCTCCGGCCACGACCACCTTCGGGCCGAACTGACCCGCCTGCTGCCGTCCTGGCACTGCCCGCCGGCCTCGGGCGGCCAGACCCTGTGGATCCGCCTCCCCCACGGTGACGGTGTCGCCTTCGCCCAGGTCGCGCTCCGTCATGGGGTGGCGGTGCTGCCCGGCGCCACCATGGACACGCTCGGCGGCAGCACCACGTGCCTGCGGCTGCACTTCCTGCTGCCCCCCGATGTACTGACGGAGGCCGTACGAAGGCTGGCCGCGGCCTGGCGGGAATACGCACCCCACGCCACCTCACCGGCCGCCGGACCGGTGCGTGCCCCGGCGGCCCTGAACGCGATCACGGTCTGAGCCCCGGCCCACCCGGTCGGCGCAGTCGCCGGCCCGCCGCCCGCGATGCCCACCGCCCTCTCCAGGCGACGAGGCGCGAAGGCGGTGAACCGGCGGGGACGTGTCGGTCCAGTGCCAGTCGACCGGGCCCCAATGCCTCTTCAGGGCGGTGCGCTGCCGGGCGCAGGCGCGCAGCGCGTCCCCGACGGCGACCCCGAGGTCGGTGAGATCGGGAACCGGCACCCGCGGGATCAGACGCTGCGTGTTGTGGACACGCTGCCGTACCTCCACACGCCGTACTCGGCGACGCTGCACAGCAGGCGGCCCGAGGGCGTGACGCTGACGGAGGTGGCGAAGGCGTCAGCCGGGGCGAACTTCCGAAAGGGCGGTTCGCCGGGCCGCGAGCGCGCTTCCTACAGCTCGAATTCCAGATGGTCGACGTCGGTGAAGCGGACCTCCTCCAAAGTGCCGGCGCGGCGTCCGCGGTCCTGGAAGTACGTCTCCTTGAGCGCTTCGGCGGCGACCTTCTGCAACTGCTGTTCGCTGGCGCCCTGTTCCTGGGCGTCGAAAAGGCGGGCGGCGTGGTGGGGTGGCAGGGCGACGGTGAGGTGCCGGATGCGGTCCTCGTCTGTCGATCCGATCGGAGCGGTGTAACCGATGCGTGCGCGGGTGTCGATGACGATGCCACCGCTGGTCGCCGCCTGCTGCCGGGCCCTGGCACGGATCTGCGGCTGCCAGCGGGAGCGGACCTCGCGTTCGAGGCGGGCGGCGAGCTGCGGACGCGGCGTCCTCGCCTTGCCCGCGACGTACCGTTCGACCTGCCGCTGGGACACCGAGAGCAGCTCGGCGACCGCCTTGGTGCCCTTGAGCTGTTTGACCAGGTAGCGCATTTGAGCCGCGGCCGACTTGGGCACGGGACGGGTGAAGGAACGCTCCACCGCTTTGTCGAGGCTGTCGCCGAACATGCCCATGGTGATCTACTCCCCGTTGTCCTGAGCGGTGACGGTACCGTCCTTGATGTACCGGGCGAGGTTGAGTTCGGGGGCGTCGAACTGCTCACGCACGCCCTCTGCCCACAGCACGGTCTGGGTCCCCTCGTGCTTGACCAGCCCAGGGTTGACCCCCAGCTTGAAACCGCCGGGCAGGGGCTTGCCCTCCCGGTAGGGGAGGAAGTCCAGCGGCGAGGGGCCGTCGGACGCGTAGAGCGCGCAGTCCGACAGGATCGCGACCGGGTACTGTCCGGTGAACGCGGCGTGCTTGACGATCTTGCGGTGCATGTTGACCCGGGTGCGGGAGATGACCGCGGCCCTGATGTCCGGCCGCCACGTGGGGCGTGCCAGGGCCCGCCATGGCCGGCCGGGCTTCCACCCCTCGCCCCGGGGACGTTCACGCAGCTTGCCGATGCCGCCCTTCACGGTCGCTTTGATCGCCGAGACCACGATCGCCATCTGGGGGTCGCGCCGCCGGTACCCGTCCATCGCCGCCAGGAACTCCTCCGGTCCCAGGTCGGCGGTGACGCCCAGGTCGGCCATCGTCGCCAGGTAGGCGTCGCGCAGCCTGTTGTACCAGGCGTCCAGGTAGCGGCCGGTGTCGTAACGGACGTACGCCTCGGAAGGCGTGACGTCGTAGCCGAGCTCCACGGCGTAGGCGACGGTCCGCGTCTCGTACCAGGCAGGACCTGCCGGTCGCTCACCGGAGGGTGTGAAGGGGTTCGGCAGCAGATCGGCGTCGAGCCCCACCCACTCCTTGCCGACCTTCACCCTCGCGAGGTCGACGTGGGAGAGGTCCACGAGCCACGAGCCGGGCAGCTTCGCGTCGAAGACGGGGTCCTTCACGTGAGTCGGTGCTCCGAGCCCCACCACCAGGCCGTTGGCCCCGGCCGCGAAGGCCATGTTGACGTCGATCCCGACCAGGAACCGCTTGGCGCACTCGTCGTCCGTCAGCGGCCTGGCCCAGTCGAACGCCTCCTCGAAAAGCTTCTCGTCCGGACCGCGTACATGGAAGCGGGGCAGGCCGGCGAGCAGCGGGTGCCCGTCGGGCGCCTCGCACGGCGCACAGTCGACCGGGTCCTTCCCCAGCGAGCCGGGGTTGTACTCGGAGTGCCGCTTCCCCGTCTCGTCGGGCTCCGAGGCACGGGTCGGCGGGTGCAGCGCGGTCATCAGCTCCAGGCCGGTGACGGCCGTCGAGCCGCGTGGCGTCATCACCCGCGACGCGTACACGCCCAGCAGCCGCGCCAGTTCCGCCGGCGCGAGCCCCCCGGCGTCGCCCCAGTGCCGGACATCCAGCGCGTGCCAGGACGGGACGCACAGCTGCACGCAGGCACGCTCAGCACCCAGCGCGGGGCGGTAGATCCGCGCCCACGGTCCCAGTCCCCGCTTCGTCAGCCTCCAGTCGGCGCGCACCAACTGCTTGACGACCTTGTGGTCCTCCGGCAGCCGCCCGGCACGCCGCTCCTCGTCGGTGAGGGTGACGGGCAGGCCGTAGCGCTCCAGCGTGGCCTCGGTGAGTACGAGCAGCGGGTCGCCGTCCTTGCCGGACCGCGACAGCTTCGACTGCCCCAGCCTCGCCTCCTTAAGCGTCCACTCCACGAGCCCCGCGAGGCTCTTGGCGGGCACGTCCAGGATCAGGCCGCCCGGGCAGTGGGCAACCACCTGGCCGTCTTCGACGTCGACGACCGCCAGCGGCCCGTTGGCGAACCGAGGGTCGTTGTCGCCGCTCGCCGAGGCTGCGACCGGGGCCGCCCTCTTCACGCCCGTGCGCCGCGGCGTCGACGACGACCCGGAGGCGCTCGTCTCGACGTCGGGGGCAGGGGCGACAGCACCGGAGCGGGAGCGGGCGCTCTCCTCGTTGGTCGTGGCCGCGACCTCGGGCGCGCCGCCCGTGGACAGGGTCTCGGCTTCCGGGGCGGGGGAGGGGGCGGGTGCCGGCACCGTGACCGCCGGGTCTGCGGGGACCACGGTGGGCGCGGCCTGGGCGGGGGCGGGGTAGAGCTGCGCGAGCTGCTTCAGAAGGCGCGCGTACGCGTCACGCTCCGGCGGCCGCGGCTCGGTCTTGCCCGCTTCCCATCCACTGACCGTGGCCCGGCGTACCTGCAACGCCGCCGCCACCTCATCGACGGTCAGCCCGTGGGCCTTGCGCAGACGCCTGCGCTCCTCCGGCGGCGGCAGCACGGAACGGGACGCCACCAGTGCGTCCACGGCGTCGAACAACTCGGACATGAGACACCTCCGCCCCCACGCTACCTTGCCGCCCGTACGGAACACGTACGAACAGCGCTCATATTGCGTACAAATAGGTGCGCGGTGCGGAGGATGTCGATCGGGTGGCGGGCACCATCAAGATATGGGTCGAGGAGCGGGCCGTCGCTGTGCCCTGACACGCCGGCCGTGTCGTGCCGTTCACCGGCTTCGCCTCGCCACCTCGCTGCCTCGCGATTGGGACGGGACCGTGGGGGCATGCGGGGTGACGCGGATGAGGTGACGTCGGCCGTCTCCGCTGCGACAGGGCGAGGACTGCGTGGCCGACGGCGCTGCGGCTGACGTGGTCGACCCGAGCCCCGCTCGGTCGTTCCCCGTCCGGCAGGACCGTGGGACGCGGGACGTCGAGGAAGACGAGGGAGGTCTCATGACTGAATACCCGCAGTTGCTGCAGACGGTGCTGGACACCACGCGGCCGAGAGAGCTGGCCGAGTTCTACCGGCACCTGCTCGGATTCTCGTACCGCCCTGGTGACGAGCCGCCCCAGGACGGTGAGCGCGACGAGAAGGATTGGCTCGTCCTGCGTGATGCCACCGGTGCGGCCCGGCTCGCCTTCCAGCAGGTCGCCGAACTCCCTCGCACGACGTGGCCCCGGCATGACGTCCCCATGCAGCTCCACTTGGACTGCACGGTGCCCGACGTCGAGGAGCTCCACCGCCAGCGCGAGCGAGCGGAGGCACTGGGCGCCCGTCTCCTGCTCGACCGGCACGACGACTCAGAAGAACCGCTGTACGTGTTGGCGGACCCGTCAGGCCACCCGTTCTGCCTCTTCGTCGCGTGACCGTTCGGGGCACTCTCGCCACGCCACCGCCACGCCACCCCGCCGGTCCCCGCAGCCGGCCGACTCCGCCCAGACGGAGGCACGTTGAGTGCGGCAGGCGGGGCTGTGCGGGCACTGCCGCCGACCCGGCCGCGCAACCAGACATGCTTCGCACGCTCGAGCCGGTTCTGGCCGCCAGTCCTCCGCAGTGAACAGCGCGGCGATCGTCCGGCCAGTCGATCCGGCCTTGGGGCAGGCACTGTCGTGGGACAGCGCCTGCCCCGCGCCTTCACCGTCCGGCGTGGAACGGACCGGCGGGCGGCATTGCGAAGACGGTACCGGACTGGGGTGTCACCCAGTGGCTGTGCCCCGGCGCCTTCGCGATCCTGCCCCGCGGCCGACGGACGTCCCCGACGGCCGCGGGGCAGCTCCCACTGCGACGCTGACTGAAGTGCAGTCAGCGCATGTCGCTGTACCCGCTGTGCTTGCCGTCGTCGTGACCCTTCTTCGAGCCACCGTCGTTGATGCAGGTGTTGCCGAACGCGGGGTTGAGCAGGCCCACGATGTTGACCGTGTTGCCGCAGACGTTGATCGGAATGTGGATCGGCAGCTGGACGATGTTCCCGGACAGAACACCGGGGGAGCCTACGGCCGCCGCGTCGGCGTCGGCGTCGGCGCTGGCCATGCCGGCTCCGCCGATCAGAACGGTTCCGGCGGTGGCGGCAACGGCGACCGCCCTCTTCATACGTGACATGGTGATCTCCCTGTGGACGAAAACTCGCCGCGACTGTACGGCGTGTACTGCTCGAAAACGCCGCTATCGGCCCCGAGTCACGCGACATACGGCCAACTCGGTGACAGGCCGTGCGCCGACGGTGTGGCGGCGGTCGTCGCGGCCCCATTACTGCTGGCCCGTGCGGCCGCACGACCTGGTCGCCGCGAGTGAAGTGGAGGAGCGGTTGGGAGACAGACTTGTCAGTCGGTGCTGAGTGGAACCTGATGGTGTTCAGGGCTCCGTGGGGTTGCCGACCCGCCGGTCGTACCGTCGCCGTGCCCCCACGGGGCGTGTCGGTGGGCTGCGCCACCGCCCGGAACGCCGGGCTTCGGCCGGTAGCTGCGCCGTGCCCGCCGCGGGCCGCCTGCCGCGGGCGCGATGGGCGCGCGTACGAACGGCGACGCGCCCGGACGGGACTCGCCGACTGGGCGCGAAGGGGCGGCGCCGCACCCGGCCGCTGACAGGTTGCGGATTTCGGCCGGACGGCGTGAGTGGTACGTCGGTGAGCACCCCTGCCGGTGGCAGGGCGGCGGACGGGGCGTTCAGCTGCCCGCGGCGGTAACACCGAACATCAAAGTGCGGCGGGCGACGTCGTAGTGCACCGTTCCGGTGTTCACCAGCAGGTCCTGCAGCACGTCGGCGTCACTGGCGTCCACCGTCAGTACCTCTTCCCAAGCACCTTCGTCCAGGACGAGCTGCAGGGTGAAGGTGCCGGGCGCGCCGGGGTCCCCGGCGACCCAGCTGAACTGGTAGTGGCTGAGCTGGCGAACCTTGATGCTGTCATCGGTCAGCGGTTGATCGACCTTGGCCATGGCGCTGCTCCTCGTTCAACAGGCGATACGGTCCGCGGCGCGGACCATGACGGGGGTGCGAGAAATCCGTTGGTGATCGGCTCGCCTTCGATCCGGACCTCCTCATGCCGCACGGGCAGGTTCCGGCGGATCCTGTCGGCGTCGCGGTCGGGATGGTGAGCACGGCCGGGATCTGCTCTCGGGTGAGCTTGAGTCCCCTGCTTCCTCGCACTGGGCCCTTCCGGCTCACCCATACATATGGGATCAAACATAATGAATCCGCACAATCCCGTCAGCCGTCCGTGCCGGAACGAACAGGGGGCCGCCTGGCGTCTGAGACCCAGGGGTTGTCAACGGACCGTTGCGGCGCGCTTGGCGGCTTCCCCGGCGGAATCGTCGGCGATGCTGAGAGGATCGCGCAGGCAGCCGGTGGTCGGCGTGGGCCGTGGTCGAGGAAGCGCAGGCCGCCTAGTCAGCGGGTTGTGACGCTCTGCGATCATGGCGGTGGGTGCCTGCTCTGCTGTCATGGGGGCTGGCTGCGGGTGCCCTGGGCGGTGGTCGGGCTGGTCAGCGCACCAGTTCGGTGGCCAGGAGGTCCATCAGGAGGCCGTCGTGCCAGGTGCCGTCCTGGCCACGCTCGTACTGTCGCATGATGCCGACCGGTCGGAAGCCGACCTTGGCGTAACAGCGGATCGCCGCAGTGTTGTCGGCTGCGGGGTCGATGACCAGCCGGTGGTAGCCGTGGGCATCGACAAGATGGCAGGCGAGTGTTCG
This sequence comes from Streptomyces sp. NPDC045701, assembly GCF_056432045.1. Classification (NCBI taxonomy): domain Bacteria; kingdom Bacillati; phylum Actinomycetota; class Actinomycetes; order Kitasatosporales; family Streptomycetaceae; genus Streptomyces; species Streptomyces sp. NPDC045701. The sequence continues at coordinate 41,904 of NZ_JBWKJV010000022.1, read as the reverse complement.
TACGGCGTCGGTGCCCAGGCCCCTGCCGTGCGTGGTGGGGTCGAGGAAGAGGTCGATGCCCGCGTGCCGGTAGTCCGGCTCTTCCTCGGCGTACCACTGGATCATGCCGATGATCCGCTGCCGGTGGTCGACGGTCATACACCGGGTGTCGGAGCTCTCGAGTGCGGCTGCGGTGTCGGCCTCGAGATCGTCTCCGCCTCTCCAGCGTGCACGCACTTCAGGTGTGGCCCGGATGGCGGCCAAGGCGTGGATGTCCTCGCGGACAGTGGGGCGGAGGGTGACGGAGGCGCCTCGCAGCACAGTCATGACCGGGAACTCTACGTGGCAGGCCGCTGCTGCGGCAGTCCGATGTGCCGCCGTCGTGCCGCTGTCGTTCGAGAGTGAGTAGAAGGTGTTCGCCGCTGCCGGAGGCACTGGCGTGGAGCGCCGTTCGACTCCCGGCCCAGCCGGTTGGTCGCGGCTGGACTGCTCGGTTCCGCCACCGTCATCGGACGTGGGCCAACAGGGTGTGCAGGATGGCTTCGGTGTGCGTCCAGAGCAGGGAGCCCGCCGCGGCGGGCAGCAGGTAGCGGGTTGCCGTCGGGATCATCTGGGTGAGTGATTCGCCCAGATCGGGAGAGTGGACCGGGCTGGTGTCCTGCTGTCCGTACCAGAGGTCGACCGGGACGGTGATGCCGGCCGGGTCGAATGGCCAGCGGTCCATCGCCAGGACGGTGTCGCGGGCGTAGCCTGCTGAGCCCTGGCTGAACGCCTCGTCCATCGCGCGCCGGAAGGCGTGCTGGAAATGTTCGTCGGTGTAGACCGTGCGATCGGCCTCAGGACTGGTCGTGATGATCAGGTTCCACAGTGCGTCGGGGCTGCCGAATCCGGCGAAGGATGCCTCAGCAGCGTCGGGGTCGGCCGCGACAGCCTCCACCATGTCCCTCACCTGCGGGGTCAGCGAATGCGCGAAGCGAGGATGGGCGAGCTCATCGCTGCCGGACACCACGGCCACCGCCGCCACCAGATCCCTTGCCGCCAGGGCGAGGGCGAACGGTGCCCCCTGAGAGAACCCCACCGCCAACGGCGTGCGTAGATCCTGTTCCTGGATGAAATGCTGGATGTCGGTCGCCCAGCTGGTCAGGGTCCGGCCGGGGGCCGGGTCGGAAGCGCCGAGGCCGGGCCGGTCCACACTGATGAGCCGGATCCCGGCCGAGTCGACGACGCCGCCGCCGAAACCCAGCCACCTGCTGGTGGCGGCCCCCGGGCACACCAGCACCGGGGCGCCGTCGGCCGGTCCCCATTCCGACCAGCCCAGGCGCCGACCGTCCAACAGCTCGATCTGTCCAAGTCGCGCCGGTTCCCACACGCCATAGTCCATGATCGGTATTGTCTCCGAACGCGTTCCGGCTGCTGTTCCCACCCGCCCGCGGCAGCTCGGCCCGCTCGGCTCGGCTTCGGTGCGCCGGGGTGCTGCCCCCTGGCGGCCTCGCTACTGTCGGCTGGGCGCCGCCGTAAGTGCCGCCAGGGCGTGGTGGTGGCGCGGCTTCCTGCCGACTGGTCGCTCGCCGCGGAGCCGCCGCTCGGTCGCCGCGCCGGACCGTGTTGCCCGCCTGCCGTTGCCGTACCCGCGGCCCCGCCCGCCCCCGGCCGTGCCGCCGGCTGCCGCCTTGCAGCCGTGTGCTGTCTGTCTGTTGCGGCGGTGGCTCTCGCTGGTCGACTCCGTGAGAGGTCGCTCCAGGCTACGGCCGTTCATCTGGGCGAGGGGGCCGAGTTGATGACGCGTACCTTCACGCCGGCTGCGTCAGCCCGGAGGCTTCCTCTCGGTCGGGTTTGAGGGCCTCGCGCTGGTGGGTCAGGTCGACGTGCTCGCGGACGCCCGGCGCTTGAGCGATTCAGGTGGACATTCCGGTTACCCCGGGCCCCGTCAAAGCCGACGGCGCACCGCGCGACGGGCCCCTTAACGCCCGGCTGCAAGAGCCGTGTTGTGACCGGACGCCGACCGGGGTTCGGCGCGCACCATGTACCGGACGGTGCTGCGCTCACCGGGCTCAATGCGTACCGGCTGCTTGGAGCGGTCCTCTCGCGTCATGGGCGTGGTGGCGAAGGTCTCGTCATACGCTCCCAACCCCACCGGGTCGTCCCGCCAGTCGACCGCCCTGACCTCTCCCGTCCGCCAGCCCGCCGGCGCGTTCACCAGTTCCGCCCCCAGCACCTCCACGACTTGGGAGGAACGGTTGGTCAACGGCGGACAGGTGAACCAGTAGCCCTTGCCGGCCACGAACGTCGCAAAGCCCAGGCTGTACAGCGGCCCTTCGCCGCCCTCCAGCGCCCTGCCTCCGGCGGTTGCACCGGACGCCGCGCTACCCGCCCCAACAAAACGATCACGGCCCCCGCCGCGAACAGCCGAGCCTTCCTACGTGTCCTCGTCGAGTCCCCCCGCTCTGTGATCCTTTCGGCATCGCATCACATGGATGACCGCGTGGCGAGGGTGTTGAGCCAATCCAGAGCTTGGCACGCGCTGGGAAGTCCGATCTGTCGTCCGGCAGCCGGCGGGCGGAAGCCCGTGCCGTCGGCTGACTGCAGGCTTGCGCGCCGGGAGTGCCTCCGGCCCGTCGCCGGCGCCTCGGCAGCCGGCTGCCGGCCCCGGCACTCCGGCGCCGCTGCCGCTGTACGGGCGCCGTTTCGTCCTTCCGCCGCTCGTCGGGGGTACCCCGAGCGCGCCCCGAGCCCCGGAGCGCGTCGGAAGCCGGAGCCTGTGAGGCCCCGGCTTCACGCACGTCAGCGAAGGCGAGCGTCAGGCGCGGTCGTCCTCAAGGAGACGCAGCCGTGTCCGGGCGCCTTCGTGCCCGTCAGCGCCTGCTCGGATGTCGTCGGCCCGGTCCATTCGCGACCACCCGGAGCCTTGCTCCGCGTTCACCTGAGCGCGAATGTCCCTCAGGCCGAAGCAGGCAAACAGCTTTTCCTCATCGGCCACGGACAGTACGTGACGCCCCTGGACGTCCACTTTCGCCGCGGCCTCCATGGTGGCCCTGGTGAACGGGACCTGTACGCGGTCGCCGACGAGAACGGCCTCCCTCAAAGGCACGAAGACGTCGCCCGGCCCCGACGAGTCGCTGTGCACCCGCGCCCACTCCGCCCTGCCGGTGGTGTCGTCCAGCAGGACATGGACCACATCCCCGACTTTCACCCCGTCCGCGTCGTGGACCGGCTGCCGGGTCAGACTTGTGAGCTGCTCCTGGGAAATCACCCTCTGCTCCTCAACTGCCCTGCCGCGACCTGTCCCAGCCCTCCTTGCCCGGACACACGCCTGCAAACGTGCTGGGAGACGCCCGCCTGCCCGCCTGGAACGGGCTCAGACCGCCCGCCGTGTGACCGTGGCCCTGTCGCACCCGGCCGCCGCTCCGCCGCCGGGGTGTCCGTCATCCCGCGGCCGCTCACACGGTTGCCGCTGTCGGCACGTCGCGGCCCGCGCGCCGGTCGCTGTCCCGCCGGCGGGTCGTCGCGCGACGCCGGGGCGTCGCCGTGCTGCTGGCGGTGTGCCCGGCCTCCGCCCGACTCCGCCGCCCCGACCCCGCCGGTCCGGTTCCGCCCCGGCCTCCCGTACCCCGGGCGTTGGCGTGTCGGCGCTGTGTTGGTCGTCGGTGCGGCCAGGCTCTGACTCTGCCGTCGTCCGATTACCGGCTGCCGCCCCGGCCGGTGCCGCGGCCGACGACCGCGCGGTGTGCGGGGTGCGTTGCCTGGCGGTCGGGTATGAGGGCACCATGATGGTCGGAACTCGGGGGTGTAGCCGATGAGTCGCCCAGTGCTGCCGTACCTCACTCGTTACAGGCCGTCGCTACCGGAACAGAAGGACGGCGAACAGGTCGGTCCCAGGGACGGCAAAGTCCGCGTCACGGAACACCGGCCCGAATGGCTTCTCGACGCGGGGCGCGCTGATCCTTTCTCCGCGGACCCCTTTTTCTTGGTGCGGACCCCTCAGCGGCGCGACGCGATCCGGCAGTTTCAGTTCGACGCGGCGGGCGCCCCCCTCCCGACCTGGCGGGAGGACTGTCTCGTACCGTGCACAGCGCGGACCTGCCGCCGCTGGGTCGAAGCCGCCCTCGCCTATGCCACCGCCGTGGACGACATCAGCGCCGAGCTGGTCGCCGCCCACCGCCGCGCCGGGTCTGTCCCACGGAGGAAGCCCTTCGCCGCACGCCGCGCCCTGCGCGACTGGGAGAAGACCCGGCGGCGATACGAACGGGTCATGCAGGAGGCCAGTGGGGCCTACCACCCGGTCCGCCAGGAAGTGTGGCGAGCGATCCAGGCCGAGAAGGACAAGGCCGCCGAGGCAGCGCGGCGGGAAGCGGAAGCCCGCCGCCGCAGGGCCGAGCTGGCCGAACGGTCCATCTGGGGATGGTCCATCGCAACGAACGGCAGGCCGACCGTGTACGTCTTCCGGCACGACGTAACCGCCGGCGACCAATCCGCAAAGGCTTCGCCCCGGGAGAGCCCACCCGTCGACCTGCCGGGGCTGCGCCGGACGCTCAAAGACCTGAAGCCGACCGTGGTGCGGTGGGACAGTACGGCGATCACCGAGACGGAGCGGGAGCTTGAAGGTGTCAGCTTCGAGAGCTGGTGGCGAGAACTGTTCCACGAGGACTACCGCACCTTCACCTCACCCCCGCCAACCAGTCGCCCGTCCCGCGACTGGGGCGGTGGCACGGGCACCGGAGGAACAGGCGGGTTCACGGGCGGTTTCAGCTTCGGCGGGTACTGACGCGGTCAGCCCCCCGTGCCGGGTCGCCGCCGTCCCTGTGTGGTCCCGCCGCCCGCCACGGTGTTCTCACCGTCCCGCCGTCGTCGTTGTCCGCCACGGTTCCGCGGCCCACACTCCGTTGGTCGGCGCCGGCCGACCGCCGCTGCGCCGACGTCCGGCGCCCTGCGGTGGAGCGCCTGGCCCGTCTGCTCGATGGGAACCGCAGGCGGCTGCGCACCCCGAAGCGCTCGCGGGCGCTGGGCCCGTCTCGCCAGGTGCTGCTGGTGCTGCGCTGGTTGTGCGAGCGGGGCCGCATGCACTGACCGGTCCGGGAGGCCGGCGTCTCCGCGGCCACCGGCTACCGTCATCTGCACGAGGGCATCGACGTGCTCGCCGCTCGGGCCCCGGACCTGCACGTGGTGCTGGGCCCCGCTGCCGGCCGAGGCCGTGAGTCACGTGATCCTCGGCGACACCCGCGACGACCTGTGGTTCAGCCGGAAGCCCAAGAGCTTCGGGCGGCGATGCGGTGCCCGGCCGTCCCGACGGTAGCTCGCTGTGGGTCTCCGACGTCGAGCCCGGCTCCACCCCCGACACCCCGACACCGCCCGCCCGCATGCGCTGCCCGGGCCCCGTACCGAGCGTCTCGTCCGCGCCGGTTCGCGAGACGCCGGGGCCGGAGACGTGTCCGATCGAGGCTGTCTCCTCTTCCTCCGCCAGCTCTTCGCCGGTCGGCAGTGAGGCAACCGGTCAGGTCACCGGACGGGTCCGATCGCACCCCGGAGTGCGACTTCCAGCCTGTCGCGGGCCTCGGTCTGGGCGGCGATCCGTTCGTTGAGGACCGCCAGCCGATCCAGCGCGACCCGCAGGCCCTTGCCCGAGGGTGGCGCGGCAGCAACATCGCCGTCCAGGCACGGCAGGAACACGCGCACGTCGTCCAGGGTGAGCCCGGCGGCCACCAGGTAGCGGATGTTGCGGACTCGCACCACGGCTCGCTCGTCGTAGATGCGGTAGCCATTGGAGGCCCGCTGGGAGGAGATCAGTCCTGCCTGCTCGTAGTGCCGTAGAGCACGAGCGGTCGTCCCAGTTGTCCTGGCCAGCTCACCGATCCGCACCCGTTCCACCTCCCGGGCCCCTTCTATCACGCCACGACCGCTCCGCCGTCGACCGGGAGTATCACTCCGGTGACGAACGAGGCGGCCGGTGCGGCAAGCTGGGTGATCGCCCAGGCCACCTCCTCGGGCCGGCCGATCCTGGACAGCGGGGTGTGCGCCAGCTGCCACTCCCGCACTGCGGCCATCCGCTCCGGCGTCAGCCCCTGGTGCTCGCCGATGGGAGTGTCGATCGCGCCGGGGGCCACCGCCACCACCCGGACCCCGCGGGGCGCCAGCTCGACCGCCCAACTGCGGGTCAGCAGTTCCAGGGCAGTCTTGGTCGCCGCGTAGACCGAGCTGCCTGGCCAAGCCCGTTGCCCCACCGACGTACTGACATTGACGATCACTCCGCCCGACGTCGACAGGAACGGCAGCGCAGCCTGGGACAGCAGGATGGGGGCGACGAGGTTGGTGGCAAGCTGACCCGTGATCACCTCCGGCACGAGCGTGCCGAGAGCGCCGCTGCGCACGATGCCGGCGTTGTTGACGAGCACGTCCAATCGGCCGTGTGTCCCCGCCACGGTCTGGACGATCCGCTCGGGCTCGCCCTCGGCGGTGATGTCGGCGGGCAGCGGCGTGATCCGGTCGTGCCCGGCCGCGGTCTCCTTGAGCGGTTCGCTTCGTCGTCCGATCGCAACCACGTCGGCGCCTTCGGCGGCGAAGGCGCGGGCGGTGGCCCGGCCGATGCCGGTACCGGCTCCGGTGACGACGACGGTCCTGCTGTTCTGCGGTGCGGTGCTGTTCATGCGTGTCATCGTGCAACCCTGTCGCCAGCGGCAAGGTCAACGTCTTGTTGGGGGAAGGGGAGTCTCCGGACCTCGGCGTGTGGGGCGCGCCGCCAACTCCTCCCGTAGCGCGATGACCTCGCCGGACTCAGTCTTCAGGGAACCACCCGTCTACGGCGGGACGATCACGTCGGCGGGGGAGTGGCGCGCAAGCGTCGCAGCGTGAGCCGGCGCGTCACTGTTCATCGCGGGCCGGCTGCCGGGCGAGGAGCTCTTCGAACGCTGCCTTCTGCCTCGGATCCATGAAGCCTTGGCGGACATCGCGGGCCTGCTCCTGGAGCCAGTACGCCTCGTCGGGGTCCCAGCCCCAGCGCCCTCTCCAACTCATCGCCGCTCGGACCCGCTATCACATCTACCTGAATTGCCATGGTGTCCGAGGCTACTGGCCGCCTCCGACGTGCCAGGCCCACTGGCCGTACCACGGCCGCCGCCCGCCACCTGGGCGTCGCCGCCACGGTGCCGTCTGCGCCGGGTCGTTGCTGTCGGCCCGCCGCGCAGCCCGCACTGTCCGCCGCCGTCGACCGCGACCTGGTCACACGTCCCCGGGCCCGACATCCACGTCGCGCCAACTGGCGCACACCCCCCGTCACCTTTCCAACACCGCCCTCTGCCGTGCCATCGCAGCCCCGCCTGCAAGCCGTCGCCAGCCCGGCCCGGCCGTATGCCGCCGTCGTCGCGTCGGCTGCCGCGGCGCGCCGTACGTCTGCTGTCCGTCCACCGGCCCCTACCGTCAGGCGTACATCACCAACGCCCAGGCCCCGTTGCCCGGCGGTCGCCCGCACCACCTTGCCTTCGTCCGCCGCCGCTGGCGCGATGGGGTTCATCCGCCACACGCTTCACGCGTGAGCGATGAGTTTGGACGGCGGATCGGGTCTGCCTTGTATGACTCGAATCATCGCGGACATCTCGATCTCACTCGACGGGTTCGTCACCGGGCCCGACCCGGGTCCGGACAACGGTCTGGGTACCGGTGGCGAGGCCCTGCACACGTGGGCGTTCTCCGGTGACCCCGACGATCGCCGGGTCCTGCGCGAGGGGACTGCCCGCACGGGCGCCGTCGTCCTCGGCCGCCACCTGTTCGACGTGGTCGACGGGCCGAACGGCTGGGGCGACACGTCCGGCTACGGCGCCGGCGAGGTCGGCGGGCCGGCGTTCGTCGTCGTGACCGGCACACCGCCGCGGGAGGTGCGGACGACCGGCCTGGACTGGACGTTCGTCGCCACCGGCCTGCCCGACGCCGTCACCGCCGCGCGCGAGCGAGCCGAGGCGGCCTCGTCGGACAGCGGCTCGGACCTCGACGTCGTCCTCATGGGCGGCGGTGCCACGATCGGCTCGGCGCTGGAGGCCGGGCTGGTCGACGTGCTGTCGCTGCACCTCGCGCCCATCGTGCTGGGCGCCGGGACACCGCTGTTCACCGGCGGAGCGCCGCGAAGCCTGGCGCAGCGCGGCGTGATCGCGACATCGTCCGCGACCCACCTGACCTACGACGTCTGCCGGTGATCCGATGACCACTGTCCACGCCCATGGGATCGCCTTGGGCATCGAGTCGTTCGGTGAGGACGACGCGCCACTCGTCCTGCTCGCGGGCGGGACGACGATGCTGTCCTGGCCCGATGCGCTGTGCGAGCGCCTCGCCGCCGGTGGGCGCCGTGTGGTGCGCTACGACCTGCGCGACAGCGGCGAGTCGACGACGACGGACCCCGAGGCGCCCGCCTACACCCTGCGCGACCTCGCTGCCGACGCGGCCGCCCTTGCCGACGCGCTCGGCGGGGGGCCTGCGCACCTCGGAGGGATCGGCGTCGGCGGGATGGTCGCCCAGGTGGCCGTGCTCGACCATCCGGGCGCGTTCTCGGCTCTCACCCTGGTCGGCACCCGCGCGGTCGCCCCCGGCCCGCCCGACGACGACCTCCCCGACCATGACCGGGCGGCCATGGGCCGGCTGTTCGCGCGTCCGCTGCCCGACTGGACCGACCGCGAGGCGGTCGCGGAGTTCGCCGCCGCCGGCGCGGAGATCCTCGGCGACGACCCCGTCGCCGCAGGCGCGACCGCCGCCCGCATCTGGGACCGCACGCCCGGTACCGCGCCCCCGGTCCACATGGCCAACCAGATGGGCATGGTGTTCGCCAGGCTGGACTGCACACCCCGCTGGCGCGGGCGCCTGCCCGAGATCGAGGTTCCCGTGCTCGTCGTCCACGGCCGCCACGACCCGTTCTTCCCCGTCGGCAATGGCGAGGCGCTCGCGCGCGAGATCCCCGGGGCACGGCTGCTCGTCCTCGGGGAGGCCGCCACCGCGATCCCCGACGCGGAGATCGGCGAGGTCGCCGAGGCGATGCTGACGCTCGGATAGCGGGCGGCGGGTGCGGCCCGGGTCTGGCCCAGACGAGTGACGGCACCGCGCTGCTCGCCCGTGTGCCGCCGCCGTCCCGCCTGCCCGCCCGCCGTCTGCTGCGCCGTCGCCTGCGGCCCCCGCCCGCTGTGCCGTCGGCCCCAGGGGCCGCGCCGCCTGCCGTCACTGCGCTGCGCCACCGTTGTGCGGGCACCCCCGCCGCTGTCCAGCCGTGCCGTCCTCCTGCTTGCTGTGGCCGGCCCCTGTGCCGGGCTCGCTGCCCGCCGCATCCCGCTGTGGGGACGTCCGGCCGACTCCCGCTGCCGCGCCGGCTCGTGCCGCCGTCCAGCCGCAGTTCGTTCCGTGCCTGCGTGCCATCACCCGACAGGGCCTGCGCGGCGTCGGGCAGTCCGCACCGCCGGCCGGCCCGTCCGGCTGGACCGACGACCTGAGCTGGACCACCGGCCACGACCACGTCCGGCTCGATGAGGTGTCCTAGGGTGACCCATCCGGCCGCAAACTTCACCGTCCTAAGAAGTTCATCTCATTCGGGTGCGGCTCTCCCAGGTAGTGCGGACGGGATGCAGCGAATGAGCCCTTGCCGCCGCCAGGGTCGACGTACGCGGTGTCACATCAAGCCCGGTGCCGAGCCTTGACGTTGGCACTCGTAGACTGCGCGGTCATGACACAACGATGGCCCTTCATCCACCACGTCACCTTCATCGCCTCGGACCTCGAGGCGAGCACCCGCTTCTACACCGCCGCGCTCAAGCCTCTCGGTGTTGTGGGGGAAGCGGCTGACGGCGGAGCGGAGTTCTGGGAGGAGGAGCTGGACACTCCTTCCTTCGGTCTGTACCCCGCGGGTGATGCCACGGTGACCCGGGGAGCGCACATCGCGTTCACCGCCCGCGACCGAGCCTCGGTTGACACCTTCTATGAGGCCGCCCTGGCCGCTGGTGGCACGTCCCGGTACGAACCCCGGCTTTGGCCTGAGTACCGCGCCTATTGCGCGTTCGTTGACGACCCGGACGGCAACAACGTCGAAGCCGTCTACAAGGAGCAGGCGTAGATCAGTTGGGGGTGGCACTCGCTCAAGGAGAGCCGCCCCCAACCGGCTGCGGTGATCTTCGCAGTCGGTGTTCGGCGCGCCGGCTCTCTTGGGTCGGTCACCGCCCCGCCCCCACACAGGGTTTGGTGCGCCGCCGGGCCGCTCCCCGCGGGGCTTCAGGGTCAGACCCGTTCCAACGGCCGGTGGGGGCCGGGTGGCAGCTCGACCTCGATCGGATCCTGGGGACGGACGAGGCCGCCGTGACAGACCACCGCCATGATGCCGGACTTGAAGGTGAAGTCCCCCGACACAGGGTCCAGGGCGAACACCTCTCCCAACAGCCCGGGGCGAAAGTCGTTGATCTTCGCGCACGGATTGCGCAGGCCAGTCACCTCGACCACTGCCTCTGTGCCGAGGCGGAGCAACGCACCGGTGGGGAGCCCCAGAAGGTCGACGCCTTGGGTGGTGATGTTCTCACCGAGCTGGCCTGGCGATACGTCGTACCCCTTGAGGGCCAGCTCGTCGAACAACTCCTCGTGCATCAGGTGCACCTGGCGCAGGTTCGGCAGCTCCGGCTCGTAGGTCATGCGGAACTGGTGGCGGATGGTCTCGCCCGCGTGGACATCCCCTTCGATGCCCAGCCCGGCGATCAATCTGACGGACATACGGTTGGGTTTGCTGAACGAGTAGGTCTGGTTGCTGCTCACCGCCGTCACCCGGCCGGTCATGTCCTCGCCCCCGTATTCCGTCTATGTGCCAGGGCCGATCATAAGGGCGCGGCGTCGGACCTCCACAGGGGCCGGCAAGGATGCAGACAATTTCTCATGTGCGGGTGGGGTGATGGGGGCTGAGTCGTTGTGGGTGGAGACGTCCACGGGGTTGCGGATGCGGCGGTTCGAGCGGCTGGTGAAGGTCGTTCGGGACAACGGGAACGGTCGCGGTGGCGGTCGGCCGTGGCGCCTGCCGCTGGCGGGAGCGGGTGCCGCTGGTGGCCGTCCATCACGGCACGAACCTCACCGAGCGGCAGCTCGCGCCGCTGTTCAGGGTCTCGCCGGCAACCGTGTGCCGGGTGCCGGTTCACCCACCTCAACGGCGCCGTTGCTCGGACAATCCCCGTCTCTGCGGCTGCATGCGCGGTCGGACGAGTCTTGCGACGCCCTTTCAACCGGCGGCCCTCCACGGACAGGGGTGCTCGCGAGTCATGGTGTGGTCGTGGCTGTACGGGACGCGTAATGCCGGGCGTTGGTGACGATAAGTGAGACGTTCTGTCCGCCGAAGCCGAAGGAATTGCTGAGCACGGCCTCCTGGGGGATGTCTCGTCGCTCTGCGACGACATCGAGATCAATGTCTGGATCGATGCCGGCCTTGGTGAGGTTGCGGGTCGGCGGGATGACGCCGTGCTTCACGCTGAGGACGGCGATGAGCGCTTCGATCGCGCCGGCGGCGCCAAAGAGGTGGCCGAGTGCCGCCTTGGGGGCTGTCGTGGTGGCGCGGCCGAAGACCTCCCGGAGCGCGCGCGCCTCGGCGGCGTCGCCAACCGGAGTTCCGGTGGCGTGAGCGTTGATGTGACTGATCTGCTCGGGAGCCAAACCGGCTTGTGCGAGAGCCTTCCGCATGGCGGAGACCTGACCGGAGCCGTCGGGAGAGGGTGCCGTGATGTGGTGAGCGTCGGCGGCGATGCCGGCGCCCGCGAGCACCGCGTGGACACGCGCGCGCCGGGCGCCGGCGTGCTCGGCGCTTTCGAGCACCATGACAGCGGCGCCCTCACTGAGGACGAAGCCGCTGCGGTCCGTGGCGAACGGCCGTGACGCCGAAGCGGGGTCGAACGTGTGCCGCGACAGTGCTTGAGCCTGGGTGAAACCGGCGACGGTGATCGGGGTGATCGCGGCCTCGGTCCCGCCCGCGATGACCACGTCCGCCTCACCGGCGCGGATGAGCCTGGCGCCCAGAGCGATCGCCTCGGCACCGGAGGAGCACGCCGAGACGGGCGTGTAAGCCCCGGCCCGTGCACCGTATTCGATACTGATCAGTGCCGCCGCCGCATTGGGCATGAGCATCGGGACAGTGCGTGGCGAGACACGCCGAGTCCCGGCCGCCTCCAGTACGTCGTCTTCCTTCAACAACGTCCCTACACCACCGATGCCCGTCCCGATCGCCGATGCGAGCCGGTCCGGGTCCACGTCCGGGGCGTCGGCGTCGGCCCACGCTTCGGCCGCCGCGATGAGGGCTGCTTGCTGCGACCGGTCGAGCCGCCTGGCCCGCACCGGCAGCAGCAACTCGGCGGGGTCGATCGCCATCGTCCCCGCGACGGTATCGGGAAGACCGGCTTCCTCATGGTCGCGCAGGACGCCGCCACGGATGCCGGACTCGCCGGCGAGCAGGGCGTCCCAGGTGGAAACCACGTTTCCACCGAGCGGTGTGATCGCGCCGAGTCCAGTCACGACGACTTCTGTCCCTCGCATGCGCTTCGACCTTTCTTGTATGCCGTACAAGCGGGTGGATCTTGTTGTATCACATACAATCCAGGTGTGGAAAAGAAGCGAACCGAAGCCCGGGCAACGCCGACCCCGGCGCTCGACCGTGGTCGCACCACGCGGCGCCGAATGATTGAGGTCACTGCCCGGCTCTGCAAGGAGCGGCCCGGCGCCGAGGTGAGCGTCGCGGAGATCGCGAACGCGGCGGGGGTCTTCCCCAATCAGGTCACCTACTACTTCGGGTCCAAGGACTCGCTGATCGTGCACGCCGCTTTTCTCGGCCTGCTGCACGACGCAAGACGGATCGAGCGCATCGGTCGTCAGGCCCCCGATGCGGCGACCTTCCGGCGCAACATCGCCCGCGCCGTACTGTCCCTGCCCTCGCTCCCGTCGGTTGCGCGAGCACTCGCAACCGGGATCTCCAAGCCCGAACTCGCCCCCGTGATCGACCAGCACCTCCAGGTCCTGTTCCGGCAATCCGAGCGCTTCGTGAGCCAGCTCATCGACGGTCGCGGCTGGAAGGCCCGTCGACCACTCAACGTGGAGGCCAGGACGTTCTGGAGCACCGCGCTCGGCGCAGTGCTGCTCGTCCGCGCCGGAGCACACGGCACGAACGCCGACCTCGACCTCGCCGGGGCCCTGACTGTTTACGACGAACCCAACCCCGGCTGACTCAGCCGATCGGGGTCACGGCGGTGACCTGCGCGGTGCGACAGCGACCTTGTCGCGGCCGGCATGTTCGCCGTGGCCGACGAACTCCGCTGCTGCCGCTGGAGCAGGCCGTCAAGAATTGCTCGCCGGCAGCAGCCAGGTGATGGCCGGTACCGCTCCGTTCACACCGACCGGTGCAGTTCTCGAAGGTGCGCCTTTCGCCTCTCGCCGTCGCGGTGCGGCCGACTGCCTCCGTCGCCCTCGTGCCGTTGCCCGTCGCCTGGGCGGCGGGACCCGCCGCCGCCTGTCACCGCCAAGCGTCCGCCGCCCGTTCCTCTTCCCCCTGTACCGGCCCCGTCGTACTTCCGCATGCCGCCGCTGTGCCGGACCGGTTCCCCACTCCATGTCGCCGCCCTCGCCCCCGTCAGACAGGTGCCCCCAGGGCGACTTCCGACGGCGCCGACCCCGCCCCCGGCGTCGTCGCGGCGTCTTTCGACGCCTGGCGCGCCGAAGTGGCCTTCTCGCAGGCGTTTGCCGCCGAGGCTCCGCATCTCGACATCGAGGGCGTCGACCCCTGGCGGGGCATGGTGTGCCTGCGCCGGGTGCTCATCCATATGATCGAGGAGTATGCCCGTCACAATGGACATGCCGACCTGATCCGCGAACGGATCGACGGCGTGGCCGGCGTGTGACTGGGAGACTGCCGCCCCTCGCGCTGTGCTCCTGCCGTTCGAGGGCACCGCTCACAGCCCCTCGGGTGGGTGGGCGACGCCGTCGTGACCGCTCAGCCGGTCGCCCGTTCGGCCACCAGTCGGTCGGTCACCGGCACGGGTACTCCGTGCCGGCGTGCCGCCCGCAGCACTGCTCCGCCGATCGCGTCGAGTTCCAGCGGGCAGCCTGCTTCGGAGTCCCGTTGCATGGACGACTTGCTGCCGGCGGGGAACGACTCGTAGAGCGCCAGAGTCCTTGCGGGGTCGGCCGGTGCGCCGCAGGCACGGCTTGCCGCGGCCCTCTTCCCCACGAGGGCCACCAGCTCCTCGCGCCGCTCGGTACGTGCTTCGTCGACCGTGAGCCGGTAACGGGTGGTCAGCGGGGCGAATGGCGCGAGGAAGGCCAGTTTGCCCCACAGGGTGGCGGTCTCGTCGGGGGATACGCGCGCCCGCACACCCGCGTTGCTCAGCATCGCGGCCGGCGGGGCCGGGTGCTCGAGGGGTCTCGGCCAGATCGATCTGCGCGAACGGGCTGCCGTGCTCGATGACACCCGGCGCGGTACGGGTCGACTCGACCCGGACCACGCCCGCCGCGACCTGCCGCGCGCCGTAGCGCCGGCGCAGCCGGGCCGGATGTTCGACCCCGTTGAGCATGGGCACGCCCCATGCCTCGCCGAGCACCTCGGGTCGGACCCGCTCCAGGGCTGCTCACAGTGCGGTGTTCTTGACCGTCACGGGGCACCGGTCGACGCTTTCGCGCAGCTCCGGCGGGGCCGGCACCCGCGCTCCCGGCATGCTCCACCCCTCCGGACCGGGCACGTGAGCGCGGGAGGCGGGTTGCCGCCGCGTTACGAGACGATCGTGAACGGCCGTCGGGACGGAGTCAATCCTGGGGTTTTCTTCACAAGACCCAAGGAATAGCTTGGGTTTCCATGCCTCTTGACGATCTCCGTGTGTTCGTTGCGGTGTGCCGGGCCGGCAACCTGAGCGCCGTGGCCCGGGAACTGGGCTGTACGCAGTCGGCAGTCAGCCAGCATGTGAAACGGCTGGAGGGGGAGACCGGCATGCGGCTCCTCGAACGCCATCCCCGTGGAGTGGCTCCCACACCGGCGGGGCGCGTGCTGCAGGCTGCTGCGGCGGACGGCATCGCCGGCCTGGACTCGGCCCTGCGGAGCCTTGGGGAACTCGCACGCGGGGAGGCCGGTTCCGTACGGGTGACGACCGGTGCCACAACCGTGCGGCACTTCATGGCTGAAGCCGTCGTGGCCTTCCGGAGTCGGCACCCCAAGGTGACCTTGGAGTTCCGTACCGAGACCACCAGCCACGACTGCTTCGCCGCACTCGCCTCCGACACCCTTGACCTCGCCTGGATCACCCTCGGGCGCCCGGTTCGCGGCATCGAACAGCGGCCCGTCACCGAGTTGCCCTGGGTGCTCGCCGTCCGGTCCGACGACCCCCTCGCCGACCGGTCACACATCGAAGCCGCCGATCTCGCTCATATCAGGCACATCCGGCTACCGGAGAACTCCTCTTCCCGAGCCCACCTCGACACCGCCTTCGCCGGACTGGGGATCCACGTCACGTCCGACACCAGCGTCGCCGACTGGGACACCGCCATCCTGCTGGCCGAACTGGGCCTCGGCCACGCCATCGTGCCCGCCCTGCCCGGCCGGCAGGACGCGAACGGACCCCATGCACTGCGCTTCCTGCCCATTCCCGGCTTGCCGAAGCTGTCGGTGGGCTGGGCCGTCCGCCGCTGGGACGCCCTCACCCCGCCGGCCCGCGCATTCGCCGACACCGTCGCCGCCGCCGCCCGCTGACCCTCGGGCGGGCGCCCAGGGTCCAGGACGTCGTACCACCCCTGTCAGGCGCCGGGCCTCTGCGCGCGCCTCGTCAGCAACCACCGACGCTCCCACGCCACCCGTAAGCCGCACCCCGGGCGCCTGCCCGCCGTCACGATGCCGACGCCCTGCCTCCGTCCGCCTGGTGGACGCTCAGTCAGGAACCTCGATCCCGGGCCGCGGCAGTGCGTCCCCGTCCATCCCGCTGAGAGCCGCGACGTACATCGGGCCGGTCCACGCGCGTTGCCCACGCCGTCGGAGGAAGTGGGGCGGCGGGCCCGTCGGCGGCGGCAAAGGCGACCAGGGCGTCGGGCGGCACGGTGTTGCGGTCGCAGGCGATGTTGCCGCGACGTCCTGAGACGGGGCGGCAGCCGCGAGGGCCGCCTCCTGTTCACTGTTGTCCTTCGCGTCCGGCCGACGCTCGGAGCGGTGACCATGTCATGGGGGCGAGCGGGGCACATCGCCGGGGTCGGTGATGGTGGCCCATCGGCGGGTGAGGCGCCGGCAGGCCTGGACGAGTTCCGGCGGGTCCAGGTCGGTCAGCTCGGTGTCGAAGGTGGCGAGGAGCCCAGCGACACCCGACCAGGACCAGGCGCCGAGGGAGAGCCGGCAGTGGTCGTCGACGAGGTGCTCGACCACCGAGCCGCCTGGCGCCCAACGGGCCACGGTCCCGGCCGGCGGGTTGAGGCGGGCGCTGCCGGTGCGCTGCCAGGCGGTGGGGATGTGACGGCGGTCGTGGCTGCTCATGACGAAGCGGGCCAAGTCGCCGCCGGGAAGGTCACGCGAGGCGAAGCAGCGGGTGGTCGGACGAGCCCCGTCCGCGGCGGCTCCCCCCGCCCGGCGGTCCGTCCGCCGCCGTCTGGGCGCCGGCCTGCACCGTCAGGCCCGTCTGCCGTGCGGCCTGGTCCGCCGCCGTCCGGCCCCTGGCACGGCCGCCGCCTGGGGCCGCCGCCGTCGCCCCGCCGCCATGGGCCGTGCCGGTCGCCGCAGTGTCTCGGCCGTTCGCGCTGCCGGCCCGGCCGGCGTACCGCAATCGGCCGCGGTCAGCGGAACACCGGGCTGACGTGGTTGCCGGGGTGCGTGGCTGCTTCCTGCTGCTGGACCGGCCCCCACCGCCAGCGAAGTTCCTTGGCTGTGTTGTTGCCGGGCGGAGTGACGGCCGCGACTCCGGGGGCGATGACGTTGTCGTCGGTCTCCTTCGCGGAGAGGAACGTCAATGTGAATCGCGCGGTGGCGCCGGGGTTGAGCTTGACTGTCTTCGGCTTGTGCGACTTCTTCTCGAAGAACGTCTCGGTTATCACCCCCTGGGTCTCCGTGCCCATCTCCAGGGTCACGTCGGGGTAGCCTCGCAGGGTGCAGGCGCGTGCTCCGGTGTTCTTCATCGACACGAAGGTGTCCACCTGGTGTCCTGCGGTGTTCCTGCCGCCCGGTTGTGCCGATCCGCCGGAGGCCCAGTCGAGGGCCAGGCTCGAGGTACGGCACGGATCCGGCTGTGCACCGGGGGAGTGAGCGGTGGCCAAGGCCGGGGCCGCGGTGAGGGTCAGGATGCCGGCGGAGACGAGAGCCGCCGCGCGTACGGGGATGTGAACCATGTTCGGCCTCCAGATGCAGGGGACTCAAACTTTTCTCTGTGCCCAGCGGGTGCGACCCGGAGCACCTCCGCGGGCCAAGGTGCCGTGCGTGGCACCTGCCCTTGGTTCGAGTAAAGGCTCCATGCCCGTGCGCCGGGGGCGGGGATGGGCCGAATGGGTGATTTAGACCCCTTGCGGGGTTCGTCTCGTGTTCGCCGGTGGAGGGCTGGCTGCTTGGCCGGTACTGTGCCCGCCGTCGTGTGGTCCGGGGCAATCCCTGTTCCGGGGCGCGGGCACGTTGACCGGGCCGAGCAGGTTCGCCGCCCGCCGCCCGCCGCCCCGCCGTCGGCCGCGACGTGGTCACTGCCGTGCCGGGATGCAGTCCGTCCCGCCGTGGCCCCGCACGGGCCCCGCCGCGCTGCCGCTCGCCCGTCCTCACCGCGCCCCGTCCGCCCGGCCGCCGCCCTGGTGCCGCCGCGCTGCCGCCCGGGCACCCTGCCTTCGCTGTGCCACAGCCGCCGTCCACCGCTTCGCCGACCGCCGGCCCGTGACGCCGCCCTCCCGGCCGGCCCCGCAGTGCCGCCGACCCTCGCGGGTCGCCGTCGCCCGGGCGGCCCTTGCCGCTGTCTGGCCGGCCACCGTCCGTCGCCCGGGGTCGTCCACCTGGCCGCCCGACCCGGCGAGTGGTCAGCCGCCCTTCGCGGGGGCGCACCTGGCCTTCCACCGCTCCCAGAGGACGTTCCACGCGCCGTAGCCGTTGCCCTCGGCCACCGTGCCTTTCATGTCCCCGCCCGTGCTCTCGAACGGGTCGCCCACACGTACCTGGCCGTAGAAGTACGCGGCGTCGGAGTCGTTCATGCCGATGCAACCGGAGCACTTGTTGGCCGGCCCGTCCACCGGGGGCGTACCACGGCGCCGCGTGCGCGTACATGTCCGACCAGCTCAGCCGCATCGAATGGATGACCGTCTTGTCGTAGGCGTCGCCGAGGCCGACCGTCTCCGAGTTCATGTTGATCGTCCCCTCCTTCGCCATCAGCACGGCCGTGCCCCGCCAGGAACGCTTGTCGCCGCCGGGACCCCTCCGGAGACTGGCATCTCGCGCACCGTCCGGCCGTCGCGCTCCGGTGTGGGTTCCGCTGAAGGGCATCAGGAGGAAGGCCGGGTGGAGCACGGCCGGGCCGCAGACGGCCAGCCCGATCGCGCCCTGGATGCGGTCAGCACGCTTGGTCAACCCGATCGTCCCGAAAGTCACGGCCGGACTGCCGAACAGCAGCGGGAACGCGAAACCGACGTAACCCATGAACAGCGCGGTGCACAGCTGATCAGCGGCTGTTGTCCGGGTGATGGACGCTGAGGTCGCCATAGGCCGACAGAAGGCCGGCCAGGTCACCGGGTTTGTGCCGCAGGGTGGTGTCCAGGAAGGCGAGCGTGGTTGCGGCGACGACGTGCGGGCTCTCGGTGCGGCCCAGGGAGCCGACTACCGAGGGCACCGGCGGCAGGTACAGGGGGCCGTCCATAAAGGTGAGGTGTGCGGCGCCGGGGATGGTGAGCCGGTAGCTCGTCGCGGTGCTGAGCTTCAGTGTCTCGGTGAGGCGGGGTACGTAGTCCGGGTCGGTTCCGGGAGTGATGGCCTGGGTGAGCGCGAGTGCCGGCCGGTGGAGGGAGGGGGAGGCGGGGCCGTGGGGGTAGCCGTCCAGGACGATGACGGCGTCGAACCGGTGGTCCCGCCGGGCTGCCTGGAGAGCGGCGGCACCACCCATGGAGTGGCCGGTTACCGCGACCCGACCGGTGTCCAGGCGTCCGGTCAGCTCACCTCGGTCCAGATGGTCCAGCCGGGTGAGGACGAAGCTGAGGTCGGCGGCCCGAACGGCCGTCCAGTCAACCGCCAGCTTGTCGTCCTTGTCCCGGTCTCCGGTGGAGGCGATCTCGGCGCTGATCGTTCGGCCGTCGGCGAGGACGACGGCGGCGGAGTCGTACGGGTGGTCGAGGCCGGCGACCACATAGCCGTGGCTGGCCAGTTCCTCCACCCAGGCGGTGTTCTGGGTACGCACTCCGCCCGACCCGGGGGAGAAGAGCACGACCGGGAACCGTTCGCCCCCACCGGCCACCGGTGCGTTGAAGACGGAATGGGAGTGGGCACGCGGGACGCCGTCGACCAGGAAGCCAGGCAGGCCGACCTGGCGGGCGAGGGCATCGGAAACGGTGCGCGCCTCGTGCTCCGTGCGTCCGAGGTACTGGGCCCGCTCCGCGCCCGCCGGGCTCTTCTGCGCGGGATACCAGAGCTGGACCACGACCGTGCGCCGGTCGTGCGGATCGGCGGTGGTGAAGCTCTCGGGGCGGCGTGGGTCGGTCCACTGCACCACCCGGGTGCCGACCTCGAAACGGCCCGACGGCTCGGGGAACACGGGTACGGGAAAAGCCCATGCGGCCGCCGGCCCCGTGGCTATCAAACCGAGGCAGGCGACCGACGCCGGCAACGCCAGCCACCATCGGGCCCGCCACGCCGGCCGGCCGGTACGGCGTCGCAGCAGGGGAGAGAGGGTGAACGGCAACGCGACGGCAGCGCCTGCCAGTACCGGCAGCATCTGCCAGCGAATCCCCATCGCACTCAGCACGATCGCGGACAGTAGGAGAACCGCCACCGCCGCGATCGTGACGCGTGGGCGGGCCGCGGGGGGAAGCCAGCGCGCCACCACCAGTGCGACGGCCCCCAGCGAGGCAAGAAATTCCAGAGGGGACATGTACAGCCCCGCGATGATGTGGGTCACCCGGTCATCCTCGGGGCGGGGCACGCGACGCCACATCGGTCCCGGGTCGCGATCGCATGCGACCGGAGTCGCGCTCAAGCACGCCAGGTGAACGGCCGCTTTGCGACCGCAGGAGGTGGCGGGACTCCTCCTGCGGTCGTACCTCGGCGTGGTGCCGTCAGACGGTGGACTCATGCGCTCCCGGGCCCGCGGCTACCGCGGCCGCGGTACGCGCCGGGGAGCGCGAGGTGTGCGCTCCGTATGCCTGAACGGCTCCGGCCGCACACGGTGTCGGCGATTCGGTGACGTGGGTGGGCCGCGCTGCGTGAACCCCCAAGCAGCGACTCGCCACGACTGCCTGCCCAGTCCAACGCTGGGCCGGTCTGTCGCCGAAGCGAGCGCCGATCTATGGGTGCTCATGTCAGACGGAGCTGCGGAGCCCGTCGTTGTCGCAGGGCAGCCGGCCGGCTCCGTATGCGGCGGTGTAGTCCTGCGTGATGTCCTCGGCGACGGCGCTGATCGCGGTCGGGGCGACCCGGATGGCACCGCTGAAGGGCCGTTCGATGTCCCTGATGACGAGGAGAACCGTGGTCAGCAGCGCGGTGAGAACGACCAGGCCGGCGGTGACGAGGGCGGTGTTCTGGCGTGGCAGGCACAGTCCGAGAGTGATCACGAGGAACGTGAGCGAGGCGAGCATGAGCCAGTACACGGCGTGGGGGATGGCGGGAGTGGATTCGGCGATGCGGGTCTGGCGGGCCTGGGAGCGTTCCTTGTCGGCGGCCACCAGCATGCCGAACGCAGGGGTGTCGCTGCCCATCCGCTGCAGCGCGGCTCTGAAGTCCGTGGTCCAGACGCTTGGTTCGCCAGTGCCGCGCCCGTCGGCCATCGCGGGCCACTCCCTGGCGCGCACGGCGCGGGCGTAACAGACCACATCGCCCTGGAGTCGCCGACGCTCGGCGGCGGGGGCGTAGTCGGCGACTTCGAACATGTGGTCCACGGTGCCCGCCTCGTTGCGTGCTGCCTCGTCGGCCTTGCCGTTCGATGTCGAGGCGGTCACCAGGACGAACGCCAAGACGAAGACGGTCAGTGTCTGCAGGGGGAGCACGAAGTCCCGCACGGTCAGGGCAGGAGTCTCCGTCGCCTCCAGGCGGCCGCGGAGCAGCCAGTGCCCCGCCACACCGAGAACCAGGGCGAGAGCAGCGACAACGATCGTGACGACCATGGTGGCCATCATTGATCAGGCGGTGACCGCAACGGACCATCACCACGGCGTGCACTGCTTTGATCACTGGAATGGTCGTGGTCAAGCCCGTTTGCCGGCCACCGTCGATCGCGGACCTGACATCGGCACGGCAGGCGTAAAGGCCCAGCCCCGCCACAGTCCTCGACGCCTCACCGGCAACCAGGCAAGAACGCAGCCGCGGCCACAAGGAACCCGGTCTCGGTGCGCCGGAGGAGCGGTCGGTGAGGGGCCCGGAGCTGACGGCCGGGGCGTACAGCGGTTCATGGGGGCACCCCGGCCGAGCAGTGCGCGCGAGCTTTCCTGTCGCCCCCGAACGCCATCCGTGTCCTACTTGGTTTGTCGCGGCGTAGGCGCAGTGAGGACAGTTACGTGGAAGAGGACCTGGTAGAGGTCGAGCCCAGCAGCGAGACCTGCGCCCGGATCCTGGCCCGGCGCGAGCACCTTGCTCTGATGGTCAGCCCCGGCAATCCCTACTTCTCCGCCTCCCGCCTGGAAATCCTGCTGAGGTGGGCCACACGGGAGATGAAGCGCGTCGACGTCCTCGTGTCCGACCTGGAGATGGCGGTGTCCACCTATCTGGCTCAGGGGCGGGCGGAGAAGGAGGCCTACAAGAAGGCCCGGGCGGACATCCGGCAGATGGCCTCGCGTATCCGCAGGGCCCGGGAAGCGGTGGGTGATCCCGAACTGCGGGTCAGCGAGTTCGGGGACTGGAGCGGCCATCCGGAGTACCGGCGGGCCCGCGACCATCTCCGGCAGGCCCTTACCGACCCCACCTACCGAGCCCTCTACCGTCAGGGGGCTTGGGAAGCCGTCAAGGCCCGGATGCCTGAGGGCTGGGAGCCCACCGAGCAGCAGGTTCAGGCCGGGCTCGTCCACAGTGAGAAAGCCCTGCCGTTCGTCATCAACGCCGTCGGCATCTTCGACGTGCCGGAAGCAGTCACCGCCTACAGCCGCCCGACCGCGCCGTACCGCTACTTCTTCCATCCCGGCTCCCCGTACCGGGCCTTCCCCGGCCAGGCCTACATCGGGGTGCGCGTACGCGAGGACAGCTCCGGACAGCAGGTGACGGGGCGGTAGCGAGTGATGCAGCACCGACGACAGCAGGACGAGAACGCGCGGCGATCAGTTTTCTGGCGTGTTTCTCCTCGCGCGGGAGCGCGGTCCCGCACCGTACGAGCGCCGGCGTCCCTGTCCACGCGAGTGTCGGCGTTCCTCTCTCCCCGCGGGGGGATCCCGGCCCGCTCCTGGGCTCAGAGTGCTCTGCGGATCTGGGTGAGGTCGTACAGCGAACCGGCGGCGATGAGTCCGGTGCCGATCAGCGCGAGCGGCTCGTCGGACCGGCCGTCCGGGCCGGAGGCATCGGTTGCGGGAGCGCTTGTGCGCAGTGAGTGGAACAGATCGACGTGGAGCAGACCGGGGGTACTGGGCGGCGAGCAGTCCCAGGGCGGACATGAGCGGCGCCGACATGTTGCCCGGCAGCGCGACACCGGCGGCACTCGTCGGCAGCCCACACAGCGAACCCCCTACGCCGCACAGGGCGCCCAGCCCGAGAAGTTTCGCTTTGGTCCTCCCTCATCGCCGGCCTTGACGGCTTCGGCGGCCGCGGCGCCCGGTGGTCAGGCGGCTCAGGCGGGCCGCAGGGAGGAGTCGAAGATCCGGTATAGCGCCCAGCTGTCGATGAGCACTCCCAGGACGGCTCCGGCCAGCAGCGGCCACACCAGGTCGGGGTGGCCGGCAGGAAGGGCACGGAGATCGGCGGGATGAGAGAGTCGGCCGCTACGAAGGTGGCCCTGGAGACGGCGTACTGGACGAGGTCCTGCCGGTGCGGGTCGCATCACCGTCGGCTGGCCAGGGGCAGATGGCCGACCACCATGGCGACCAGAGCACCCATGACTGCCGTGTTGCGGGAAATGCCGAGGGCGGTGATGTCAGCCCCTGGCGGACCCCACTTCGGTACCCCGCTCGCCGCCCGTCTGCAGCTGCCCGCGGCAGCCACGGCCGACTTCTCCGGAGGGATCGCCTCACAGCGTGCGGGATGGGGGCGGGCATGCCGACGGGGCGGGGAGCCGGCCGCGGGCACGGCCGGCTCCCCGCCCTCTGCTGGGACAGGTGTCTGGTGATTACCTCCCGCGTGTTATTTCCACGCCGATGGGTGTTTCCGGCGGCGTGGGGTGAGACGGTGGGGTCGATGGGGGCCGTGGCCAGCTCCAATGGCCGCGGCCCTCGTCGCTACCGCCTGAGGTTGTGGCTGGTCAGCCGATGGTGAACTGACCGGCGATGCCGGCGTTCTTCACGCCGCCCATGGGGGCTCCGACGGTGCACTCACCGATGCCCTGCCAGAAGCTCATGTGGATGTCGGCGGTGAACTCCTGGCCCTGGAAGCGGCCTTCGGTGACGTGTCCGGCCAGGTGGGCGGTGTTGAGGACGGTGCGCTCGATGCGCATGTCGACCTGGCTGGTGATCTTGTCACCGTTGTCGGTCGTCCACTCGACGGTGCCGGTGCCCTCTCCGCGGGCCAGGGGGCTGGCCAGGCAGCTGAGGACGAGCCCGTCGAAGCCGCTAGTGAGGCGGGCGCCGGCGATGGTCATGCCGCCGTTCGCGTCGCCGCTGTTGTCGTAGCAGTCGCCTTCGAGGCGGATGTTGGCCTGCTGCGGGGTCGGGATGAGCTGCACGCCCGGCTCGAAGTGAATGTTGCCGGCGGTGGAACAGGAGATGGAGACGTTGGGTTCGGCGGCCTGGGCGAGCCCGGGGGAGGCCAGGGCCAGGCCGGCCGTCAGGCTTGCCGTGGCCAGGGCCGCGGCCATTCCGCGTAGGGCCCGTGAGGCCGTCCGGTTGCGGTTCTTCATGGGTTTTCCTCTCTGAGCTGGCGGCAGCGCGAAGCCCGTGAAAAGGGAAGGGGGGCTGCGGTGTCGTCCCGGCTGGGACGTGCCGCCGTCGAATCGGACTTACCCACCGTGACCAAGCGTCACAGAGCTCGTCAATCATACTTTTCACGAACCAGGGGGCGCATATGTCGCACAGAGGCATGCGGCAGCGCACGAAGGGCGCAACGCGAGGACCGGGCGGACGCGCACGCCGTGCGCGTCCCAGCCACATTTCCCGTCACTTCAGCCTCACCTATCCTGCGTGACCTGCATAAACAGCCCACTGAACGGAATGCTTTCAAACCGGCCACGTGCCCGGCGCCCGACACACACGGCGGCGTGACGCGCAGCGGCGGCACCGAGACAGGCGAACATCCGGTCGGGCCGCGGACGCACACACCTCGGCCGGGTGGCCTCAGTCCTGCCTTTCGTCACTAGGAGTGGGCGACAACCGTGCCGTCCGCGGCCCCAGCCGGAAAAGCCTTCAGCGGTCCCGGCTCACTCCGTGTACGGGCGTACCTCGGCGCCCCTGTGCGATCCCGCTCCATGACTGGACCCATTTATGCGATGAAGTGCCTTATTGCCCGAACGGATGAATGGTGGTTCATGTGCCGATTGACGGGCGCATCATCGAAGTGACCGCGTCACACCGGGCCGTGAGATCTCACGAGTGACCGCGCGTCACATCTCCCAGCGGCAATCGTCCGTTTCCCCACGCTGCGCTCCAGCCGCACTCTCTTGGGTGCCGGACAGCGGGAAGCACCAGGCCGGACTCACTTGACGGCCCCTCGGCGCCGGATCGCCGCCCCCGTTCCAAGACCCGGAAGGCACCACTCATGCGCACACCAACCCAGCACCCTTCCGTCCGCACTCGGACCCGCTCCTCCCGTCGGCTGCTCGCCGCCGGCCTCGCCACGCTGGCCCTGAGCGCCAGCACTCCGGCCTTCCTCGCCGGTCAGGCGTCAGCCGAGACCCCGTCGGCCCAGAGGGTCATCGGTCACACCAAGTGGCACCGTGCGTTCCTCTCCTCCATCAGTCAGCCCGACGCGCCGCCGCCCGGCGCCAACGACTTCGACTGCAAGCCCACCGCCAAGCACCCGCGGCCGGTCGTCCTCATCCACGGCACCTACGAGAACGCGTACAACAACTGGAGTGAGCTGTCCCCGAAACTCAAGGAGGACGGCTACTGCGTCTTCGCCGGCAACTTCGGCGCTCCGGTCGGTGACGTCATCAAGGGCCGCGCGTCCATCCGGCAGTCCGCCAAGGAAGTCGCCCGCTTCGTCGACCGCGTCCTGACCCGCACCGGCGCCAAGCAGGTCGACCTCGTCGGCCACTCCCAGGGCGGCGGCATCCTGCCCCGCTACTACCTGAAGTTCGAAGGCGGCGCCGACGCCGACGACCCCACCAAGAACAAGGTCAACCACCTGGTGGGCATCTCACCGAGCAACCACGGCACCACCATGCTCGGCCTGGCCACCATCGCCAAGACGATGGGCCTGCTCGCCCCGGTCGCCAAGTTCGGCGGCCAGTCCCTGGCCGACCAGACCATCGGCTCCGAAGTCAACCGTGAACTCGACGCCGGCGGAGACACGATGCCCGGCGTCACCTACACCACCCTGGTCACCCGCCGGGACGAGGTCGTCACCCCCTACGACCACCAGTACATCCACGACAGCGGCCCCACCAACCGCGTCAAGAACATCACCCTGCAGGACGTCTGCCGCCTCGACCACACCGACCACATCGGCAGCTCCTACGACCCCATCGCCCTGCGCCTGGTCATGAACGCCCTCGACCCCGCCACCGCCAAGCAACCCGCCTGCCACTACGTCCCGCCCGTCATCAGCTGACAGCGGGCCCTACCTCCGGGTGGCGGGTGAGCACCCCCGCCACCCGGAGCCCGCCCAACCGCACCACTTCCCACGTTCACGCCCCCGCGGGCCCCCACCCCATCCACCCAGCCATCCCGTACCGAGGACGCCATGATCCCCCCGCCCACCCAGGGCCACCCCCACCCCCGTCGACCACGGCGCTCCGCCTTCCGCACCCTGAGCACCCACGTCCTTCCCAGCGCCGCCTTCCTCACCACCCTGATGGTCACCGACCATCCCACTGACACCCGTCCGCCCACGGCACCCATAGCGGCCTCGCTCCGCCCCACTGGCGGCCCCCGGATCAGCGAGCAGGCGCTCGACCTGATCAACCACCACCGACGGACGGCGAGTTGCCCGCCCCTACTGCCCGATCCCGGCCTCAACGCGGCAGCCGCGCATCACAACAGCTTCATGGCACGCAACAATGCCCTGGTCCACAGCTCGGCCACATCCGCGCCCTCCCACCGCACGCGAGCTGTCGACCACACACCGCGTGCCTATGGGAAGAACATCGCCCACGGCTACGCCACACCCGACTCCGTGGTCACCGCCTGGATGAACAGCCCGGGCCACCGGCGCAACATACTCAACTGCGCGTTCCGTCATAGCGGCCTGGGTGTGATCCATCACGAGGGCCGCACCTGGTGGACCCATATTCTGGTCACCGCTCCGTGAGCGCGGCTGTCCAGCGAACGGTCCGGAGGTCGTTCTCTCTCCCGATGCTTCGATCCCGGCGTCGGCTGCTGGGCCGGCGAAGTCGGACCATCCCGGGTTCGAGGGCTCCACGCGCGGCGTGCCGAGAACCTGTGAAGTACGCGTGACCGCCCTGGGCAGGCCATCCAGGACCACCTCGGCGGGTGGCTGAAGGAGCAACCGGAACGGGCCGCACCCGTCATCGTGCGGATCGTCCAGGGTGCCGCCGGGGCTGACCGGCAACGGACCGCCCGCTGGTATCGCTGAGCGCTCCGTGGAGCATCCGGGGCGTGCGGTACGACAGTCCCACCAGCGACGGCTCCACCATCACCGGCAGCGGCAACAAGACGGCCGCGCCATCCGGTACGGAGTCGCGGGCAGGCCCAAGGGGAGCCGGGACAAGCCGCCCCGAACAACGGCTTGCCCACCCCGGCCGGACCGCGCCGGCCACGGTGACGTCGGTGACGGCCCGCCTGGGCTTCTCGGGGAGGCCATGGCCGGCCGGTGACCGCTCCGACCGGCCGCCCCGTCCCCGCCGCGGTGGGGACGGCGGCCGACGCGTGTCGGCCCTGGACCAGACGCACGCGGCCGACTCCGGCGAACTTCGCCTGAGCCGTCGGGACGCCCCCACCGGCCCGTAGCGACCGACCCGGCCCGGGTGCGACCGGGTGGGTGACCCACGCCGGGCGCCCCGGCGGTCGGTTCCTCGGGCCCGCCGGCCGCTCCCCGCGGTCAGCTCCTGGCTCGGGCAGCGGCCTCCCAGTTCTGCTTCTGCCAGAACAGCACGAGGAACACGGCGAGGAGGAGGTCGTCGGAGAACGACTCGCCCTCACCGTCCAGTCGCAGGCGGATGGGACGGCTCCCACCCCGGTCGTAGAAGATCTCGAGCGGGCCGACGGCACACACCCGGCTGCCGAGTCGGTCGTACCGCAGCGCGTAGGGTCCGATGCGCCGCAGCGTCCCGCCGAACCTGCTGTGTTCGCAGCTCCACTGTCCGACGGTGAGCGGCAGGCCGGACCACCGGCGGTAGTTGATCCCGACGCTGCCCACGGCGCGCAGGGTCGAGCTCAACCGCTGGTACTCGAGCGGCCAAGGCCCCAGCGCGCGCGGTGTACTGTCCAGCCACTCCCGCTTGCCGTAGGTGATGGACACGCCGCCGATGTCGCGCAGAAGCCCTTTGTGATACGTCAGCTCGATGTCCATGGCCTCGACCACCTCCCTCCGAAACCTGCTGCCGGGGTTCCGCGCGGGTCGGCGTCGTGGATCGCGGACGCTCCCAGCGATACGGTCCGCGCGACCCGCGGCCTGTGTGGCCTCGGATCCAGCTTCACACGTGCGCCGTACCGCCGCAGGACGACGACGCGGCGTGGTGGCGGCGCGGTGGCGGCGCGGTGCGGAAGGCCGTCCCGGTCCGCGTCGGTGTGCCCGAAGCGCGTCGGAATCACCGCACGTGACGGATGGACCTCGAGGGGTCACCGTGGGGGCATGCGGACTGCGGACGTTTCCGGATGCACCGGCAACTCCCGGGCGGCGACCCGTCGGCCGTCGCCGTACTGGACAGGGCGCTCGGCGGGGCGCTGAGCGTGGCGACGGGCAGGGCGAGCGACGGGCTCGTACGAAGCACCGCACCACTATGTCGGATCCGGCCGCCTCGCTGGCCGCCGCCCTCATCGGCCGGGACTTCACTGCCGCGGCGGTGAACACGAAGTACGTCGGCGACATCACCCATCTCCCGCCGGCCGGGGAAAGCTTTCGTATCCGTTTAGGGCCGCAGTGCCCGGACCGACATGCACGAAGCCCGCCTCGACCTGTGCCGCTGGCTCCACCACCGCAACACCTGCCGCCGCCTCTCCAGCCTCGGACAGTGCGGTTTCCTCACCTACGAGACAGCACTCGACACAACATCAACCACCCTGGCCCAAGCCGCTCAGCCCGTGTCCAGGACCAGGGGGCAAGGTTCCTCGTTCATCCCACCCCGCCTCCACAACACCTCAGACCCTCGACTTTCCATGCCCGTCGAACCAGGTCCCGAAGTGCGACTGGAGCATGAAGGGGCGTCGTGGCGGGGGACAGCGACTCCGACGGTTGTGTACGGGCCCGGCTTGCCGCACGGCCGCCCTGCCGGCGCACACCGAGGGCGTGGTCGAACGCGGCGGCGAGCGTTTCAGGCGGCAGCACCGCGATGGTTGCTATGAACCGAGCTGTGACGGCATCCAAGTCAGGCTCCTTCTTCAGTATGCGGAAGATTGAGGGCGGGGGCCGAGCAGGTGGGGGCCGTCAGGCGGTCTGCCTCGCCCGCGTGAGAAGGTACGTTCCGGGTTGAGCAGAGGGAGCGCGACATGGATGTCCATCGCCTGACACGCGTAGCAGCCGCGCTGTTCGGGAACCTCGGCACTGCCGGCGCGTTCACGGTACGGGAGTTGCCCGACGGACTCGGGATCTGTGTGTGGCCGGCCGGCGTTCGGGGTGGAGGAAGCATCTTCGTGGGATGCGACGAGTCGGTTCTGTTCGTGGGGTCCGCGGTGGGTTTCGATGCCGGTCTCGCGGCTTTCCGCCAGGGCAGGCGCACTCCTGTCGAGCGCTTCCGGCGCGAGCCTGACGAGGCGACCGCACAGAAGCCAGGTGAGTAGCGGGCACACGGTCCCGTCCGCAACCTCGCCGAGCGGACGAAAGAGGTGCCCTCGTGCCACCGCCGACGACCGCGGCACAACCAAAACCGTGGGCGGCGCGGTCACCATCTCGGGGCGCACCCGGCACGCTGTTGCCGGATCGTTTCCACTCTGCCGACCACGTCCGACACCATGTGCACCCCACAAATGGCCGAACCCCTTCCCGCAGCCGGTCCCAAAGGCGCGCCGCGAAGGGCGACGCGACGGACGTGACGCAGCGGCGCGAGACCAGGCCGCCCGGGGCGGGCAGTGCGGTGGTGGCCAAGCACGTCCGGTATGAACGTGACCTGCCACTGCGACTCTCAGGCGCCGGCCGATGCCGCGCCTCCACGCCCGTTACTCGGGCTCGGCCTCGACGATCCGGACGTCCTCCGCTATCGGGTCCTCCATGACCCTGGCCCGGTAACGTTCGGCGCCGACAAGATCGTAGGTGCCGTACGACGCCATCGAGCTGCCCTCGTAGGTCCACTCCACGCGGTATCTCTCTGCCACCCGGCTTCCCTCCCACTCACTGACGCTGCTGCGCGAGTACATCAGCGCCCTCAGAACATTCCTGACCGGCGAGCCGGTCCACACGGACGGACGCTACATCCGCCTTGACGGGCCGCGTCTGCACCCCTCGGCGGTGCCCGAACAGCCCCCGCGATCTTCGCCGGCGTCCGCGGCCCCAAATCACTGGCCGTCTCCGGCGAAACAGCCGACGGAACCCTGCTCGCCGAACCGGTCACACCCCCATACGTCCGCCAGGCCTTGCGCAGCATCGCACCCCAGCGCCCCCAACAGATCACCGCCTACAACATCGCCGCGGTCGACAACGACCCCCGTGCCGCCCTGGCCGCCGTACGTCCGGCACTGAAGGCCCTGGGCGATACCGACTGGAAACCTCACATCGTGCCGCTCGGGTTCTACGACGAACTCGCCAAGCTGCGCCGCGGCAGCGAGAGCGCACAGGCATTCGCACAGGCCATGCCCGATCCGTGGGTGGAGCAACTCGCTCTGGCCGGCACGGCCGAACACGTCCGCGACCGCCTGGACGACCTGTGCGCCTCCGGTATCACCCGCGCCGTGCTCATCCCGGCCGGGCCCCCGCCCGGGCCTCACTCGCCACCCTGGCGGCAGTGCTCTGATCGCCGGCCCGACGGACACCTCTCCGGCTCCGGAACGATTCCGCGCAGCCGGTGATACCGGCCTGCCGCTCCGGCCGAGCGGCCGTACGCGGCAGGGCTGAGACGGCTACGGCGTGGCGCCGTGCTGCCGCCGTTCCGGCGTCGTGCGGTGCCGTCACGTGCCGGCCCTGCCGCGGCCCTGCTCGGTCGGGCCCCGGCCTCGTCCTCTGCCCCGGCGGGCCGCCCGCCGCCGGCCGGGGCTGCCGCTCGCCCGGGCCCCGGCACTCCGCCCCTGCCATCCCGCCGCCACAGTCCCACCGTCGTCCCGCGAACCACGGTGCCGCGCTGCCGTGGCTTCGGCCGGTGGCGTCCGGACGGCCCGGACCGTCCGGCTGCCGCCCCGCCAGGTCCGCCGCTGTGCCGTCGTCCTGCCGGGCCGGCCGCTTCGCCGCGGCCTTGTGGCCGGTGCCGGGGTGCCCTCGCGCCCGTTTCACCGTCCGTCCGCCGTCACCCGCCGCTGTCCCGCGGGTCCACGGGCACCGCCCTGTCCGATGCGGTGGCCACCCTGGCGGAACCTACGGAAGCGTCCTCCCGGCGGGACCGGTCAAGGCAGGATCTCGATGTACCCGTCGGTTCCGTGTACGCGGATACGCTGGCCGTCCTGGATCGAGCGGGTGGCATGCTCCACGCCGACGACGGCCGGCAAGCCGTACTCCCGGGCGATCACCGCGCCGTGGGTCATCAGGCCGCCCACCTCCGTCACCAAGCCCGCTATGCCGACGAACAGGGGTGACCAACTGGGATCCGTGAAGGCCGTGACCAGGATGTCGCCCGGTTCGAGATCGGCTTGCGCCATGTCCAGGATGACGCGGGCCCGCCCCTCGATGGTCCCGCCGGAAACCGGCAGGCCGACCAGGGCACCGGCCGGCACGTCGTCGCGTCGGTAGGCGCCGTTGACGGTCTCGCCCTCCGAGGTGAGGACGCGGGGCGGTGTGAGCGCGTGGTAGAACCGGAACGCCTCCTTGCGCTGCTGGATGAGCTGGTCGTCGGCCCGCTTCGAACGCACGACGTCGTGGAGCTCCTGGAAGGTGAGGTAGAAGATGTCCTCCTTGTCGCGGAGCACGCCGCCCTGCGCGAGACGCTCGGCCTCCGCCATCAAGGCCTGCTTGTAGACGAAGTAGCGGCTGATGATGCCGTACTTGGGGTACTCCCGGTAGCCGATGAAGGTCCGGACCCGGTCGATCATCTTCTTGGTCTCGTCCGCCTTGCTCTCCCCGTCGGGCAGGGCCCGCAGGCGGGTCAGCACTTCCTGTTCCTTCTTGAGCGCCTTCTGCCGGCCTTCCTCGAAGCGCCGCCCGGCCGCGCCCGGTTGGAAGTTCCTGACGTTGTCGAGGATCGCGGGGACGAGCGTGCTGGGGCGTTCACGCCAGCGGGGCCGTGTGATGTCGATCTCTCCGGCGCAGCGCATGCCGTACCGGTCGAGGTAGGCCGCGATGGCGTCGCGCGCTTCGGGCCCGCCCGGGAGCTTCGCCAGCTCGTCGAGGAAGCTGTCGTCCTCGACGGTCTGCAGGAATGCCACCACCTCCGGATGGCGACGGATCACGTCCGCGACGTCGAGCAGCTCCAGCCCCATCTCCGACGTGATGTTGCCGGGGGCGGACAGCGTAAGAGTGTCAGCCGCGTTCTTCTCGCCCAGCCACTCGTGCAGTTTGTCGTTGAGCCACCACGTGGACTCCATCCCCGCCATGATCGCCTGGAAACTCAGCGGATCGGTGAGAACCCGCTTGTGCTCCTCGAAGGCCTCCAGCAGGAAGTCGAACAGCGCCGGCCCGCTCTTCGCTGCGATGTCGCGCCGCAGGGCGGCGACGGACTTCTCGCTGCGCTCGATGAGCCGGGTGACGACGGCCGGGTCGGTCTCGATCGGGGCGGACGCGCCGCCGACGGGACGGCCGCCGGGCTCCGGGTCCGGCAGTGAGGGGACGAAGTCGTCCCGGTCGAGGACCGTCTCCAGGGCGTCCCTGGTCAAAGGATCGGACCTCCCCACCAGATCCATGAGATTGGCGCGGCTCGCGGGCGAGGACAGCGCGCGGGTGGCGTCCACGAAGAGCCTCCCGCCGGCATCGCGCATCGGCGCCATGGCCGTCAGCTTCCACAAGGAGAGCCCCAGGGGCTTCATGGGGTCGGTCATCATCTGCTGATGGCCGACGGAGACGTAGACGTGATTCTCCTGGTCGTCGGTCTCCGGGATCGGGAACAGCGTCGTGATCGGCCGGCTCTGCACGATCTGGAAGCCGTCATCGGCCAGGCACCATTCGATGTCCTGCGGGCTGCCGAAGTGAGCCTCGATCCGGCGCCCGAGCTGTACCAGCCGCACGACCTGTGCGTCCGTCAGCGCCGGCTGCTCCTGCTGCCGCGAGTCGACGGCCCTCGTCTGCGTGCCACCGTCCGGCAGTGCGCGCACGGCTCGCTCTTTGGCGGCGATCGTCCTGGCGACGACCTGGCCGTCTCGCACCTTGAAGACGTCCGGGTTCACCAGGCCGGAGACCAGGGCCTCGCCCAGCCCGAAGCCGGCGTCCACGGTGGCGACCTTCCGGTTGCCCGTGACCGGATCGGCGGTGAACAGGATCCCGGCCGCCTCGGAGAAGACCATCTGCTGCACGACCACGGCCATGTCGACCGTGCGGTGGTCGATGCCGTTCCGCTGGCGGTAGGTCACGGCCCGCTCGGTGAACAGCGAGGCCCAGCAGCGGCTGACGTGCCGGAGGATCACCTCCGGCCCCACGACGTTCAGGTACGTGTCCTGCTGGCCGGCGAACGACGCCGTCGGCAGGTCTTCCGCCGTCGCGCTGGACCGGACCGCGTAGGCGGCCCGTTCGCCGAACCGGGCGAGCGCGGCGGTGACCGCCGACGCGAGATCGCCCGGGATGGTGATCTCCTCGATGGTCCGGCGGACCTGCGCGCTGAGGCTTCGGACCGCCTCCCGGTCGTCCGGGTTCAGCAGCGACAGCTGATCGATGCGGTCCCCGACCGACGGCGCTTCCGCCACGATCCGCCGGAAGGCGTCAGTCGTCACACAGAACCCGTCCGGCACGCTGACGCCTTCGATCCGCGACAGCGTGCCCAGGTGCGCGCCTTTGCCGCCGACGACGGCGACCTGTGTCTCGTCGACATCCTGGAGGTCCCGCACGAACTGCTCGGTCATCGCGACACCCCCGACGCGGCCGTGGTCCGTCGTCCTGCATCTGCAGCTCGGTTCGGCAGCGTCTCCAGCGCTGCCGAACCGCCGCCCGTGCAGGTCCTCATATCCAACACACGCACCTCGTGTCCCCGTTTCTGCAGGTTGTGGCCTTGGCCGCCGATTCTGCGCCCTGACGGGGGCCTTGCCGCAAGCCCCCCGATGCGCTATACCTTGGGAGAGGCAAGGAGATCTCTCTCCTTGCCTTCGGTGTTTTCCGGAGAGTCACTCGTGGTGGGGGACGCGCAGCGGCCCGTGCGATGTCGCCGGCCGCGAGCCACGATGCACCGGCGACGGCGGTGGGCGTCGTCCCGGCGAAGGCCCCGGCATCGCGGTGGCCGGCTTCAGTCGTTCGTGGGCGGCCGGGAAGACGCCCTTGGCCCAGTCGTTCTGTTCCTTGCCGCCGCCGCGATGCCGCCGGGCACACCTGCTCAGCCGTTCATCGACGCGCTGACCGAACTGGTCCAGGCGCAGGCCGGCACCACCGGCTTCGTCGTTCTCCACGAGTGGGCGGAGATCCTGGAGCGGCGCTTCCCGCCCCGGCCGCCCAACCCCGACAACATGGCCGAGCAGCCCGGCCTCGACCGTCGCCCCCTCCATGAAGATTGCTGGATGTGGGCGTGTTCATGTGGCGATACAGCGTGGATGAGTGGTTGATGTGCGGAGGCGGAGGCGGGTTGCGCTGCTGTCGTAGGGTCGGTGGCGGAGGACTGGGCGCTGGGGCCGGTTCCGTCGTGGAGAATTGGAGCTGAGCGATGTCAGGCGCCCCCGAGGCTTCGCCGGGTGAGTCGCGGTTGAGGCGGGTACCGCCGGCCGGGGTGGAGGCGGCGCGGATGGAGGCGGTGCGCCGCTACGACATCCTGGATACCCCGCCCGACGGGGCGTTCGACAGGGTTGCGGCGATGGCAGCCCGGCTGTTCGATGTCCCCGTGGCCAGCGTCACGATTGTCGATGCCGACCGGATCTGGTTCAAGGCCATTCATGGCCTGGAAGGGGTCGCGCAGATTGGCCGGGACCCGGGCCTGTGCGGGTCGGCGATCCTACGCGATGACGCGCTGGTGATCCCCGACACCCTTTCGGATCCGACCGCGTGCACCAATCCGCTGGTCACCGGTCCTCTGGGGGTGCGGTTCTACGCGGCGGCGCCGATCATCACCGCCGACGGACACCGGCTGGGCACGGTCAACATCCTGGATACCAAACCGCGTCTGATCACCGAGGCCGACACCGCGACATTGGCCGACCTGGCCGCGGTGGTTCTGGACGCCATGGAGCTGCGGCTTTCGGGTCTGCGGCTGCTGCGCGAGGAGCAGGAACGCCGCAAGGCGGAGGAGGAGGCGCGGGCCCGGGCCGAGCGGGACACCGAGGCGATCACCGCGTTCGCCACCACCCTCCAGCGCACCTTGTTGCCTCCCGCGCTGCCGCCTGTTCCGGGGCTGGAGCTGGCCTGCCATTACCAGACCGACTCGCCCCGGGACGTCGGCGGTGACTTCTACGATGTCTTCTCCCTGGGCGGACAGCGCTGGGCGTTGTTCCTCGGGGACGTGTGCGGCAAGGGCGCCGAAGCCGCAGCCGTCACCTCGCTGACCCGCTACACCCTGCGCGCAGCTGCCCAGCACCACGACGATCCCACCGAAGTCCTCGACGCCCTCAACAGCGCCCTGCTGCTCGATCCCTCGCTGGGCAGCCGGTACTGCACCTGCTTCTTCGGCACCCTGCAGCCGGCCCCGGGCGGCGGGTTCACCGTGGCCGTGGCCACGGGAGGCCATCCCCCCGCCTTCCACATGCACCTCGGGGACGACGGCGCGATGGCGGTGAACCAGATACGGCCCAGGGGCGGAATGCTCGTGGGCGCACTGGAAGGAGCCCGGTTCGCCTCCCACACCTTCCACCTCGCCCCGGGCCACGGCCTGCTGCTCTACACCGACGGGCTCACCGAGGCCCGCCTGCCGGACGGGACCATGCTGGGTGAGGAAGGCGTGGCCGCCTTCCTCACCACCCGCACCAGCCCGGACGCCGGCCGCCTGGTCGAAGACACCATCGCGCTCATCACCGACCTGCCCACCGGGACCGGTGACGACATCGCCCTACTCGCGCTGTCCGTACCCCCGGCACCGGCCACTGAGCAGTCGGCCGCCGCATCGACGGCCCGCACCCTGGCCGCGCCCGTCGCTGGCGCCACCCGCGCTGACCAGGAGCGCTGACCCGTGACCGACGGCCTCGTCCTCACCACCACCCACACCGACGGGCACCTGGCGACCCTCTGCATCGGCGGAGAGATCGACACCCAGACCGCTCCCGCCTTGCGCGAAGGAGCACTGGACGTCATCGCCCGAGGACACCCGCACCTGATCCTGGACCTGGCCGGGATCACCTTCTGCGACTCCTCCGGCTTCAACGCCCTGATCGGCATCATGCGCTGCGCGATGACCGCGAACGGCTCCCTGACCCTGGCCGCGGTTCCCGACCGCCTGTCCCGAATGCTCGATCTCACCGGTTTGAGCACCGTCATGCCGTCCTACCAAAGCACTGAAGCCGCGATGAACGCCCGCCTCCCTACCACGCCCGAGCCCGCCTGACCCGGCCGCTCCAGCGGCCGCACCGCTCCAGCGGCCTGCTCCAACTTCAGGATTCCGGGCCGCCCGGGGCGTTCTGGCAGCGCCGCGGTTCCGGGCACGTCCCGACCACGAAGGGGGCTGCCCGACGTCCGGCCCGGTAAGGCCGGTGCTTCCACTGCGACGGGACCGGGCTCGCCCACTCGCTGTGGGAGCCGGCGGCTGGGCAAGCCTGAGCCAGCCGTTGAGGACCACGTCCGGGCTGGGCAAGTCCTTCCGTGCGACAGGTTTGTCCGGGAGCCGGCGACCCGGCGCAGCAGTGGAAGATAGGCTGCTCCTTCTGCCGGTTCAGGTACGAGGAGGAGCACATGCTGGATGCGGTGACCACCGGGTTCATCGGGACAGCGGCGAAGCTGACCCCCGACGCGCTCGCCGTCGTCTACGACGGCATGGTGCGCCTCCGCGGCCAGGGCGGCCGTGAGGCGAGCCGCGCGCTCAAGCTCTCCGCCGCGCACGAGTCCGAGTTGCAGGCGGTGGTCGGCTCGACCCTGCTTCCGCGTGCCGACGAACTCAACGCGTTCCGTTCCGGC
Source organism: Streptomyces sp. NPDC045701 (assembly GCF_056432045.1). Classification (NCBI taxonomy): domain Bacteria; kingdom Bacillati; phylum Actinomycetota; class Actinomycetes; order Kitasatosporales; family Streptomycetaceae; genus Streptomyces; species Streptomyces sp. NPDC045701. Next base: position 5,051 of record NZ_JBWKJV010000022.1, on the reverse strand, counting down.
CTGCTCTCGGGCGCCAAGTCCGCGTACGTCATTGCCGCACGGGCGGTTCACTGCCGGGAAAGGCTCGCCCAGGAGCACTACCACGTGCTCCTGCGGCCCTTCGCCGAGGTGGGCGTCGAGGTCCCGCCCTGCGCGGCCGACCCGAACTTGTGACTGCCGCCGGTCAGTGCCAGTTCTCGGCCCGGTAGACGTACCAGAGCGCCGCCAGGCCCTCCGTCCGTGAGGCCTCGGCCGTCATGGCCAAGGCCTCGGCCCGATCGTAGGGATCCTGAGGCTTCCTGTCCGGTATGGACGGTGTCATGACCAGGTACCCGCACGCGGTGCGCTGCCATGCTGTGTGGGAGGCGGCCGACGTGCTCGGCAGAGCATCGATGTAAGGATCACTCGACATGCTGCGCGGCGGTACCCCGAGCGTCTCGCCCTGCGGTACCGGCCACTCCCGCACCCTCTCGCCGTCCCTGTACACGGCCACCTTCTGAGCGTGGCGGAGAACCATGTAGCCCATGGGAATCCACTGGACCAGATGTCCGCCGTAGTCCTTGTCAGGATCGGCGAACGCGTACGAGGTCCGGCGCCAGCCGAAAATCAGGTACGGCGCCGTCTCTCCATCGCCCTCACCGTCCAACGGGTCGATACGGTCGGCTTCCACGGGCGGGTAGCGGTAGGGCTCCTGCACACCCCGATCGTGCCAGAAGGCGTCTCGCGGCGGCCAGGCAGGCAGTTGTCGGAATACGGTCCTCGTACGAGGGCCGGGGCCTCGGAAGGCGGGGCGCGGCGATCAGGTCCAGCTGCTCCCTCCGCAGCCGGAACACCTCATCGACCATGTGGGACGCCTTGACCACCCGGCCCGGACCGCCACCCATTCCGCGCCCGCAACATCACCGGAACCATCCCCCAGCCCTACCGCCACGCCGGCGAGTACGGCGATCCGACCGGGCCGTACGAGATGGGCGCCCGCTACCACGACCCCAACACCGCCCGCTTCGCGCAGCCCGACCCCTCCGGCCAGGAGACCGACCCCTACCTCTACGCCGCGGGCGACCCCATCGACAACACCGACCCGACCGGCCTGTACAGCGTCAAGGACTGGTTCTCGGATGTTGGTGGCGCCACGGCGGGAACCACAATCGGGTGCATCGTCACGGCGGCGGCTGGATGCGCACCAGGAGCAGGAACCAGGCGCCGCCCTCGGCACCGCTGCCGGTGGCGCCATAGGAATCGGCTATGCCACCGGGCAAGCAGTGAACTCGTTGTCGGACTGATCAACAGGAGATGCCATGGAGCGACAGCGGAACAAGATGGTCATCGCACTCGCCCTCTGCGCAATTCTGGGTTTCCTACTCTCCGTTCTCGGAGTGGGCAAGGGCACGGCCCTCGTGGTCGCAGCTGTGGCAGTGGCTATCGTCGTGGCCCTGCTGCTCCCTGGAGTGCTGAAAAGGTCCCGTCGCAAATGATGAGGCCAACGCCTTGACGCGAGCGTCTGCCACTGACCTTCGCACGGCGCAACCCCTCTTGTCTGCAAACCAACGCACGGCCGGCTGGCCAAGGGCACCGGGGGCCACTCCACGTTCCCCCTGCCCCGTCACCGCCTGCGCCCCGCCCCGGCAGTTGTCCGGCGGCCGGGCCGCTGTCGGTGGCGCGGTCCCGGCCTCTGCACGGGGGCGCTGTCCTCCGTCTCCAGGCCGCGCCACCGCCCGTCCGGCCGCCGAGCGTCGCTGTGCGTACCGCTGGCCGCCGAGCGGCCGCCGTGCCGGTCCCGCCGTTCCGCCGTTCGCCGTGACGCCGCGTCGTCGCGCCGTTCCGACGGACGTCAGTGGGTTGCTCGCGGACCACCTCGACGGGCGAAGGCCCCCACGCAGAGGTACACGACCACGGCTGTCGCGTACGGGCGATGCCATCCGGTTCAGCGGACTTCCGCTGCGCGCAGCCAGTTCGGCCGGCCGGCCGCCGAGTCACCATGCCCGTCCGGACGTACGGCAGCGCATGCCAGGCGTCCCGCTTGCCGAGCGAGGCCGGCGTACGGGAATCGTCTTCGCCCGCGGTCCTCCGGGGTATCGAAGCCGGGACAGCCCTGGGCTTCAGTCCGTCATGTTGGAGCGTACTTCCTCCAGAGAAGCGCGCATGATGTCGGTCGCACGAGTGAGCCAGTCGGACAGCACCGCGATCTCATCACTCGAATAGCTGGCGAACAGTGCGCCGACCCGGCGGTAGTTGCCCTCGTACACCTCGTGCAGCCGCGGCGCTGCCGTCACATCGGCGACGACACGAACGCGCCTGCGGTCGCCCGGGTCACTCCTTCGATGGGCGTACCCGGCGCGCTCCAGCCGGTTGATGACACCGGTGATGGCCCCTGTCGTCAGGTTCGCCCGCTGGGCCAGGTCACCGGCGCTGAGGGGTTCCCCCGCCGCTTCCCCTTCCAGGATGAACCCGAGACAGGTGAGATCAGTGACGTTCAGGCCCAGTTTCTGGGCGACGTCGTGCTGAGCGACGATGCCCAGCGCGATGAGGCGATCCATCTGGGCGTGTGCCTGCTCTGCCGTAGCGGGAGGACGTCGCTTGCCATCCACCGAAATTTTCCCTTACGCTCTAAGTAACTTACGTCGTGAGACAAACTTCCCTTGCTGGAAGCGTATCTCCGGTTACGGAAGGCGAGACATGAGTGCACACGGAGACGTCGACCTCGGCCACACCGTGGCCGGCTGGACCGGCACGGCGATCGGCCTCGTCGGCCTCTGCGTCACGGGGCTGTCCGTCGTCGCCGTATCGCTCCCGCTCGTACTGGTGGGCGCGGCGATCCTCGGCGCGGCGGCTGTTGTCACCTGGGCGCTCCACCTCGCGGGCTGGGGCAAGCCCAGCGGACCGCGTCCAGCCGAGGAGTGGTCCTGGAAGGTGCGGGACGCCTCGGCGAGGTACGGACATCCGGACTGCGTCGGCTGCCGTATGGGCGGCAGGGGCTCCGCCCGGAGTGCCGCTCCTCCTGTAGCGGTGGCTCCCTCGGAGCCCGCAGCAGCGGCAGCCGCCGTGATCACGGCGCGGTAAGCCCTCCGGAGGCGTAGCCAGCGTGCCGAAGCGGCCCTGGTCGGTGAACCGGTGTTCCGGGGGCCGGGACGACGTCAAACGGTTCCGCGGCCAGAACGCCCATTCGTGCGGCTACGGTCGGCCGGACGAAGACATCCCTTGCCGGGAGTTCGGCTGTGGTGGTGGTCAACGGCGGAAGACGTGCCGAGCTCGCCGCGTCCGAAAGCACGGACGGCCTTGGCGACCTGGGAGGCGCCAGCCTCGGACACATGCCGCCGCCGCGTCGCTATCGCTGCGCTCTCACGTCCGTCGCCTCCCGCCGCCGTGCGGCCGCTGACCGTGCCGCGCACCGCTACCCGAATCTCGCAGCCTGGCTCAACGTCCGTCGCGACCCGTTCACGCTGATTGCACACTGGGGCACCCTCCACCATGTTCAGACCCGCACCGCCATACGCGGTCGTGGGGTCGGCCGTGCCCTCATTTGCCTACCCGTCTGTCATCGATCCGTCCAGCTGCACCCTGCAGCGTCTTGCCGGTCTACTCGCGCTTCACCGGCGTCGGATCGGTCCCCGCTGGCGCCGCCATACCTGTGGCCGGCAGGCCCTGCTCGTCCTCGCGCACCTGCGTTGCGGTGACACCTACGCCGGCCTCGCGGCGGGTTTCCGCATCGGGACCGCGGCGGTCTACCGCTACATACGAGGCCGTCGATCTCCTGGCACCGCTGGCTCCGACGCTGGAGCAGGCCATGGACAGGGTCCGCAGGAAGGCGTACGTGATCCTCGACGGCACGCTCCTACCGATCGACCGCATCGCTGCCGACCGTCCGTACTACTCGGGGAAGATGAAGCACCACGGCATGAACGTGCAGGTTCTCGCCGACCCGGCCGGACGCCTGATCTGGGTATCGGACGCACTGCCGGGAGCCACGCACGACCTGGCCGCGGCCCAGACGCACGGCATCCCGGCCGCTTTGACCGCCGACGGCATCAAGTGCTGAGCGGACAAGGCGTATCAGGGTGCGAGTTCAGGCATCCGTGTTCCGTTTCGGGGCAGGAATCTGTGCGGCTGGCGTCGGCGTCACAACCGGGATCATGCCAAGATCCGCAGCCTCGGCGAACGCGCCATAGCGATCCTGAAAAGCTGGTGGGTCCTGCGGAAGCTCCGTTGCAGCACCACCCGGATCACCTCGGTCGTCCGAGCCGTCGTCACCCTCGACTCGCCATCCGATCAGAAGGGAGAGCGCTCAAATCAGTGGGGTCAGGTCACCGAGATTCGCCACTTGCCGTGTTCGGACAAGGTGACGTATCCGTGCTGCGGAAGGCGCAGGGTGCCTTTCTGGTCGACAGCGGAGGTGGAGCGGATCAGCTGCTTCCCACCGTTGGCCGGTGTGTAGATGATGGTGCCGGGGGAGTCGATGAAGTCGTAGTGCACAACCGGCGCGTACTCGAAGTACGGCTTGGGGCTGAAATAGCCGAAGGTCTGGGTTCCGTTTCCCTGGGCTGTTCTGCTCGGGAGCTGAGGCAGCGCGTCGCTGTCCACGATGCGCACCTTCCACCGGCCCAGGCCACTGGCGCCCTCGCTTCCCGCCACGACTCGCCAGATGGCGAGGGCGTTGCAGTCGGCCGGCAGGACGATGTGTGACGGCCCGGTCCGGCCAATGGTGACGAGCGTGTGGTGGGCCCGCTGATGATGGGGACCCTCGCGCACGGTCGACAGGCTGAAGCTCGTGGTGAGGCCGGCGCGGAACTCCAAGAGGACCGGCCTCCCGCCTCCCGCACCCGGTATCTCGACAATTCGGCTGCGCCAGCCGGACCATTTGGCGGACGTAGTGCTGCCCACGTTCCCTCCCTTGTGTCGGTCGCGAAGCGCTCGGGCTCATGGTTGCACGCAGGCCGGGGCTCCGGCTCCGCTCCAGCCCGACGGAGGTCAACTGACGCTTAGTACTGCAATCGCACTTGTTTGTGGTTGAGTTGGGGTATGGCTGAGCTTGGGGTGGGGTTGGTTGAGGAGTGGGACGGGGTGCTGGCGGGGTT